>DATEHX010000415.1:0-32645 GCA_035279345.1 Pyrinomonadaceae bacterium | reverse complement strand
GGCGAGTCGATGGTGTGCTGACGCCGATTGGACCACCACAGGAGTTTCAGGTTGTGGTCGAAGGACAGGAGAACATGTCGTCTGCCGATCGCACGGCGCTGGTTGAATTTCAGCAGAAAGCGGCGCGGTTGCAACGCGCGGTGAATGGTGCGACGCAGGCGGCGAATGCGCTCAGGCCGCGGCTCACCGCGATCAAACGTGCGATCGCGGAGACACCATCGCTGCCGAATCGTGTGTACGAAGACGCGATGGCGCTGGAGAAGCGCAATAACGAAATCCTTCGGGTGTTGAGTGGTGATTCCGCCGCGCGACAACGCAACATGAATACGCCGCCGTCGATCAACGATCGTGTCGGTTACGTTGTCGGCGCGCAGCGCATGTCCACGGCGCGTCCGACGCAAACGCAGCAGAACCAATACACGGCCGCCGCGCAGGATTTCGAAAGCGTGCTGGCCCAACTGCGCCAACTGATCGACGTCGATCTGGCGCGTTTGGAAAAACAACTCGAAGCGGCCGGCGCCCCCTGGACACCCGGACGTGTACCTGAATGGAAAGATCAGCCATGAAGCGAACAAAAATCCTTCTTCTGTCCGTGCTCTTTCTGTGTTCGTCCGTGGCTGCTTACTCGCAAACGATCGCGGACAAGGTGAAGGGGATGGAGAAGTTTCCCGGGTTCTTCACCTTCTACTGGGATGCGAAGGCGGGCAAGATCTGGTTGGAGATCGACAAGTGGAACTCCGAGTTTCTCTACGTCGAATCACTGCCCGCCGGCATCGGCTCGAACGACATCGGCCTCGATCGCGGTCAACTCGGCAGCAGCTCGATCGTACGCTTCGACCGCACTGGACCACGCGTCCTGCTCGTGGCTCCAAACTATTCCTTCCGCGCGACTTCAAACAACGCGGACGAACGTCTCGCGGTGCGCGACGCATTCGCGGAATCGACTCTCTGGGGCTTCGAAGTCGCGGCTGAAGAAAACGGACGTGTGCTCGTGGACGCCACGAACTTCTACCTGCGCGACGTTCATCAGGTCACCAACACACTGCAACGGAACCAGCAGGGAACTTACCGCCTCGATCCGACTCGCAGTGCGTTCTATCTGCCCAACACAAAAAACTTTCCGCGTAACACGGAAGTCGAAACCACGTTGACGTTCACCGGTGAACCAACCGGCCAACTCACGCGGCGTGTCGTGCCGGTGGCGGAAGCGATCACCGTTCGTGAGCGGATTTCATTCGTGCAGTTACCCGAACCGGGTTTCAAACCACGCGTGTTCGATCCGCGTGCCGGTTTTTACGGCATCGAGTACATGGACTTCGCGACGCCGATCGAGGATCAGATAACCAAGCGCTACATTGCGCGGCATCGTTTGCAGAAGAAAGATCCATCGGCGCGTGTGAGTGAAGCAGTTGAACCGATCGTTTACTACGTCGATCGCGGCGCGCCGGAGCCGGTACGTTCGGCGTTGCTCGAAGGCGCGCGTTGGTGGAACCAGGCATTCGAAGCGATCGGTTACAAGGATGCATTTCGCGTGGAAGTAATGCCGCCGGACGTCGATCCGATGGACGTGCGTTACAACGTTATTCAGTGGGTGCATCGTTCAACGCGCGGTTGGTCGTACGGCAACTCACTAACCGATCCGCGCACGGGCGAGATTATTCAAGGACGCGTTTCGCTCGGTTCGTTGCGCGATCGACAGGATCTGTTGATCGCGGAAGGCTTGCTCGCGCCTTACAACAACACAAACACCGCGTCGCCGAAGTTGATGGAGATGGTGCTTGCGCGTTTGCGGCAACTCTCGGCGCACGAAGTCGGCCACACGTTGGGACTGCAACACAACTACGCGGCGAGTCCCGTCGGGCGATCGTCGGTGATGGATTATCCAGCGCCGTGGGCGAAGCTCGGTCCTGACGGGGTGCCCGATCTTTCAGACGCTTACGCAAAAGGGATCGGCGAGTGGGACAGGGTCGCGATTGCTTACGGTTATCAGGACTTCGCGCTTGGCACAAATGAACCGCGAGAACTCGACAATACGTTGAGCGCCGCATTTGCCCGCGGTCTGATGTATCTGACCGATCAGGACGCACGCGCCGAAGGCAGTTCGAGTTCGGTGGCCCATCTTTGGGACAACGGCCGCAACGCCGTCGACGAACTCGGCAACGTGATGAAGGTGCGTGCGGCGGCGTTAAAGCGTTTCGGCGAGAACAACATTCGTGAAGGCGCGCCACTCGCGACGATCGAAGAAGTGCTGGTGCCGATCTACATGTATCACCGCTACCAGGTCGAAGCGGCGGCGAAAGTGATCGGCGGCCAGGACTACACGTTCAGTGTGAAAGGCAAAGGCGATCGTAATCCGCGGATCGTCGCCCCGGAAGAACAACGACGCGCGCTCGCAGCGGTACTCGACACACTAAAACCAGAATCGCTCGCAGTGCCGGAAACGTTGCTGCGTTTGATTCCACCACGACCTGCGGGCTATCCCCGAGGGCGTGAGAACTTTCGCATCCGCACGCAGCCGGTGTTCGACGCGTTTGCGCCTGCCGAAGCGATCGCGGATCACGTCAGCGGTTTTTTGTTCAATCAGGAGCGGGCCGCGCGTCTCGTCCAGTTTCACGCGCGCGACCCTCGCAATCCGGGTTTGGATGAAGTTATCGATCGCATTTTCGCGGCGACGTGGAAAGCGCCCGTGGCGAGTGGTTACGCCGGTGAGATTCAGCACACAGTCAACATGGTCGTGTTAACGAATCTCATGTCGCTTGCCGCGAACGATCGTGCTTCGAACCAGGTACGCGCGATTGCGTCGTGGAAACTCGAACAGTTGAAGACCTGGCTCAACACGCAGCGGCGCCTGACGACAGACGAAAACCAGCGCGCGTTTCTTTTTTACAGTTTCGACCAGATCAAACGCTTTCAGGAAGATCCAAAGAAGATGAATCTCACGACCCCACAACCTCCTCCGGACGGCCAGCCTATCGGCATGGATCAGTGGTAGGATTAGCACCTCATGCCCGGACTGGAACATTACGTCGGCCAGGTGCTCGACGATAAATACCGCCTCGAACAACTCCTCGGACAAGGTGGCATGGGCGCCGTGTACCTTGCCACACACCTCGGCACGGAACGTTACGTCGCGCTCAAACTGATCTCGCCGCAGTTCATGCGTAACAACGAGTTTGTCGAACGCTTCAAACGCGAGGCGCGCGCCGCGGGACGTTTGCGCCATCCGAACGTGGTTGACGTTACCGACTTCGGTTTCGCGCGCGTGAACGAAGGCCAGGTTGCTTACCTCGTGATGGAGTATCTCGACGGCTGCACGCTCGGCGACGTGCTCGCGGAAGAGAAACGCCTGCCGCTCGAGTGGGTCGCCGACATCATGGAACAGGTTTGTTCCGCCGTTTACGAAGCGCATCATCAGGGCATCATTCACCGCGACTTGAAGCCAGACAACATCTGGCTGGAACCGAATCGTCTCGGCGGTTATCGCGTCAAGGTGCTCGATTTCGGCATCGCGAAACTCGGACCGACGTCAGAAGCGCCGGCCGAAGAAGAAGCACCAGCCGCCACGATCATCGACAACGTCTCGGAGATGCGTGCGCATTCGGATCTGGAAGTAAAGACACTGATGCAATCAGCTAACCTTACGAGGCAGCTAACGCATCAGGAGAGCGACGAAGACGAAGACGGAACGTTGCTCTTTAGCGAAACAACCGGCGGCGGAAATCAGCACGGTGCGACCACTGCGCCGAGCGCTGCACTCACGCGCGTCGGCGCGATCATGGGCACGCCGCTTTACATGTCGCCGGAACAATGCAGTGGCGACAAGATCGATATGCGCTCAGACATCTACAGTCTCGGCGTTATCGCTTATCAAATGCTTGCGGGTGAACCGCCGTTCTCCGGCAACACTTCGGCAGTGATGCGCGCGCACCGGCAGGAGTCGCCGCGTCACCTGCGTGAACGTGGCGAAAAAATTCCGAAGCGAGTTGCTGGTGTGGTGATGTCAGCGCTGGCGAAGGATCCGGCGCAGCGTCCGGCGACGGCTTTTGCGCTCGGGAGTTCGTTGCGCGGACAGAGTGAAGGCATTGGTGCTTTGTATCGCCGCGCGTTTGCACTTTACAGCGAATACTTTCCGAAGTTTCTCAAACTGAGTCTCATCGCTCACATTCCGGTATTCGTCACCACGATCCTGATGAGCACACTACAGATCGTCGAATACTACTCGCGCAATAGCGGGCGCGGGACGAGAATCGCGGTGGCCTTAGGAACGGTGATCGTCGCTTTGGTGCATGTCCTGGCTTACATGGTTTCAAGCTCGGTGATTTCGGGCATGACCGCGATCATCGTTACGCAACTAACGGCTGCACCTTTGCGGCCGGTCGAACTCCGCGTGGCGTTTGGCGTATTGAAAAAGCGCTGGCGTCCGTTTTTCAGAACAGTGATTCGGGTGACGCTGAAGATTTTTTTGGGGTTTTTGTTGTTCGTTATTCCCGGCGTAATCACGGTGATCCGTTACTCACTTTACGCGCCCGTGGTGCTGATGGAAGGTTTGGCCGGGAAAGCGGCGATGAAGCGCGCGCGTGAGCTCGCGTCGCGCTCGTGGCGTACGATCGTTATCGTTTCGATCATCCAGATTGTCATTCCGATGACCGTCAGTTTTCTCGTCGGGCGGATCAAGATCGGGGTCAACCTTCCTCGTGCGTCTTTAAGTAGCCAGCTATATCAACAGGCAGTCGGACTAATAAATATTTTTGTGGTCCCGTTGATCTCGATCGTGCCGGCGTTGTTGTATCTAAAGATGAGGCAATTGGGCGGCGAGTCTCTCAGCGCCGCGTTGGCGCAGATCGAATCAGAAGACGGCGAACGCAGTAAGTGGCAACAGCGCATGCGTACGCGTCTCAGCCTGCATACTCCGACGAGTCATAAAGTAACGACGACGGGTTAACTTCTGCACAGCATCACCTTGTCAAACAATCGTCTCAAAACGTTCGGCCAGTACGCACTGGTCGTTGTCCTTTGTGTGTTGATTCTGACCTGGGTGATGCAGTTATGGCGGGCCGACTTCAAAGTGCCGTTTCAGTATTTCGTCGACTCGCTGTTCTACAGCATCGCCACGAAAGGCACGATCGAGCATGGCTGGTGGCTTCACAACGAATCGTTGGGCGCTCCCGGGGGAATGCACTACGAAGCATATCCGGCGATCGAAAATTTTCATTGGGTTGTGGTCAAGCTCATCTCCCTTTTCACGTCGAACCATGCGCTCGTATTGAATCTCTTTTTCTTACTTACTTTCCCGCTCACGGCGATCACGTCGTTCTACTTCCTCAGGTCGTTCAAGTTTTCATTCGGTGCGGCACTGGTAGCGAGTTTGCTTTACACGTTTCTGCCCTACCACTTTTTCCAGAGCTATCACCTGATGATGGCCGCATACTATTTGGTCCCGTTGATGGTGCTCGTCGCCGTCTGGATTTGTCTTGAGGAGCGGTTGAAGGGTCCGAAGGCAATCGCCAGTATTGTGATCTGTATCATTGCCGGGTCGAGCGGCGTTTACTATCCCTTCTTTTTCTGTTTCCTGCTGGTTGTTGCGGGCTTATTTGCGTGGGCGAACCGGCGTAGTGTTGCACCGCTCGTGGCGGCCGTGGTGTTGACTGGAGTCGCGGCCGGTACCCTCGTGATCAATCATCTACCCTCGATCATCTATCAACGCACACATGGTGCTGCCTCGATGGGTGCTCGAAGCGTGGGCGATGCCGAGATCATGGGTCTGAAAATCACGCAGTTGCTGTTGCCGATTGGTGGTCACCGCAATGAGAAGCTCGCGGCGTTGAAGGCCCGTTACAACCTTGGACCACTGATCAACGAAAACGACACTTCGTCGTTGGGATTCTTCGGCAGCATCGGATTCCTCGTTCTCATTGGGGCAATCTTTTACAGGCGGAAGCTGCCGGAATTTATTCAGGCAATAAGCGCCTTGAATATCGCGGCGGTTCTCCTGGGAACGATCGGTGGCTTCGGTGTTCTTTTCAACCTTTTGATCTCACCGCAGATCAGGGCCTACACGCGAATCTCGGTCTTTATCGCTTTCTTTTCGGCGGTTGTGATTGCGTGGCTGCTCGACGAACTGTTTAAAAGACTGCCGGCGCCGCGGCTGCCCATCGTTTACTGCGTGGGTCTCGCCGTAGTTCTCGCCATAGGTGTGTGGGACCAAACCAGCACGATCTTCTTCTTTGTTCCGGAGTATGAAAAGATCAAACGCGAATACGATAGTGATACGGATTTCGTGGGCCGGATCGAAGCCTCATTGCCGCCGGGGGCAATGGTCTTTCAGTTGCCGTACATGCCTTTTCCTGAAAGTCCGCCGCTGTACCAGATGAAGCCTTACGATCACTATAAGGCTTACCTTCATTCAAAAACTCTGCGTTGGAGCTATGGCGCTCCGCTTGGTGAAAAAGAGGATAGATGGCAACAGGCTGTGGCCATTCAACCGGTACCGGAGTTGGTGAATAATGTTCGCGCGGCAGGGTTCTCGGGAATCTATCTGAACCTGGATGGGTATGAAGACCGGGGAGCGAAGCTCACACGTGAATTAAGCACGACGCTGGGAGTACAGCCCATTACGAACCGTGAAGGGAACCTCGTCTTCTTCAAGTTCGGGAACTAACAGTGAATCGCTTCAACCGGTGCCCTAAAAGTCTTTGACAAGATTTGCAGAATGGACAAGATGGGTTTTTTTGAAGCAATCTTGTTAATTCTGTGAATCCTGTCGATTTTCGAAGTGATTTACTTTCCGTGTCTCCCGGCGTTCACGGCGGTACACAGGAGTACGCTCTTTAAGTAGGTCGGGATGCCGTGACTCTATGATCGACGCCAGCGTTTGATACCGAATCCCCAATAGCTTTGCCGCGTGCGTAACGCGTCGATTTGCTTTCGCCAGTGCGTTACTAATCAAGTCCCGCTCGAACTTCAGAGTTTCATCGGGCAAGTGAATTGGTCTATTAAATAGTACAGCTACGTTTTCAGTAGTTGGACCGCGGCGTAACTCATTAGCCAGTTTTATTCCGACTATTTTGAACCTCAGTAACAATCCCTGGTTATAACAATTCGTTAGCCATTCACTTGCCCGTTCGTACGCGACAGCTAAAAGATCCGGCTTGAGATCGTCTACTTCCTCGATCAAGGTGAGCGCTGCAATTCCTGCCTTATTCAGCGCGTTGGCTTCATGAGCCAACTCAATAGCATTCTGAAAAGTGAATTGCGCCTGCTCCTTTCTGCCGAGTCTCGCTAACGCAATCCCATGAGTGATTAGACTGTCAACTAACAGGATTTGATGACCACTCTTTTTCAAACTCGAAACCGAACCGCGCGCTACGGTTTCAGCCTCTTCAAACCGCCCTTCGTCAGTGAGAAGTTGTGCTCGCGTGTCATCGAATTGAGCCACTAGGGCCTTGTCTTTGAGAAGCGCTGCAAGGCGTCGTGCTTCCTGTATGTACTTGTGCGCTTCTTTAAAGCGGCGCATCTGGCGCAGCACATTCCCGACGTTGTTTTTTACATCAGCGCGGTAGAGGGTGTTGTGAGCTAACGTGAAATGATGATCTGCTTCTTCGTACTCCCTGATAATCCGAGGAAAATATTCCGCTCTGTTCTCTATCGTTACTAACTTGCGGAGCACCATCGCTACCTGATTGTGGTAGGTTCCTTTGAGCGTGTGATTCGGAATCTTCCTGAATAGAGAGGCGTTCTCGGTCAGAAGTTTTAGCGAGTGACTGTAACGTGACGCAGACCATTCCACGACAGCCAAGAAAATGAGCGCGTTCGCTCGCGTGTTTCCCTCAGTCGTGATTCGTCGTAGTGCTTCCGTGAGCATGATCCGTGCTTCGTCCAACGCACCAGCCCACCAATAGCAAAAGGCCAATTCAGCCCGCGCTGCCGCAACGCGTATCACGTCACCTAATGACTCAAACAACGTAATGCTCTCGCTGATTAAATCCTTCGCTATGTCTTGTGCATCGCTGACCTGATTCTTGCTGCCGATCCATCGCGTGAGAATGCCAACGTGAAGTAGAACTTCGGCCGTCATCGCCGGATTCAATCCGTCAACTTTAGGCCGGTCCCCAAAGTGTGTCCATAAGGGACGCATTACCTCCTGCGCGCCTTCGTAGTCGCCTTTGTCCTTGAGTTCTAAAGCAGCTTGGCACCTGAGCCATGCGCTTTCGTTGAGCGTAAGGTGCGAGGATTCCAGCCTCTCCAGAGTGGATCGCATGGACGTAAAAGCCTTTCGATTGATTGGGAGGAAAAGTGACTGCGAACGGGATAGTAGTGCGCTATGCCATCACCTTGCAAGGAATGTTTCGTTATTGTTTATTTGCCGATGCCACATTTCTGGTATCTCGCGATGCCAGATTTCTGGTAATTCTCAAACAGGAGAAACTCCATGAAACGACTCGGTATTGCGCTAATCCTGACCTGTGCTCTAGCCGTCTCGGCTTTGGCCGGTGACGTACCTACAGTTGGCGTGGTGAGCCCGCCGCCGGCTGCGCCCGGAGCCACACAAGGGCCGAGCCTTTTGCAAACGGTCATCCTAACGATCATTACCTGGCCTCGTTAGCCGTATTGAACGGTCCCTTAATTGAAATACTCTCGTTCGCGGGAGAGGGAGAAGTGTGTCTCTGGCGATACTACAACGGTGGTAAAAACAAAAGCGGGTCATCCTGAGCACAATCTTGCGACGCCTATTCGACGGCAGATATAAACCAAATCGTAGCCTCGCATAGCCCAGAGGGCGGGGCGGGGGCGTCACTGCTTCTGTGAAGGGGGGGAGGTGATGCCCCGTTACTTCGATCTCATGCTCGCTGTAGATGATTCAGACTTCACACCAGACCACATCGAACTGCTGGAAGAGTGGGCCGACACCCTTGGCATCTCGGTTGAGGTTTTATTAGGCCGGATCGTACTCGCTGCTACCGAAGGCGATAAGTACGTTGAGAAGGTGCCGGCGTGGAAGCCAACGCCGCGTGAGTAGCACTACTCTCCGAGCGAAAAGTTCAGAACTGCACGAGATGTCAGCGTTTTGAGAGACTTATCGGGCAAAGCCGCTTCAACCGAGGGAGCCTTCTAACTCTGCAGACGTGCGCAGGATATTCGTCGGCAAATGGAGTTGTCCCATCGAGTGTTCGTATTGTTGTGCCGGTCGACTTGCGTTGAACGGAATATTCAGCGTTTCCCTGACACCGGCTTCAACCTCGTCCCTCAGCCGAACCAGATCCTCCGAGCTTAGAAAATCGGTGAACACGTAAGCACGGTACCCGCCATCCGGATCACCCTTGTAATAATCAGCGACCTGCGTGTAGTCGACTTCATACGCGTGTAGCCGATCCCCTTGGAAGGTATAGGTCCACACGTTTGGTAGTTCCACGTGAGGCTCAGCATCGTCATAGTACGGAGTGCCTGGGTAAGTGGTGATGATGGTAACGTCAAAATCATCAGGTTTCACTTCCAGCAACCAGTCACGCGTATCCGCCACTGTCTCCGGCGACTCACCAGGGTGTCCGAGAGACATGAGTGCTTTAACTTTAAGCCCATGACGGCGCGCGATTTCGACGCAGCGCGTGTTGTCTTCGCGGGATGCTTTCTTGTTGATGTTGCGCAGAATGCGTGGAGACCCAGACTCAAATCCCGTAAGGATCCAACGGAAACCCGCGCGGTGCATCGCTTCCGCCTGCTCGTCGTTGAACAATTCTGACTTGATGAAGCCTCGTAGCTGAAACTCAACGCCCAGACTTTCTTGCAGATCGCTCAACCCATGCATTAGTTCGACCATGCCGCGGTTTACGTTGAGCTCGTCGTCGTAAAGCATGAACGCCTTGACACCGTAGTCCGTATGTAGCTGGTTGATTTCTGCCAGTACGCTCTCATGCGATCGCATTCTGATGCGGCGCAGTGAAGGTGATTTTCGACCGCCGCAGAATCCACACGAGAATGGACACCCAAGTTGTGCGATGAGGCTTAGCGCGCGTTCACCTTCAATGTAGTAGCGGTAGCTATCGACGTCTACAAGATGACGCGCGGGAGTCGGTAGCTCAGCTAGCCGGCTATTCGTCAGGAATAGTTGAGAACTCGGTATATCTGCATCTACGAGTTGCGGCGCCTCCGGTCGCAGTGCTTCGAAAATAGCTTCCTCTCCATCGCCGGCAACCAATGTGTCAAACGCGTTGGCAAGATTCGCAAAAGCATGGTGAGCGCGCTTCGGCTTTCCATTTTTTAACTCCTGCTTGTACGCGGCATTCACCAGGGTAACGTGAGGACCACCGAGTATCAGGCGTGCGTTCGGCCGCTGCTGTCGAATCACATCGGCGATGGTGCACACCGCCGGCATTTGAGGGGTCGTAGCTGTCAGGCAGAATGTCGTGGTATCGTGTCCATTCAAGTAATCGCGCATGACATCGACGTAGTTTTGGATGCCCGAGAGATCCAGCATGTCCAGCGGGTAACCACTTTCTTCGACAACAGCCGCCACGCGAAGAATGCCGAGTGTCATGAATACTCGTTCATCGAGCAGGAAGACTGAAGGGGGAATCACAAAGCAGAGGCGCTCTTTGTTCTTCCGCATGGTTACTTCATAGCGTGCCGCTCCAATTTCGCTCATAACCCCGGCATGCTACGCTAAAATTCTTGATGTTGCTAGGGTCCTTAGACCTCGCAACAGCACAATTGGGTTCATAAGGAGTCACTCATCACGGAATGGTCTCAGTAACCGTCCTCGTCCCCGTTTACAACGAAGAACAGACCATCATAAAGCTGCTGGAGCGTGTCCGCGCCCAAAACGTGGATGGTGTGGAACTTGAGATCGTCGTAGTGGATGATGCGTCGAAAGATTCAACTGTTTCGCGCCTTGAAAGCCGTCCGGAACTTTACAACCAGCTAATCAAGCGGCCGAAAAATGGCGGCAAGGGAGCCGCGGTACGCGATGGTCTGCGACAGGCGACCGGTGAATACGTGTTGTTTCAGGACGCGGACCTTGAATACGACCCGGCTGATTATGTGCGGCTTTTTGGACCAGTGCTTTCGCATGACGCCGATGTAGTGTTGGGCAGCAGACTCGTCGCGTCGCCGGTTACACGTGTGCATTACTTCTGGCATAAAGTGGGAAACTCGTGTCTGACGCTACTCTTCAATGTAATGCATAACACGACCTTCACCGACATCTACACGTGTTATGTACTGTTCAGAAAAGAGCTCATTGAGACAGACGAGTTGAAGACCTCAGGTTGGGAGCAGCACGCCGAAATTTTGAGCCGTCTGGCCCGAACAGCGAAAGCAATTTACGAAGTGCCGATTAGTTACTTCGGACGTACTTACCAGGAAGGTAAGAAGATTCGTGCAGTTCACGCCATTGCCGTCGCCCGCACAATCATCCTCGAGCGCTTACGCCCGCTCTCAAACGGGAACAGGGAACTACGTTAAGATCATCAGGAACATTTCAACGACTCACGCTGTCTAAGGCAGCATGCGGTTACGCGAACGATGCTTGCGGGTTTATTCGGAAGCAGATTGGTTTGCCTACCTGCTGCTTGCCACTTGCATAGTGGCCGTACTTAATTTTTTCCAGACTCTTTCTGAGACAATAGCCGCTGCGCAGGCAGCCGGAAGCCGGACTGTTGACGGGTTCACGATCACAGTCTGCTATATTGGACGGCCGCCACCTTTTTATCCTCGGTTTTTCATCATGGCAGCTCTGTTAGTCGCTACGCTTACCGTGTTCAAGAGAACAACTCGCAGCAGACTTGTCGCGAGTATCGGATCGGCGATAGCTCTTGCCGGTTACGTTTTTTGGTGGGCCGAGTCTTACCGCACTTTCCTCAACTTCGAAGACTTTGCGGGCGTAAAAGTGTTAGCCCATCCCGAGGTCAAACACTTTGCCTACCTCTACTATGGGACACCGAGCGATCTCGGCATCGCACTGTCGATTGCTGTGTGTTTGGTGCTGTTGTTAGATCGGCTGTTCGATGGTGAAAAGACTCAAGCGTTTCATTGACATGAATGTCCAATTGTCATAAGGTGCGGCCACCCGCATATTGAGATGTTGAGTTTGGCCTCGCCGACCTCACTCAGCAAAACGAATAACTGAATAATCGCGATTTCCCCCGTGGCGTCAGCAAGTTCGGCAGTCAGCGCCATGTTAGGTTGGTATCGAGATCAACTGCGGCAATTCGGACTCGTTACCGCAACGGTCCTGCTCTTTCGTGTGGCCAGTTCACGCATTCTGGTCGACCTCGCCAACAAATTGCTGCCACCGACTCTGTCGTGTCCCTGTTGTGGATGGTCAGGAAGAAAATTCTACGATTACATTGAAGTCGGGTACACGGTTCGTAATGCTGCCTGTCCGCGGTGTGACAGTCATCCCAAACACCGGCAGTACTTCCTGTGGCTTACGCGAGAATACAAGCTGAACGAGAAGACCGGCGTGGCCGTGATCTTTGCACCTGAACGTGCGTTCGATGAGGTTTGGCGGAACACGAAAGACTTGCATGTGTTTCGGGTCGATTATGAAACCACCAGAGATGTCGACGCGCAGGTTGACCTGCAACAGTTGGCGTTGACTACCAATGCCGCGGATCTCGTCTGGTGTCATCAGGTGCTCGAACATATAGAAGATGATGCGGCGGCGATGAGGGAACTGAATCGTATCTTGCGGCCGGACACGGGTGAGCTCGTTGTTTCAGTGCCCATGACTGATGCGGCTGCGACGCTTGAGTATGGTTTTGCAGATCCCAAGGAGTCGGGTCACTGGCGCATCTACGGAGATGATTTCGTTACCAAACTCGAGGACAGTGGCTTTAAGGTAAAGAAAGTCGACTTCATCGTGCCGGCGCGAGAAGCCGCAAAGTTCGGAACCAGTGACGAGCCGTTTTATGTTTGTCGAAAACATGTGGCCTCGGTTCAGAGACAGGATTTACAGAATTAACAAGATGCCTCAGGTAATGGCCCCTCATTCATCTACTCGAACTTGCTGCACAAAATCGCGTAAACATCGATCTCGAAAGTGGGATTGGCGAGTCCCGCGAGCGAAACGTCTCGGCGGATCTTCAAGTGTCGGACCACCGCGTTTCTCCTGCAAAAGCTTCACTTTTCAACTTGGCACGGGTATTGTTTACCGCCAACTCGGAGAACTGTATAGTTGCGTTCGAAGTTTCAAAGCTGAAGGATAGGCTCCGTTCACTTCGCGCGCGAATCGCCGCTCTCTCAAACTGGCTAGTACAGCTCTCCAAAAATTTCTATGAAGTAGAAGCATCATGGACATCAAGCGACCCCCTAAATCCAAGCTCAAAAAGAAAATCCGCACTGTCATTTTGATCGTCGTCGGCGTTATCGCCATTGGCGGCATCACTTATGGCCTCACCAAACTCAAACCCGCCGCGCCCGCAATCGATCAATCGACAACGGTGATCGATACCGTGAAGCGCGGTGAAATGGTGCGTGACGTGAGAGGTAACGGGACGCTGGTGCCCGAAGTGACGCGCTGGGTGCCGGCGCCGGCAGAAGGACGCGTGGAAACAATTCCCGTCCAGGCCGGCGCACAGGTCGACGCGTCAACCGTGATCGCCGAGCTCTCCAATCCGCAAATGGAACAACAGGCGATCGATGCGGAGTTTCAGGTGAAAGCCGCCCAAGCTGATGCAGAGAACCTGCGCGTGAAGCTCGAAAGCGACACCATGACGCAGAAATCTGCGATTGCGACGATCAATTCGCAATACAGCTCAGCGAAACTACAGCTTGACGCTGACGAAGTGCTCGCTAAACAGGGACTCGTGGCGGATCTCGTTTTGAAGATCTCGCGCGTCGCGGTTCAGGACCTGGCCAATCGGCTCAAGGTGGAACAGGAACGACTCGCCGTTAATTCAAAGTCGACCCAAGCCCAACTCAATGCTGCAGCTTCACGCCTGTCGCAATTGCAGGCGATGTCCAAACTCAGACGCGACCAGGTCGATGCGTTGAAAGTGCGAGCCGGAACTGCCGGCGTGTTGCAGGTTGTGTCCGTGCAGGTCGGCCAGCAGGTACAGCCCGGCGTGAACATCGCGCGCGTTGCCGACCCGGCTTCGTTGAAAGCGGTGCTGAGAATTCCGGAGACGACGATTAAAGACGTCCGCATCGGGCAGACAGTCCTGGTCGATACGCGCAATGGCATCATTCAAGGCACGGTTTCACGTATCGATCCGGCGGCGCGCGAAGGCACCTTCGAAGTGGATGCTTCGCTGGCCGGACCGCTACCGCCAAGCGCGCGTCCCGATCTCAGCGTCGATGGAACAATCGAACTCGAGCGGCTTAAAGATGTGTTGAAGCTGGGTCGGCCGGCGTTTGGTCAGGCAAATCAGACGATCGGTATGTTTGTACTGACGGCTGACGGCACTGAAGCAGTGCGCACACCGGTAAGACTCGGGCGTAACTCAGTCAGCACAGTAGAGATAATGGAAGGGCTGAAAGAAGGAGATCGCGTAATCATCTCCGACACTTCAGCGCAAGACAGTTATAACCGCGTTCGCCTGCGGTGAGGAAACCGTTAAAAACGGTTTCTCAACAATGTGTGCGTGTTTTCACCGGGCTGAAGCCCGGTGTGAATGAAAGGTTTTGACGCAAAGCCGCCACACAAAGCGAGTTTGCGGTGTTCAAGTTTAGGAAGACTTAAAACAAAAATCTCAAGGAGCGAACTATGAGTTCCAACGGGCAGCCCCTAATCCACCTTGCCGACGTCAAGAAAGTGTTTGAAACGGACGAGGTCGAGACGCACGCGCTCACCGGTATTCACCTCGACATCAAACAAGGTGAATACGTTTCCATTGCCGGACCCTCTGGTTGCGGCAAGTCTACCCTGCTTTCGATCCTGGGCCTGTTGGATACGCCTTCCGACGGCGAGTACATCCTCAACGGTCACCCGGTCGAAAACCTTTCCCTCTCCGAACGCGCACGTATCCGCAATCGCGAGGTCGGATTCATCTTTCAGAGTTTCAACCTGATCGGCGATCTCACGGTCTACGAAAACGTCGAACTACCGTTGACCTATCGCGGCATGAGTTCGTCAGAGCGAAAGAAACGCAGCACTGAAGCCCTCGAACGAGTCGGCATGGCTCATCGTGCGAAACACTTGCCGAGCCAGCTCTCCGGCGGTCAGCAGCAACGCGTCGCGGTAGCGCGCGCAGTCGGCGGAGCGCCAAGCATCCTGCTGGCAGACGAGCCGACCGGAAACCTCGACTCCACCAACGGCGAAGCCGTGATGGAACTAATGCGCGAACTGCATCGCGCCGGCGCCACGATCTGCATGGTGACGCACGATCCACGTTACGCGCAGCACGCCGATCGCATCGTCCACTTGTTCGACGGACAGATCGTCGAAGAAGAACAGGGCGCCGAGCGCCGCGAGATCATGGAGCGTGAGTTGAAAGAAAGCGGATTCGGAGCCATTTCATGATCAGTCTGCGGGGAGTCGAAAAAGCGTTCCCCCACGGGCCGACGAAGACTTACGTGCTCCGCCGAGTCAATATCGACATCAAGCCGGGCGAGTTCGTTTCGATTATGGGTCCGTCAGGAGCAGGGAAGTCGACACTGCTCCACATCCTGGGAATGCACGATCATTCATGGACCGGCGAATATTACTTCGACGAAACGGCGGTCCATCAACTCGACGCGAAGAAACGTGCGGCGTTGCGTAATCGAAACATCGGGTTCGTCTTCCAGAGTTATCACCTGCTGGACGATCAAACTGTTTTCGAAAACCTTGAGTTGCCGTTGTCGTATCGCGATGTAAGCAAGAAAGATCGACAGTCGATCGTTTGCGACACGCTCGATCGGTTTCAAATGGTGGGGAAGAAAGATTTGTTTCCCACGCAGTTGTCAGGTGGTCAACAACAGCTCGTCGGCATCGCGCGCGCAGTGGTTGCGAATCCGCGAATCATCCTGGCCGACGAGCCGACCGGAAACCTGCATTCAGCCCAGGGCAAAGAGATCATGGATATGTTCAAACGCCTGAATGATGAAGGGACGACGATCGTTCAGGTGACGCACTCGGAAACCAACGCGGGCTACGGCAACCGAATCATCCAGCTCGAAGATGGCTGGATCGTCAATGGCGAAAGCCAGGCTGCCTGAGACGGCGAGTAGTGATGCAGTTTTGAGTTCAAGCTTCAGCTTGTCTGAGAAGAGCAACCTAAAGGCTGAACTCAGAACGCGCTCAAAGCCCGAGACGGCGACAAACTTCTAACCCTGTAGTTGCTCTTATAGGCCGTTAGCGAGCGGACATCGGCAGTGCGATCGATGTACGTTGACGTCACTCGTGTGCCTGCGTGGCCCGGAACTCGTAAGGAGGAACTATGGACGCCTTTCTGAACGACGTTCGTTACGCAATTCGCAACCTCACCAAGCGACCGTCCTTCACCTTGATCGCTGCTGTCACACTCGCTCTCGGCATCGGCGCCAACACCGCGATCTTCAGTTCCGTTTACGCGCTCCTGCTCAAGCCGTTGCCGTTTCCCGAGCTCAACCGCGTGGTCGCCGTTTGGGATTCATATCCAAGCCGCGGAGTGAAACGTAACGAAGTCTCGATGGCCAACTACGTCGACTGGCGCGCGCAGAACCAATCGTTCGAACAACTCGCGCTGTATCGCTGGTGGAGTGCAAATCTCACCGGCATCGATCCCCCCGAACGCATTCAGGGTTTCATGATCACCGCAAACTTTCTGGATGCGCTCGGCGTCAAGCCCGTCATGGGCCGGAACTTCACCGAAGAGGAGAACCAACCCGGCAAAGACGCCGTCGCCATCGTCACGCACAACTTGTGGCAGCGACGCTTCGGGGGCGATCCAAACATCCTCGGCAAGACGATCACGCTCTCCGGCAATGCATACACCATCGTCGGCGTGATGCCCGAAAAGTTCGCTTACCCTTCGAACGCCGAGGTCTACGCACCCGTAGCGATGACACCGCAAGCGGTTGGCAATCGCCAGTTCAACTCTTATTACGTCGTCGGACGTTTGAAACCGGGCACGTCGGTCCAAAGTGCGCAGGCTGATATCGACAACATCGCCGCACGGCTCGAGCAGCAGTATCCCCAAACAAACACGGGCTCACGTGCATCGGTTTTTCCGATCGTCGCCGACACGGTGCGTAAATACGAGCTGGGTTTATGGATGGGCATGGCCGCGGTTGGTTTTGTTTTGCTGATTGCTTGCGCCAACGTCGCTAACCTGATGCTCGCGCGTGCTAGTGGACGCCAGAAAGAGATCGCGTTACGGGCAGCCTTGGGCGCGAGTCGCTGGCGCATCATTCGTCAACTGCTGACCGAGAGTTCGATCGTCGCTCTGCTTGGCGGCGCGCTGGGAATTCTTGTCGCTGTTTGGAGCATCGATGCGTTGCGAGCCGCGAATCCGGGTGATGCCGCAAAGTTTGCTCCCGGGTGGAACCAGCTCGGAATCAATCTCACGGTGCTGATCTTTACGGTCGCGCTTTCACTGCTCAGCGGTCTGTTATTTGGACTCGCCCCTGCTTTGCAAGTCTCGAAACCAAATCTAAACGACGCCCTCAAGGAAAACAGCCGCCAATCCTCGGGCCGTTCGCATCGGCTGCGAAGTTCACTGGTCGTGTTTGAATTCGCACTCTCATTGGTTCTGCTCGTCGGCGCGGGACTTTTCTTCCGCAGCTTCGTCACGTTGTTCAAAACCGATCCCGGTTTCAATCCTGACAACGTCGTGACGATGAACCTAATCTTGTCGGCCACGAAGTATAAGGAAGAGCCACAGACCGTTGCCTTCTACAACGACCTGGTCCAACGCGTGAAAGCAGAGCCGGGTGTCCAGTCCGCCGCGGCAGTCAACTATCTCCCGCTCGGCGGCTCAAACTCGTCGGATGCCTATCTGATTGAAGGCGAAGCTGAGCCCGCGCCGGGTAACGAAAACATCGGCCGTTATCGCGTGTGTACTCCCGATTACTTCACGGCGATGCAGATCCCGCTTCTTAAAGGACGAGCATTTACCGAGCAAGACAACGCCGGTGCGCCGTTAGTCGTAATCATCAACGAAACACTCGCGCGGAAACATTGGCCCGGACAGGACGCAGTCGGCAAACGCATTCGCTTTCAGGCCCCAATCGATAAAGCGCCGTGGATGGAAGTTGTCGGCGTGATCAAAGACGTCAAGCACGAGCTCACTCTCGAAGTCACTCCCGAATACTACTTGCCGGCCGCGCAGGATGCCTGGAGGTCGATGGTGATCGTGGCCAGAACGACGGTCGATCCCGCGTCGCTGGCAGGTTCGCTCCGGCAGGACGTTTGGGCCATCGACAAGGACCAGCCGGTGTTTGACGTGCGCACGATGCAGGAAGTGCGTTCGCTGTCAGTCGGACTTCAGCAATTCAACTCATTGATGATCGGAATCTTCGCGGGTGTGGCGTTGTTGCTGGCGGCGATCGGGATCTACGGCGTGATGGCTTTTGCCGTGACGCAACGCACGCGCGAGATCGGGATTCGCATGGCGCTCGGGGCGCGGAAGACGGACGTGTTGAGGATGATAGTTGTAAACGGCATGAAGCTGGCGGTCATTGGTTTGGCAATCGGCCTCGTCGCGTCGTGGGCGTTGACTCGTTTCATCTCGGGCTTGCTGTTCGGAGTGGAACCAACCGATCCGTTGACCTTCAGTGTCGTGTCGGCGTGTTTGTTGGCGGCGGCGTTTCTCGCTTGTTACCTGCCGGCTCGCCGCGCGACGAAAGTCGACCCGTTGGAAGCGCTCCGTTACGAGTGAAAGGGCAATCCACAGATTACGCAGAAAAGTAATCTGTGGAATCTGTGGATGGTTTTATGGAAACACTACTTAAAGACATTCGCTACGGGTTCAGGGGACTGATCAAACGTAAAGGCTTCGCGGCTATCGCGGTGCTCACGCTCGCACTCGGCATCGGCGCAAACACTGCGATCTTCACGCTCGTGAATGCGGTGATGCTGAAGTCACTTCCCGTCAGCCAACCGGAACAACTCGTGCTCTTCAGCGACACCACCGGCGAGGGAACTGCATACGAAGATTCGCCGCGCGTCGGTGAATGGAAGCGCTTCTCATACGCGTCGTATGTCTACATCCACGATCACAATCAATCGTTCCAGGACATCGCGGCGTTGCGTAGTGGCACGAGCCGGCTGAGTGTTCGCCGCGCCGACACTCAAGGCGCTGCCGCGACACGCGCTTCAGGACAGCTCGTGTCAGGTAATTATTTTTCCGTGCTCGGCGTCGGCGCCGCGCGCGGCCGTGTCCTCACGCCGGAAGACGACAAAGCAAACGCGCAACCCGCCGCGGTGATCAGCCACCGTTATTGGGAAAAAGAACTCAACAGCGATCCGTCCGTAGTGGGCAAAACGTTCGTTATCAACGGCACGAACTTCACGATCGCCGGCATCACGCCGCCAGAATTTTTCGGCGAACGCGTGCGGCGTCCACCAGACATCTGGTTGCCACTGACTTTTCATCCGCAGATCGAACTGCGCAAGTCGTTCCTCGACGACAATCAGGCTTACTTCCTGATGCTCCTGGGCCGGCTTAAACCCGGCGTGCGAATGGAACAGGCGAACGCCACGACGAACCTCGCCCTGCAACAGTTTCTAACCGAACAAGCCGGCAGTCAGCTCACGGAACAACGGCAACGCGGCATTCAAAACACGTACGTCACGCTCGTGGAAGGCAAGGGCGGCATCTCCGGACTGCGTACGATTTATTCGAAAGCGTTGCACATGCTGATGGCTGTTGTGGGCATGGTTCTGTTGATTGCCTGTGCGAACGTCGGCAGTTTGCTACTGGCTCGCGCGACGGCGCGCAAAGCGGAGATCTCTTTGCGCATGGCGTTGGGTGCGAGCCGTTGGCGCATCATTCGTCAGCTACTCACCGAGAGCATGTTGCTCGCGGTGGTCGGCGGAGTTCTCGGCGTGCTGTTGGCGCAATGGGGCGTCGTCATTCTCGTTAATCTCGTCGCGAAAGAGTCGCCACTCAACACGCGGCCCGATGCGATCGTGCTCGCGTTTACGATCGGAGTTTCGATTCTTGCCGGGCTGTTGTTCGGCCTCGTTCCCGCGCTGCGAGCAAGTAAGACCGATCTGGTAGTCGCGATGAAAGAGAAGACTCGCACGCGCAGCCGGTTCGGGCGTTTGGGTCTGTCGTCAGCGATGGTCGTGTTGCAGGTCGGACTTTCAATGGTCCTGCTTACGGGTGCCGGTTTGTTCGCGCGCAGTCTGTTGAACCTGCAAAGCGAGAACGTTGGTTTCGATCGGTCCAACATGTTGCTGTTCGGCATCGATCCGCGTCTCGCAGGTTACAAACCCGCCGAGCTCCCGTCGCTCTATCAACAAGTACTCGAGCGGCTCGGGAATCTTCCCAACGTGCGCGCGGTCTCGCTGGCGACTTACTCGCCGATGAGCGGCACGCAACGTTCAAGCAGCATTCAAATACCCGGTTACACACCGGAGCCCGGCGAAGACGTGGTCGTCGAAGATATTCTGACCGGACCGAAGTACGCCGAAACACTCGGCATCCCTCTGCTGCGCGGACGTGACATCGAGATTCGCGACAACGTTGCGGGACCGCGCATCGCCGTTGTTAACGAGACGTTTGCCAACCAATTCTTCAAAGATCAGAACCCGATCGGCCGCACGATTACTTTTGACGACGAGACTGACGGCGGCGCGTTCCTCGAAATCGTCGGCGTGATCGCCGATTTTAAGAACCAGGACGCGCGCGAGAAGCCGATTCCCGCGGTCTATCGTCCGATTCTCCAGATTCCCGATGAGGCTTCGTTTTCCGTCAACGTTCAGGTGCGTACGAATGGCGATGCCAGTTCGTTTGCTGGTCCAACCAGACAGGTACTCAACAACATCGACGACAAGATTCCGATCTTCGGTGTAACGACGCTTGAAGATCAGGTGCACGAGAACTTTCAACAGGATCGTTTGATCGCACAACTCGTGAGCTTCTTCGGCGTGCTCGCTTTGATACTCGCGTGCATCGGTTTGTACGGCGTGATGGCCCACGGTGTGGCGCGTCGTACGAGTGAGATCGGTATTCGCATGGCGCTCGGCGCGCGCGGCGGCAACATCGCGTGGATGATTTTGCGCGAGACGTTGGTGCTGGTTGCAATCGGGCTGGCGATCGGCATACCAACCGCGCTCTTCGCGGCGAAGTTTATTTCGTCGCAGTTGTTTGGTTTGAAACCCGCGGATCCGGTGGCGTTGATTGGCGCCGCGGTTGTGTTGACGCTCGTCGCCTTGCTGGCCGGTTACGTGCCGGCGCGCCGCGCGTCACGCGTGAATCCGCTTCGCGCTTTACGGTACGAGTGAAAAGCCATCCACAGATTACGCAGAACTCTGTGAAATCTGTGGATGGTTTTAGTGAGGTGAGTAATGGACGGTCTAATCAAGGATCTCAAGTTTGCCATTCGCGGATTGATCAAGCGTCCGGGTTTCACTGCGATCGCACTCCTTGCGCTCGCGCTTGGCATCGGCGCGAACACCGCGATCTTCAGTCTGGTGAACGCCGTCGTTCTGCGGCCGCTTCCTTTTCCGGATTCCGATCGGCTCGTATGGGTCTTCGGCAACGTTCGCAACGGGACCGGCCGCGCCAGCGTGGCGCCGGGCGACTTCATCGACTATCGCAATCAAAACAAAACGTTCGAACAGTTTGCCGCGTCAGGCACGCTGCCGTTACCCGCGACACTCACCGGAAGCGGTGAGCCCGAACGACTCCGCGCCTCAAACGTCACCGGCAACTACTTTCAAACGTTTGGCGTCGCTCCATTTCTCGGTCGCGGCTTCAGTTTTGAAAACGAAAAGAGCGGCAGCGATCAGGTGACGGTGCTTAGCTACGCGTTGTGGCAAAGACGTTTTGCCGGCGATCCCGCGATCCTCAACAAGACCATCGTCCTCAACGGCAAAGCTTGCGAAGTGATCGGCGTGATGGGCAAAGACGTGAGTCTTCCACAAGCAGCGGACCTGTGGATACCGATGAACTTCGACGCCGATCCGGAAATGAAGCAACGTTTCGCGCATTTTCTGCGGCCCATTGGCCGGTTGAGACAGGGAGCAAGTCTGGCCCAGGCCCAGGCTGATACGGATCTGATCGCTGCTCAAATCGAGAAACAGTTTCCCGAGAGCAATACCGGTTGGAACCTGCGTCTCGTCTCGTTGCGCGAACAGCTCGTCGGCAGCACCCGCACCACGGTCTACATTCTTTTCGGCGCGGTCGCGTTTGTGCTGCTGATCGCCTGTGCGAACGTCGCGAATCTGCTGTTGGTGCGCGCCGCCGCGAGGCAAAGAGAGATTGCTTTGCGCACCGCGCTTGGGGCGAGTCGTCCGCGCATCATGCGCCAGATGATTACTGAGAGCTTGTTGCTGGCTCTCATTGGCGGCGCGCTTGGTGCGTTGCTCGCCGCGTGGGGCGTGAACCTGCTCGTTAAGTTGAGCGAGAACAGTATTCCCGCGACCGTACAGGTGAAGATCGATCTGACAGTACTCGGCTTCACCTTGCTGATTTCGGTCGTTACCGGAATTTTGTTTGGGCTCGCACCCGCCTTTCGCACCGCGAAAGTTAATCTGATCGACTCACTGAAAGAAGGTTCGCGCGGTGAAGGTCATAGTGCGTTGCGCAGTCGCACCCGCAGTGCGCTGGTCATCCTGGAAAGCGCGGTGGCGGTCATGCTGTTGATTGGCGCCGGGCTGCTAATCCGCAGTCTCGTTGCGCTGCAAAACGTGAACCCCGGATTCGATGCCAACAACGTGTTGACGATGCGCATCGATCTGCCGCGGCAGAAGTATGACAAGCCCGAAAAGGCCGGAATTTTCTTTCAGGATCTCGAAACCCGCGTCAGCGCATTACCGGGTGTCGAGGCTGCGGGCATGGTCACTGAGCTTCCGCTCAGCGGTCAACTCAATGACATCTCCTTCAATGTCGAAGGCCGTCCACCTGTTTCACCCGACCAGCAGTTAGGCGCCGACTTCCGCCGTATAAATCAAAACTATTTCAGCGCCATGCGCATTCCTTTGCTGCGCGGCCGAAACTTCACGGAACAGGAAGTGGCCCGCGGCGACAAGCTGGTAATCGTCAGCCAGAGTCTCGTCAATGCCGCCTTTCCGAACGAGGAGCCGCTCGGTAAACGCCTCATCACTTTTAATAACGAGCCGTTCGAGATCGTCGGAATAGTCGGCGACCTGCTGCACCGATCGTTGGGAAGTCAACCATACGCCGCGATGTATTTCCCGAAGCGGCAAACGGGCGGAACGAATCTCGTGCTGCGGACCACGGGGGATCCGATGAGCCTTGTTGGCGCGGTGCGCAATGAAGTGCGCGCCATGGATCCGGATCAGCCGATCGCTGCCGTGAGGCCGATGACCGAGTGGGTTGATTCTTCAGTCGCGGCGCCGCGCTATCGTACGACGCTGTTCGTGTTGTTTGCCGCGCTGGCGATGATTCTCGCGGCCACCGGAATCTACGGCGTCATGTCTTATTCAGTGGCCCAACGAACTCACGAGATCGGCGTGCGCATGGCTTTAGGCGCGCGGCGCGCCCACGTGTTGCGGCTCGTGGTGGGCCAGGGAATGTTACTCACGCTGATCGGTGTGGTCATAGGTTTGGCGGCTGCGTTTGGACTGACACGCGTGATGGCAAGTTTGCTGTTCGGCGTTACGGCGAGGGATCCGATTACCTTCGGCGCCGTCGCGGTCTTGTTGATAACGGTTGCTTTCATCGCCTGCGTCGTTCCCGCGCGCCGCGCGACGAAAGTCGATCCCTTAGTAGCCTTGAGGTACGAGTAAGCACTCCACAGATTACGCAGAAAAGTAATCTGTGGAATCTGTGGATGGTTTTAGTGAGGTGAGTATGGACGGTCTGAACAAAGATCTGCGCTTTGCGTTTCGCGGCTTACTCAAACGACCGGCATTTACAGCGATCGCGATTGTCACTCTCGGACTCGGCATCGGCGCGACGACCGCGATCTTCAGCGTCGTTAACAGCGTCATGTTGCGGCGCCTGCCATACCCGACGGCGGACCGCATCGTGGCTATTCGGGAACTGAATCCCGACGGGAGACGGGTTCAAACCACTGGACCAAATTTCCTCGACTGGCGCGCGCAGAACACCGTCTTCGAACACCTCGCGGCGATCAAACGCACCAGCATTAACCTCGCGCTGCCGGATCGTTCCGAGCGGATCAGCTTCGCGCAAACGTCAGCCAACTTTTTCAATGTGTTTGGCGTTGGACCACAACTGGGCCGTCTTTTTGTTTCCGGTGACGAACAAGCGGGACACGCACCCGTAGTGGTTTTGAGTGATGCGTTGTGGCGGCGCAGCTTCGGTGCGGACCCGGGAGTAATCGGACAACAGATCAGTCTTAATGCGGAGAGTTATACGATTATTGGCGTCGCGCCGGCGGGCTTCCAGTATCCCGACAAGGTGGAATTATGGTTGCCGCCGTTAAAACTTGCGCCGGAGTTCAACAGGGAAGTCGAGCCGACCGAGCGGCGCGGCATGGGTTATCTGAACGTGGTGGGTTTGCTAAAACCCGGTGCCAGTGTGGCGCAAGCGGCGAGTGAAATGGAAACAATCACCAGCCGGCTGCGACAGCAGTACCCGGAAACCAACAACCGCCGCTTCAACACGGTCCTTTCGCTTCACGAACATCTTACTGGTGAATCAAACACGATGCTCTGGCTGCTCTTTGGCGCAGTCATGTTTGTGTTGCTGATCGCGTGCGCAAACGTCGCGAACCTCCTGCTGGCAAGCGCGAGTTCACGAAGTAGAGAAATCGCAATTCGCGTTGCGCTTGGCGCTTCGCGCTGGCGTGTAGTGCGGCAGCTTCTGACTGAAAGCGCACTACTCGCGCTCGCGGGAGGCGCGCTTGGTCTGGCGCTTTCGAGTTGGGGTGTCACGGTGCTCACAAAACTACTGCCGCAGGAGTTCCCACGCCTCAACGAGATTGGCATGGACTGGCGTGTGTTTGGTTTTGCGCTCACGGCATCGTTACTCACCGGTTTTATTTTTGGCTTCGCACCTGCGCTGCACATTTCGAAGACCGATGTGCAGGAAGCGATGAAGGAGAGTGGTCGCGGCAACGCGGGAAGCAAGCGTCACACTCGTTTACGACACGCGTTGATCATCGCGGAAGTCGCGTTGTCGGTCGTGTTGCTAGCCGGTGCGGGGCTGCTGTTCCGCAGTTTCATGCGCTTGCAGGCCGTCAATGCCGGTTTCACTCCGCAACAGGTGTTGACGGCGCAGCTCTCGCCCGCTGGTCCACAGTTTGGCGAGGATTCCGCCATCATTAGTTTTTACGAACAGGTCCTGGAGCGCGCTCGCGTGATTCCCGGTGTGGAAAGCGCGGGGGTAATCAATACGTTGCCGCTCAGCGGTGGACCAACCATCGGCTTCCGCGTGGAAGGACGCCCTATTCTAACCGTAGACAAGTGGGTGCCGACGAACTTCCGCACCGTCAGTCCCGATTACTTCCGCGCGATGAACATTCCCGTGCTGCAAGGCCGCACGTTTACGCCGGATGACCGCATGGGCGCGCCGCGGAAACTGATGATCAACCAGGCGTTGGCCCAGCGCGACTTTCCCAACGAAGATCCGGTCGGGAAGCGAATCACGTTAGGTAACACTGACGAAAACAATCAACCCATCTGGTTTGAGATCGCCGGCGTAACGGCAAACGTCCGCAGCGAGGAGTTGCGCGAAGAGGCGCCGCCGGAGCTCTACTTCTCAGCCAAACAGATTATGTTTCAAAACATGGCGATCGTCGTTCGTTCAACAATTGAGCCGGAGAGTCTGGCGCCGGCGCTGCGGCAGGCCGTCGCGGAAGTCGATCGCACGGTGCCCGTTGCTCAACTGCAGACGATGGAACACATCGTAAGCGCATCAGTGACGCAGCCGCGGTTCAATTTGTTTCTGGTTGGACTATTCGGCGGCATTGCGTTGCTGTTGTCTGCCGCCGGCATCTACGGCGTCACGTCTTACACCGTCACGCAACGCACACACGAACTCGGCGTTCGACTCGCTCTCGGCGCGCAAGTCAGTGACGTGTTGAAGCTCGTGTTGGGCCAGGGACTGGCAGTGATCGTTATCGGGCTGGTGGTTGGTCTCGCAGCTTCGTTTGCGCTGTTGCGGTTGATGAAAAGCCTGCTCTTCGGTGTCGGTGAAAACGATCCGTTAACGTTTGCGGCGATCACTTTGGTGCTGTTTTTAGTCGCGTTGTTTGCCTGCTATGTGCCGGCGCGCCGCGCGACGAAAGTCGATCCGCTGGAAGCACTGAGGTACGAGTGAAAGGCAATCCACAGATTACGCAGAACTCTGTGGAATCTGTGGATGGCTTTAGTGAGGTGAGAATGAACAGTCTGACCAAAGATGTTCAGTTCGCGATTCGGAGCTTGATTAAGCGGCCCGGTTTCACGGCGGTCGCTGTGATCACGCTGATGCTGGCAATCGGTGTGAACACGACGATCTTCAGCGTGGTCAACGCAGTGCTGTTGCGAGCGTTGCCGTTTCACGATCCCGAGCACCTCGTTTCGGTACAGAAATCCGCCGGTGATGAAGGCTTGCCCGGTATCGCCGCGTATCAATACCTCTCGTGGCGTGACAAGCAAACGAGCCTCGCGGACCTCGGCGCTTACACCGATAACAATTTCAATCTCACGGGCCAGGCCGAACCGGAACGCATCTCGTGCGCGCAGGTGACGGCGAGTGTATTCACCACGCTGGGTGTGCAACCCGTCAAAGGCCGTTTGTTCGTGTCGGGGGAAGATGCAGTCGGCGCGAACAAAGTGGCAATCGTGAGCGAGAAGTTTTGGCGGGCACGTTACGGTGGCAGCGAGTCGATGCTCGGCAGCAGTCTCACTCTCGACGGCAAGCCGTACACGATTGTTGGTGTGATGCCCGCGGGCTTTCGTTTTCCCGGCGAGTTTGATGTTTGGCTGCCGCTCGCACTCGATCCCGCGAAAGAGTTCGGCGATTTCTTTTCGCTCGTCGACGTGGTGGGCCGGACCAAGGCTGGCGGAAGTTTTGAGCAGGCGCAAACCGAGTTGCGGTTGATCGCAAAGAACGCGTCGGAGTACGGCAAAGAACAAGGCAAAGAACCTTTACCCATCGCACTGGTCGAACTCGTGCCTTTGCATCAACAACTCGTGGCGGGTGCACGCTTGACCGTGCTAGTCCTTTGGGGCGCGGTCGGTCTGGTGATGCTGCTCGCGTGTGTGAACGTCGCGGGTTTGATGATCTCGCGCACGCTCGCGCGGCAACGCGAAATGGCGGTCCGTGCGGCAGTGGGTGCAAGACGCTGGCAACTGGTTCGCCAACTGCTCACCGAGAGCGTCGTGCTTGGTCTCGCCGGTGGAGTGATGGGTTTATTGATCGCGATCTGGTCTACGCGCGCGATCGGTTCGCTCGCGCCCGAGGACTTTGCGACGACCGTTTACGACCTCAGCAACATTCCGATCGACTGGCGCGTCTTTGCTTTCACGCTCGCGCTCTCGGTGGTCACCGGGATTGTGTTTGGACTTGCGCCCGCACTGACGGCTTCCAAACCCGATTTGATTCAAGCATTGCGAAACAGCCGGTCCGCGGGCTTGATGAGTTTCGGTTTGCGCAGTTTTCGGGGTTGGCTTGTCGTCGCGGAACTCGCGCTGGCAATGGTTCTGCTCGTCGCCGCCGGACTACTCGTGCGCAGTTTCAACAAGCTCACGGCAGTCGATCTCGGTTTCAATCGCGAGAACGTGTTGACGACGCGGATCAGTCTGCCGCGCTCGAAGTACAAAGAAGAAGCACAATCGCTCGCGTTTCAACAGGAACTACTGCAAAAGGTCAAAGCACTGCCGGGCGTTGAAAGCGCAGGCACGATCAATCACACGCCGCTCACCGGCTTCGGCATGATCGTTTACACGGGCATCGAAGGTCAGCCGCCGATCGACAAGAAAGATCCGGCCATCGGTGTGGGCGTGGTTTCGCCTGAATACTTTCAGACGCTGCGAATTCCTTTACTGGACGGACGGCAGCTCGAAGACCGCGATGGACCAACGCAGCAAAAGGTCGCGCTTGTAAATCAAGCCTTCGCGCGCCGCTTCTTTCCGAACGGCGATGTGCTGGGAAAACGAGTTGGCTTTGCGTGTGAGAAACCGGAAGAGTTGTGCCGGACGATCGTCGGCGTAGTCGGAAACATTCGGCAGGAAAGTCTCGTCGACGAGGTTACGGCGGAGCTTTACGTTCCGAGCGCGCAGATGCCGATGAACAGTGTGACGCTGTTCGTGCGCACGGCTTCCGATCCGACGTCGATTGTCGCGGCAGTGCGCGGCCAGGTTCTGACCATCGACAACAACCAACCGATTTACAACGTTAAGACATTAGACCAGCGAGTTTCCGATGCGACTGCTGTTTCGCGCTCGCTGACAGTTCTTTTTTCCGCGTTCGCTCTGCTCGCGCTCGTGCTGGGGTTGGTTGGCATTTACGGCATCGTCTCTTACGCCGTCACGCAGCGGACGCAGGAGATCGGAATCCGCATGGCGCTCGGCGCGCAAGCGCGAGACATACTGCAACTGATCGTCAGGCACGGACTCGTATTGGTTCTTACTGGTGTTGCACTCGGCGTAGCGGGCGCGTTCGCGGTTACTCGCTTCCTCGCGACACTTCTCTTCGGTATCACCCCAACCGACACACTGACGTTCGTCGTCGTCGCAGCGATCTTCTTCGTGATCGCTATGTTTGCATCGCTGATTCCCGCGCGGCGGGCGACGAAAGTCGACCCGTTGACCGCGCTCAGGTACGAGTAAGAAAACCATCCACAGATTACACAGAGCTCTGCGTAATCTGTGGATGGTTTTAGTGAGGTGAGAATGGACAGTTTAATTAAGGACCTGAAGTTTGCGTTTCGTAGTTTCTTGAAGCGGCCGGGTTTTGCGGCGGTCGCCGTGGTCACGCTGGCTCTCGGCATTGGCGGCAGCACTGCGATCTTCACCGTGGTTGACGCGGCGTTGTTGCGTGGCTTGCCTTACAAGTCACCCGATCGTCTCGTTCATCTCTGGGAGAAAACTCCGCAAGACGCGTTTTCCAAACGCGAGTTCTCCTATCCTGACTATCAGGACTACCAGAAGAACAACGTCTTCGATGGACTCGCTGCTTACACCGGCGGCCGCGTGCTTTTGAGTGGCGACGGCGACTCGGAGAGCGTGGGTGGACCGCGCGTGAACGCGAGCTTCTTCAACGTGCTGGGAGTCGATCCGATTCTCGGACGTACCTTTCAACAAGGTGAAGACCAACAGGGTGGACCACGGGTCGTCGTGCTCAGCTACGGTCTGTGGCAACGGCGTTTTGGCGGCGACACTGGAGTTGTCGGAAAACCGCTGACGATCAACGGCGACAGCTACCAGATCATCGGCGTGTTGCCGGCGAGTTTTCAGTTTGCACTGAGAAACGGCGAGCTGTGGCTGCCGTATCAACCCACGCAAAATCAACTGACGCGGCGCTTCATGCACGGCACGAATCTCATCGGCCGGCTCAAACCGGGCGTCGATGAGGCGCAGGCGCAATCGGAGTTGAGCGTCATTGCCAGCCGCATCGAGCAGGAACACAACCAATCGCACGCGGGAACAAGTGTTCGCATCCTTCCGCTTCAGGAAGAAATCATCGGCACGGTGAGGCCGATACTATTGGTGTTGCTGGCCGCCGTTGGATTCGTGCTGCTGATCGCGTGCGCGAACGTGGCGAGTTTGTTGTTGACGCGTTCGCTCTGGCGGCAGAAGGAAGTGGCGATCCGTTCGGCGTTGGGCGCAAGCCGCTGGCGCGTGGTGCGTCAACTGTTAACTGAGTCGCTCGTGCTTTCGCTGCTCGGCGGCGCGGCCGGTTTGCTGATCGCTTACTGGGGCGTGCCCGCGCTTGTTTCCGCACTGCCGCAGAATCAGTTGATCGCGATGCCGTTTCTCAAGACGTTGAGTCTTGACGCGAACATTCTCGCTTTCTCTTTCGGTCTTTCACTCGTAACGGGTCTCGTCTTTGGACTCGCGCCCGCGCTGCAATCGTCGCGTCTGGATCTCAACGAAGTTCTTAAAGAAGGCGGGCGCAACATGGCGGCAGGCGCAGGCCATCGGCTGCGCAGTGCGATGGTCGTTACCGAGATTGCGCTCGCGGTCGTGTTGCTGATCGGCGCGGGACTCATGATGAAGAGCCTGTTGCGGCTGCTGCAAACAAACGTCGGCTTCAAAACAGACAACCTGTTGACGATGACGATGGTGTTGCCACCCGCGAAATTCACTGACGCCAATCAACTCATCAACTTCAACGATCAGATACAGGAACGAGTGCGCGCGCTGCCCGGAGTCACGAACGCGGGCACGGTCGACATTCTGCCGCTCAACGGCGGCAACACGACACGCTTCTACATCGACCGCGATCCGGTGCCGCCGCCCGGAAAAGAGATCGAAGCGAACATGCGCTTCGTCAGCGACAGTTATTTTCAAACGCTCGGCGTGCCACTACTCGCCGGCCGCGTGTTTGACCAGCGCGACACGCCAGACAAACCGGCCGTCGTCATGATTGGCAAGACGATCGCCGATCGACTCTTCGCCGGACGCGATCCGGTTGGTCGAAAGATCAGATACAACGCGATTGAGGCCGCGCCGGTGGAGATCGTCGGCGTGGTTGGCGACGTGAAAATCACCGGGCTCGATGAAGCACTGAGACCGGTGCTCTACTATCCGTACCGGCAAAACGCTGGTCCATTCGCCAATCTTGTGGTGCGCACAAATAGCGATCCGGCCGCACTCACAGCTTCAGTTCGCAATGAAATCCGCAACCTCGAATCCGGCGCCGCGATTCTCAACGTCAACACGATGGACCAGATGATCGCGCAGACGCCCGCGTCGTTCATGCGGCGTTTTCCCGCCTTGTTGATCGGCATCTTCGCGGTTGTCGCGTTGTTGCTGGCGTCGATCGGAATCTACGGCGTTGTCTCGTATTCGGTTAGTCAACAGACACACTACATCGGCGTACGCATGGCGCTCGGCGCCAGTCCCGCGGACATTCTGAAGATGGTGTTGAAACAGGGGCTGGTGTTGGCGCTGTTGGGCGTGGCGATCGGCGTTGGAGCGGCGCTTGGATTAATGCGTTTGCTGCGGACGCTGTTGTTTGAAGTCAGTACCAACGACGTAACGACGTTCGGGCTCGTGGCCGGTGGTCTGTTCTTCGTTGCGCTCATTGCTTGTTATCTGCCGGCGCGTCGTGCCACGAAGGTCGACCCGCTGGTCGCGCTTCGTTACGAATAGTTTTTACAGGATTTGCAGAATGGACAAGATGGATGCTTACCGACATTAAATACGCGCTTCGAATGCTAGCGAAGCGTCCCGCGTTTGCGCTGGTTGCGGTGTTGACGATCGCGCTGGGTGTTGGAGCCAACACCGCGCTCTTCAGCGTGATCGATGCCGTATTGTTGAAGAAGTTGCCGGTGAAGGATCCGGATCAGCTCGTGCTTTTCAAGGCGAGCTGGAACTCGGAGAAGTTCGGTCCTGGCGGCTTCAACGGTACGAACCGGTTTAATCGTGAAACGCAAATGACCGTCGGTACCTCGTTTCCGTTGCAAACGCTCGCGCGTTTTCGGCAGGAGAGTGTATTAAGCGATGTCTTCGCGTTTGCGCCGGTGGACATGACGTTGAATGCGGGCGGTCAGGCAGAGGTCGTCACTGGACAGGTCGTCTCTGGCAACTACTACTCGGCGCTCGGCGTGCCGGCGTTGGTGGGCCGCACGATCACAGATGCTGACGATCGTGCCGGCGTGACTCCCGTCGCGGTGCTCAGCCATCGCTTATGGACCACGCGCTTCAACAGCGATCCCGCAATCGCCGGCAAACAGGTAAACATCAACAATGTCGCCTTCACTATCGCAGGTGTGACGCCCGCGGGCTTTGCCGGCACTTCGAACGTCGGTTCAACGCAGGACGTGACGATTCCGATCGCGTGGGAGCCGCAGATTTCGGGCGAGCAAACCAACACTAGTGGCGCGGGAATTTGGTGGCTGCGAATGATGGGCCGGTTGAAACCCGGCGCGACGATCGAACAGGCGCAGTCCGCGCTGGCCGAACCGTTTCAAGCATCAGTACTCGAGCATCGGGCGGCGAGACAGTCACGTGCGACACAACAACTGCGAACGATCGATCCCAAAGATCTGCCGCGACTCGGAGTTGACTCAGGTAGCCAGGGCGAGATGGATTCGCGGCGGGAACTCGCCACACCGTTGCGATTACTGCTCGGAGTCGTCGGCGTCGTGCTGCTGATCGCGTGCGCCAACGTCGCGAACCTGCTGCTTGTCAGGGCTTCAGCACGTCAAAAAGAGATCGCGGTTCGCGTCGCGCTCGGAGCGAGTCGCGCGCGGTTGGTCCGGCAACTGCTGACCGAAAGCCTGCTGCTCGCCGTTGCCGGCGGCGCGTTCGGAATGCTTTTCGCGCTCTGGATCAAGGATGGTCTGTTGGTGGTGACCGAGTGGGGTGGACCAGAGATGACTTCACTCGAGCCATCGCTGGACCTGCGCGTCTTCGGCTTCACCCTCGGATTGTCCGTCCTGACGGGACTCGTGTTCGGTATCGTTCCGGCACTGCGCGCCACGCGTTTCGACCT
>DATEHX010000414.1:0-16137 GCA_035279345.1 Pyrinomonadaceae bacterium | reverse complement strand
TATCGAACGCGCGGTCCTATTGAGTGACCAGAAAACGATCACCATCAACGACCTTCACTTCGATGGTCACACGCAGGTTGGTTCACCGTTTCTCGACTCCCGGCTCACACTGCTCGAACTCGAAAAGCAGCACATCGAACGCGTTTTGATGGAAGAGAGAGGCCGTGTCGAGAAGGCTGCGAAGCGTCTCGGCATACCAAGAAGCTCACTTTATCAAAAGATCAAAAAGCACCAAATCAACCCGTCTAAAGTCTAGACATTCGATCTGGATTCTGGACAAGCTGGCCCGCCGCAAAATTCCCTTGGTCCAATTCAATGGAGAAAACCGCGTTGTTGTAATGTACGGTCCCGATCAACATATTGGCCCAAAGTTTGCTACGATTTGGGCACGTGCCAATGTGATTTACTCCTGACCCGACCGGGAGTCCTCTGGCTGGTAATGTCTGAGCACGCACTTGCCCCGCAGTGCTCTAGTCTCCAAGCCTAATATCCGTGCGGTCTCGACGCGTGTGCGTTCGGGAAGTTTGTAAACACGTGTCTCCCAATCGGGATTCGCCGTGCATTCGTTGTTTAGTTAGGTTGTCATTCAACTTTGAACAAGCTGAAGCCCAGTCACCACAAAGCTAAAGCCATGAACCTTCCCAGGAGATATCAGATGCCCCGGCATTTACCAATGAAACACTTACTCATGCTGGCGATCTTTGCTGTCGTCGGCTTTGCATACGCCTCAAGTGCGCAGGCCACTACGGTTGGAATCTGCGCGCCTGACAGCCCGGCACTGTGTGCTGCGTCAGTAAGCCTGAGCGGTAATACGTTCACGATTACCATGACGAACACCAGTCCGGCTGCGAATGGCGGATTTCTTACGGCGGTTGCCTTCAACCTTACCCCAGGAACCGTCGTCAACAATTTCACCACCACCAATGCGAATTTCAACCTGTTCGGACCATCACCGACGGGCTGGACCGGTAACGTTGCTCCCGACGGCACGCGCACTCATTTAATCAGTGCGACCGGAAACGATTACAACGGCGGTGGCAGTCCCAACGGAGGCACTCCGACGGGAGCAACTGTAACGTTTACTTTGACTCTCGCTAGCCTCAATGGAAACACCGAGGCCAGCGTTTTCAATAGCATTCTGGTTCGCATGCGCGGATTCCAGAATGGCGGCTCCGATAAGGATCCGTTAACGGTTACTGAAGTGCCGGAACCGGCGAGCATGCTGCTCCTCGGTACCGGATTAGTCGGAGTCGCGACAGCGTTCCGCAAAAGATTTGCCCGGAAAGAAGAGTAGCGTTTAGCTCAAACTCTTTTCGGTTCGTGCAAAAAACATGTTTCCACATCTGTATTGCCCACAGATGTGGAAACATTAACCTGTAACTGGGTGCTAATAGACCCGAGCGATTTTAGGTTGCTTGTCGACGTAGTGCGGACGGCGATGACTTGGGGAAATATAAGGGGACCAAAAATGGCGAGTATCATAAAGGCAACTGTTATGAGTGCTCTGCTGGTCATGGTCATGGTGGCTTTCGGCAAGACCGAAGCGAAAGCCGATCCTGTGACCTTTACTACTTCAGGTACTTTTACCTGCGGTGGTTGTTCCGGTAGCGGCACTAACTCGGTCACCTTTCTCGGGGGCATGGGCAACGCGCTCATGATCACGTTCACGGGTCTGGGTTCGACCTCATTGAACACTCCGACGGGTACGAGTTTCGGAAACTTTCAAACCTTTGTGAGCGGCAACGGTGTCATCAATGCTAGCGGCACCTTTACACTCACTATTACACAAACAGTACCGATCGCCGGAAGCGACAGCTTTTCTGCGACGTTTAGTGGCACCTTCAGCGCCAGTAATTCCGGCTCCGGAGTGGTCAACTTTACAGTGACATCGGTGAACATCGGTGGAATTACGTATGCAATAACGAACAATCCACTGAATCTTGTACCGCCGGCTTCCAACAACGGAATCACCACGGTGCAGGGCCAGGTAACCGGTAGCGCTGTTCCGGAACCAACCAGCATGCTGCTGCTTGGAACCGGGTTGCTGGGCATTGCCGGCGCAGTGCGGAAACGGTTCAAATCGAACCCAACGGCGGAATAGTCAGAGTCGTTAACCGCGGCATCATTGACTAACTGCCGTTTGTCTTGTCAGCGCAAACGGATTCGTCAAACGGCCCGGGTAAGGAGATTTCAGAGAATGTACGCAAAACCAATGATTCTTCCCCTGGACGGTAACGGGCAGATCTACGCACTACAGGATGAAACGGGCAACACGATTGGAACCGGCACGCGTGAGGTTTGCGAAGTTTTGCTTTACATCATTACTAAGCCAGCCTCGCCGAGCATTTCCGGCAAAGTCAACGTCCCTGTCCCCCAGCGTCCCAACGTAAGGGCAGCAATACCAATCTAGCAATCGGGTCGGGCAACGAATCGTTTTTACCCCAAACGGCGACCAGCCGTTGCCCGATTCTCATCGTTACCGTGCGGAGAAGAAACGATGAGATTAACCGGAGCTAACAGCTTTACGATCTTTGGGATGGCTCGCTGGAGCACACGGTGTTTTACACACTCTCCCTCGCAGTACTCTGATCTTTACGGATACGCCTCGGTTCTTCGCTTGCCTTCGCTTCTCTGCGAGAGCAGGCCGGGGTGAAACTGTGCACTGAGTTTGTACGTTAACGACCAAGGGGAAGCGGCAAGATTCAGTTGATAAACATAAACCGCCAGTCCCGAGCCTTGGGCCCGCTCTGGTGTCGCAGTTTCCGTGGGTGCCGTGAAGCAGAATCGATTTGGAACTCTCAAAAAAGTCTCTGGTAGATTGAGACAAATGTGGCAGTCTCGGGGCGACAACTCCTCCCGGGAAAAGCCGCTGCCTCGCCTTCTGGTCGTCGACGACGAAGAAGCGATCTGCTTTTCGATGAGTGAGTATTTCTCCCTGCACGGTTACAAAGTCGATACAGCACGCGAGATGGATGAAGCTGAGAAGCTGCTCGGCTCGTCGGAATACAAAGTGGTGATCCAGGATTTGCGCTTGAGCCTGACAAACAACTCCGACGGCCTCGAGATGATCCGGATGATCAGAGAGCACAACCCGCAAACGCGGATTATCGTTTTGACGGCTTACGGATCGGCTGAAGTTGAAGACGAAGCACGGCGTAGTGGCGCCGATGCGTTTTTGCGAAAGCCGAAGCCCTTGTCGCAAGTGGCCCAGGTGGTCCAGGGCTTGATCGAAGCGCCGCCTCGACAGGCCATCCGCCCCGCATAAAAACAGTTCTAGTGAAAATCGTGAGAAGGGGCCGCTACGACTGGAAACGGAAGTGGTTCTATCCGGCTTGCTTTCACTGAGATTACGTTGTCCTGGTTTTGTAAGGATCCTTCGATTAAGAGAAACGGGTAACTGACGAGCTCGCGCCGGTAGCGATCGAAGAGTTGCGGCGTAACGATGATGTTGCTCACGCCGGTTTCATCTTCCAGGCTTAGAAACACAAATCCTTTGGCCGTGCCGGGACGTTGGCGAACGATCACCCAACCGGCCACGCGCACGTATTTGCCATCGCCTAACTTACGAAGATCGACCGCGCGCAGCGCTTTTAAGCGATTCAGTTTCTGCCGGTGATAAGCCACCGGGTGTTTTCCGATCGTTAGACCAGTGCCACGGAAATCAGCATCCAGTCGCTCCGGTACAGACATCGACTGAAGTGGCGAATTGCCATCCGTTTCGAGCAGTTGTTCGTAAAGTTCACCCGGTGGGCGCGCGACTCGTTCCACTTGCCACAACGCATCACGCCGGTGAACTGAAGGTGTTTGCAGGAAATTGAGCGCGCCGACGGCAGCCAGCTTTCGCAACTCGTCCTTGCGCAGTTCGGGAACACGGTTGCGTAGATCGTCGATGCCGGCAAACGGACCAGCGGTTCTCTCGCGCACGATCGCGCGGCCCGCCTGCTCGCTAAGACCTTTGACATACCTCAGCCCAAGACGCAGAGCGAGATTGGGAGAGGAGGAGACTGAGACGTCAGAGACTGGGCCAACTCCCCATGTCACCCGGTCCCCGATCGCTTTCTCCCCCTCTCCCAATCCCGCTCTCGTTTCCAGTTTTTCGAGCGTGCACAACCAATCCGAGCAGGTAATGTCGACCGGCCGCACTTTCAAGCCGTGACGTTGCGCGTCCTTAATCAACGTGAACGGTTGATAAAAACCCATCGGCTGATTGTTGAGCATCGCGGCCGTGAACGCCGCCAGGTAATTACATTTGAGATACGCACTCGCATACGCCAGCAAAGCAAAACTCGCCGCGTGTGATTCCGGAAAACCGTAAAGCGCAAACGAGCTGATCGACTGCACGATCTCGTCCTGAGTTTTGCCCACGATGCCATTTCGCTTCAGGCCGGCGCGCAGTTCTACTTCGATCGTCTTCATACGCGCTTCCGAACGTTTGAAACCAAAAGCGCGGCGCAACTCTTCGGCCTGACCACCGGTGAAGCCGGCGCATACCATCGCCATGCGCAGCAATTGCTCCTGAAACAACGGCACGCCGAGCGTGCGTTTTAAGATCGGTTCCAACGCCGGGTGCGCGTAAGTTGGTATTTCCCTGCCTTGCCGGCGTTTGAGATACGGATGGACCATGTTGCCGACGATCGGTCCGGGGCGGATGATCGCTACCTGGACCACGATGTCGTAAAACTTTTCCGGCCGCAGCCGCGGCAGGCACGACATCTGCGCCCGGCTTTCGACCTGAAACAGACCGATAGTGTCGGCTTGTTGCAGCGCCTGGTAAATCTTCGGGTCGTGCGGCAGGTGAGCGAGGTCGACGTTCTCGCCGTAATCATCGCGAATCAGTTGAATTGAATCTTCCAGCACCGCCATCATTCCCAACCCAAGCAGATCTACTTTGATCAATCCGAGATCCGCACAATCTTCTTTGTCCCATTGCACTACGACGCGTCCCGGCATCGCGGCCGGTTCGAGCGGCACGATCGAGTCAAGTTGTCCCTGACAGATGACCATGCCGCCGGAGTGCTGCCCCAGATGGCGGGGTAAATCCTGGACCATTTGATAAAGCTGGAAGAACTTTCTGATGCGCGGGTTTTGCAGGTCCAGCCCGGCATCCTGAAACTGCCGCTCACTGGAATCTTGCGGGTCTTTCCATTCCCACGTATGGACCAGACCCGCAAGTTGCGACAGCGTGGTGTCGTCAAAGCCCAGCACCTTGCCGACTTCACGCGCCGCAGAACGTCCGCGATACGTAATGACGTTGGCCGTCATGGCCGCGCCCAGTTTTCCGTACCGCTCGTAAACGTACTGAATTGCTTTTTCTCTTTTCTCACCACTCGGCAGATCGAGATCGATGTCCGGCCATTCGCCTCGTTCCTCGGAAAGAAAGCGTTCGAACAAAAGATCCATGCCGATGGGATCGACGGCCGTGATGCCCAGCGAATAACAGACGGCGCTATTCGCAGCCGAGCCGCGTCCCTGAACCAAAATCCCCTCGCGGCGACAGAACTCGACGATGTCCCAAACGATCAGAAAGTAGCCTTCGAGTTTGAGCTTCTCGATCAGTTTGAGTTCGCGTTCGAGTTGTGGCTGTGCTCGTTCGTAAGTCGGCATGCCATGCAGGCCCGTGTAACGCGCGCGCGCGCCTTCCTCCGTACGCTGGCGCAGAAACGAAGCCATCGTCTCGCCCGGTGGCGCAGGATACTTGGGAAACTCATAACCGAGTTCTTCGAGTGTGAATTTCAAACGTGACGAAAGCTCGGTCGTGTTGGCGATAGCTTCCGGCAGATCCGCGAAGAGTTTCGCCATCGCGTCGCCTGATTTCAGATGGCGTTCCGAATTGCGGGCGAGTAAACGGCCGGCATTTTCCAGACGCACGTGATTGCGCAGACAGGTAAAGACGTCCGAAACCTCGCGCCGATCGGGTGCGGCATGACACACGCCGTTGGTCGCCACGAGCGGTAAACGATTGCGGCGCGCCAGTTCGATCACCGCCTGGTTGCGGGCTTCTTCGTCGCGATCGAAATGGCGTTGCAGTTCGGCATAGACATTCTTCTTGCCGAACACGTCCAGCAACCACTCGACACTTTGCTGCGCATCTTTCGCGGTACTTGCATCCTGGCGCTGGAGGATGCGCGCCAGTGGTCCATCATCACTGCCGGTCAAACAGACCAAGCCCTTGGCATGCGCCGCCAACTCGTCAGCAGTGGCGGCGCACTCGCCCGGCTTTGCGTGTTTAGGCACACGCAGCTTCATCATCGTGATCAAACGGCAAAGGTTTTGATAACCGGTTCGGCTTCTGGCCAGCACGGGAATCGAGACGACGCCGGCGTTTGGACTTTTGACCGTGATCTCGGAGCCGATGTGAGCTTTCATGCCGTTCTTTTTGGCCGACAGGTGAAAGCGCGGCGAGCCGTAAACGCCGTCGCGATCCAGCAGCGCCATGGCGGGCATGTCCATGGCGAGACCAGTGGCGATCAGTTCTTCCGGCACCGAGGCGCCCTCGAGAAAACTGAAAGCCGAACGAGCATGTAACTCAATGTAAGACATAAGTTTTAGCCACGGATTACACAGACGAACACAGACGAGTATCAGAAGGGGAAGCGACCGGGTTCGGTATCGCCTGATCATCCCAACCGGTTGTGTTTAAAGACCGTGCTCTGACATACGAACCGGACCCTGATCGCCACCGCTCCCGGTACGCGTCCGTGTTCGTCTGTGTACATCCCTGGCCTCAATCGTAGTTGCCTTCTACAAACCACATCTCACTATCCAACTTGCGATAAATGCGATACAGCGCGGGCGCCTCAGTACTCGTTTTATTACTCGGCGTGACCGCCACATCCCACTCGTCTCGCGCCCAGCGATCTTCACGCCACCAATTGCCCGTGGTTCTCCATGGTCCAGCAAGCTGCACGACTTTGCCGTAAACGCTTCGCTGTTTGCCCCACGCACTGATCTGCACCGGGCATCCCTGCGAGGTTTCGACCACCGCGCGCAACGGCGGGCGGAACATGCGCAAACCAAGGCATTGATGATTGCCGATTGTCGATTGGCAATTGTTGATCTTTGAGGGCAACACAAACTTATTGACGGTGAAGGCATCCGGCCGATGTGTGTCGAGTAACGCGGGCGAACCGAGGTTCTCTTCACCAACCAGTTTTGCGAGCCGCGCGAGCGTGAGCTCCAATTTGTCAGCCGCCGGGGCCAGCGGCACAAACAACCCGTTCTGCACGACACGCGGTTTCACCGGTTCGCAGGCAAGCGAAACTCCTCTCACCGGTGCGGCGGGCGGATGCATCTCCGTGTCGATCAATAACAACTTCAGAAACACTTTGTGATCGCGCATCGGATAAGGCAGCGACAACTTGCGCTCGTGCGTGGTCTGATTCGTGAGTTGCAACTCCACTCGCAACTCATTCGTCGAGAGCGCATAGGAATTCAAAGCAGCGCAGAGCTGGTGCAACAGGCGCGCGTAAACAAACGAGAGTGGCTCGATTTCGCTGAGCGGGTATTCGAGTTCCAGTGAATTTGCGAAAACAGGCTCAGGCTGTTTGACCTTCAAATGCCGTTCGGTTTTGCCGGCCGCCAGTTGCTGCAAACGCACGCCATCCTGGCCCAAACGTTCGGAAACACCAGTCACCGGCAGCGCCGCAAAATCAGCAAACGTGCCGACGCCCCAGAGCCGCAGTGTTTCAAAGATCTCGGCCGCGGGTTTCTTCTCAATACCCACCAACTCATAATCAAGATGCGCGATCGGAAACTCGCCCAGACAACTGAGCTCCTCGCCGGGAGAGACAAACGTGATTCCCGATAAGCGAGTGGCCGCATGAATGGCGGCATCCGGATTAGCCGCGATTGCCACACTGACTGACGTGTCCAAACCACCACTTGCTTGTGGCTCTCTCGCCCGGCGAGAAACTTCATTTGCCAACTGATAAGCAGAACCAAACAACAAGTCGCAGCCATCGACGTCGATCACGACCGTCCTCGGCTTAGTCTCTTCAACCAGAGGCGAAAACGCGTAGGCAAAGTCTGGTAAGGACAGTTCGGGCGCGATGTCTTCAGTGTAAATACAAGCAAACATGATCGTGGATTTACTTATGAAATGGCTTGGGCTCTAAATTGACTCTCACTCAAGGCCGGCATAAGCGGGCGGCAACGATTAACTTTGATCGCGTTCGAACGCAAAAGACTTCCGTGCGTGACGCGCGTGCGCGACCACTCGCCCGTGCCATGCAGCTCGAGTGTCAGCGCGGCGCAGGAACGCGTACATGCTTCTTCCGAGATCACGAGGATTGACGTTGGTCTGCTTTCGACAGTGCGGCGGAAGCGATACCACCAGGACGTGATGATCCGGCGCGCATCTTTTCCCGCGACGTCGCCGATGTCGAGAATGACCAGGCCGAATCCGCCGGCGTGTAACAACAGATCCGTCGCCTTGAAAGCATGCTCGAGATTCGCGGCACAACGAATCCACAGCAACCGTTCGAAATCTACTCCCGCAGTCGCCGCCGCAGTCGGCGCAAACACATCGTTTGTATCTATCAACGCGCAGATCTCGTTATGCGCAGTCGCATAAGCCAGTGCTGAGTAGAGCAGACTCGTGCGTCCTGAAGATCTTGGGCCAAAAATTTCCGTGATGGAGCCGCGCGGAATGCCGCCTGTTAACGCATCGACTTCCACAATGCCGGTGGAGAGAGTTTCCGGCGCGGTCTTCTCGTGAAGCCGGAAAGCATCGCCAAAACGGCTCGCAATGTTCGCTTCGATCTCAGCTTTTGATAATGCACTTCTCATGGTTATATGTAACGTATGGCCACACGCAAAGCTTCTGATAGCGCGGCAAACGATCTCATTCCGCCGCGGCCAACACTCACCTCGCTAAAAAATGCCGCCGCTGACTGCAAGGCCTGCGATCTTTGGCTGAAAGGAACGCAAACCGTTTTTGGTGAAGGGCGCCGTCGCTCTCGCGTAATGTTTGTCGGCGAACAACCCGGCAACGAAGAGGACCTCACAGGAAAACCTTTCGTCGGTCCAGCCGGCCGTTTGTTCGACAGTGCGCTCGAGGAGGCAGCCATCGATCGCAAACAAACTTACGTCACCAATGTTGTCAAACACTTCAAATGGGAACCGCGCGGCAAACGCCGTATTCACAAGAAACCCAACGCTACTGAAATGGCCGCCTGCCGTCCCTGGCTCGAAGCCGAAATCGCGGTCGTCAAACCCGACGTGATCGTGGCCCTCGGTGCTACTGCTGCCCAGTCTCTAATCGGCCCACAGTTTCGCGTCACCAAACAACGCGGCGAATTTATTGAATCCGCCCTCGCTCCGTACGTGATGGCTACCGTTCATCCCTCCTCTATTCTTCGCGCGCCGGATGATGAAACCCGGCAACTCGAATATCGACGCTTCGTCGACGATCTCAAAAAACTAGCCCGCGTAATCAAGTAACCCTCCCTCACACCGTGGGTTTAGCCCGGTGAGTGGTTCTCAAGTGGCCACCATCCGGAACTGTCCGACTGATCCCGAATGACGTGAGGCGGCGCAACAAGATCACCGGGCTAAAGCCACGGTGTAAAAGAAAACTCTTGACGTCCGCTCGCATTTGTTCGAGAATATTCGCGTGATTTTCGCCTGTCAATGAAAATCTATTTTCGGCGAATGAGGTGAGAACAAACGAAAATATAAGTGAGGGCTGGGCAATGCCAATAACCGCTAAACAGCGTAGAGTTTATGAATTCATCAAGCGCTATATCGAATCAAATGATGAGCCGCCAACTATCGCGGAGATCGGCAAGCATTTTCAGATTAGTTCGTCGGCCAGTGTTCACGGGATTATAACAGCGCTGGAACGTGAAGGGCTGATAAAAAAGACACCCAATATCAGTCGCGGAATTCAGATCGTCAAACAACCGGCACCCGAAGATGAGGACCGGGGTGAGATCCCTTTGCTAGGAGTCGTCGCCGCCGGTCAACCGATTGAAGCAATTCTCAGCGACGACACGATCGCCGTGCCCGGTGACCTCCAGGGACGCGGGCGCACGTTTGCCCTGCGCGTGCGTGGCGACTCCATGATTGAAGAGAACATTCAGGATGGAGACATCATTATCGTCTCGTCACAAAGAACCGCCGATAACGGTCAAATGGTGATCGCACTGATTGATGGGAACTATGCGACCGTAAAGAGGTTCTATCGTGAGCCTGATTTTATTCGTCTCGAGGCGGCCAACCCGCAATTCAAACCGATCTTCATCAAGACATCCGAGCGAATCCAGATTCAAGGTGTAGTCACCGGACTGATAAGGAAATACGAGTCACAAATCTCACTCCAACCATGATCATTATCCCGCCAGCAACGGTGCGCCAACTCAAGTCCTCACCAAGCACCACCATTCCCAGCACTACCGCCACCACTGGCGTGACCAGTGAGATCAACATCGTCTTCGTGACGTCCATGTTGAGCACCAGCCAGTAGTAAAGCAAAAACGCAATCACTGACCCGACCACCGCGAGATACAAAAGAGCCATCACCGCCATCGGCGTCCAGTGAAAGCGAAACGGATTGCCTTCGAGCGGTATACCGATCAGCAACAGCGGAATTAGACCAAAGAACATCTGACCACCAGCGAGGATTGCCGGTTCGAGTTTTCGGCCGTGCGCTTTCACTAACACATTCGAGTACGCGGCAAATAACGCGCTCAGCACGAGCGCCACACATCCCGCGAGTGCTTTTCCGCCCGCGATCGCGAGTTGATTTGAGAAAACCACGGCTACGCCGGCGAAACCGAGCACGACACCGAAGATCTTGGACCACGTCATCCGTTCGCTTGGGAGATGCACGTGTGCGATGACGAGTCCGAAAGCCGGAAGCGTAGCCTGCAAAACCGCGGCGAGTCCCGACGAGATGTACTGCTCGCCCCAGAACACGAGGCCGTAGTTCAAACTAAACGACAACACGCCCGTGAGTGCGAGTAACCCCCAGTCGCGGCGATTGGCTGGCAGAGATATTCCGCGTACGCGGATCAATAAGAAGAGAATGAGGCACGCGATGACAAACCTGATGCCGGCGAACGTGATCGGCGGCAGGTTTTCGAGACCGAGCTTGATGAACAACCAGGTCGATCCCCAGATCACACAGAGTATGAGCCAGACGAGACGTGCCTTCATTAAATCAACAAGCAAGAGGCGGCCACAGAGTGCCGCCCCTTTACAAAACCTGATTGCAGGTTTGAAATTTACGCTTCCTGAGGTGCAGGTTTGAGAACCGCGAAAACTGCTGACGCCGGATCGCGCAGAATCGCAAAACGTCCGACTCCCGGAATGTCTTCCGCGGGTTTCATGACGCTGCCGCCGAGTTCCGTAGTCTTCTGCACGGTCGCATCAGTGTCCGCGACGGCGAAGTAAGTGAGCCAGTGCGGCGGAATCGGTCCCATCTCGGGAGTGATCTGATACATGCCGCCGACGCCTTGATCGCCGTTCTTGAAGATCGTGTATTCCATTGGTCCGGGAAACTGTTCCGTGGCCCAACCAAACAAAGTGGTATAGAAGTCTTTCGCTTTTTGAGTGTCAGTAGTGCCGAGTTCCTGCCAGCAAAATGTTCCGAACTCGCCGTAGACTCCGGCTCCCGGAGTGTCCTTCGGCTCCCAGAGAGATACGACCGCGCCGGTTGGATCTTGAATGATTGACATGCGTCCGGCAGTACCGACGTCAAACGGTCCCTTCATAACGGAACCACCCGCTGCTGTCGCCTGTGCTGTGGCTTCATCAGCATTCGCAACTGAAACATAGTTCATCCAGTGTGGTGGGACACCTGCCGAGAGCATTTCACTGTCGAGCTGGTAAAGTCCGCCGACGTATTTACCGTTGAGCTTGATCATCGAGTAGATCATGTCCGGTCCGGCTTCACCGTCTTCATAATCCCAGCCGAAGAGTTCTCGATAAAAATTTTTCGCTTCTGTTGCGTTGGTAGTGCCGACCTCTACCCAACAAAAAGTGCCTGGTTTAGTTTCGGGGGTTTCTTGCATTCGTGCTTCGGTCATTTCTTACCTCCTCTGGGCGACTACTGTAACACCTGAAACTTGAGCCACAAAAAGGCACAAAACTAAATCCTGTTTGTGCCTCTTTGTGACGCAAAAAACGAAATGCGCTACTCTCAGCAAGCTGAAAGTAGCGCAATCCGTGTTCTTACTAAGAGCCGAAGCTCTGTGTAAGAGATGGCATCAAGAGCATGTACACGCCCAAGCTGCCTGATTTGTATCCCGGTTAATAACTGGCGGTCAGTCAATCCCCGGTCAGCACTCGAAATGTTTTACCAAATCTCACGTTCCGAAGAACGTGGTGCCGTTAGGTTTTTGTTGTGGTGGCTTTTCCTCCACCGCCGGTTACGATCCGGCAACGAAGCCCAACTTTCGTTGAACTACTTCGCTCCCTTTGGCGGGTCCTTGCCTCAGGGCGCCACTCGTTTTTATCCGAATGGCTCGAGAAAGTCTCGCAACCTTCTCTAGCTGAACCTTTCGGTTCTGACTCGGGCGTCACTAGAATTAACAGCCGCCTGTCAATTCTCTCTTTCGGGTGTCACCACTCCGATTGCCGATCCCTTTGTCAGTCTCGAGGGCCGCAACCCTCGCGACACGGAGAGTTATACTCCTGAGTTAGTTTTAGATCAAATTTTTGCGTGTTTTATTTTTGAGTTTTTATTTGCTCTAAAACTTGCGCGATTTTTTGTTGGACCACCTCCATCTCTTCCTGCGATTTATACTTCGTTCGCGGCCAGAAAAATCCTTTCAAACCGTCCTTGCGGCGACGCGGCACAACGTGAATGTGCAGGTGCGGCACACTCTGACTGACGCGATTATTCATCGCTACGAAAGTTCCTTCCGCTTCCATTGCTGATTCAACCGCGCGCGCAAGCAACTGCGCGTTTTCGAAGAGAGGTCCGACTTGTTTCACCGGCAAGTCCGTCAGTGTTTCGTAATGCGCGCGCGGCACAAGCAACGTGTGACCGGGAAACAACGGACGATGATCGAGAAACGCCAGCGTGTTCTTGTCTTCAAACACCACGACTGACGCAAGTCCACCGGACACAATTCGACAAAACAGACAGTTTTCTTCCGTCATCACAAATCGTTCCTCTCTAAAGAACTACTCGCGCCTAATTAGGGGCGCCGAGCATTTCGTCAAAGCCTGGCCTGATGAAATCCCGCGCTTCAGGAAAGGCTTTTTCCACTCGTTGACGTATGCGTTCAAGCTGCAAAATCAACGGCACAATCGATTCCGTGCGATCCGGCAACGCGAGTTGCACCCATCGCCATGCGGCGATCGAACGATCTATTCCGATCAGCGCAACTTTCGCGGAACCGTCGGAATCCTTAGGAAAATCGGCAATTTCCGGCTCATCTTCCCAACCGTCGCTGCGGCACGAAAGCGCCCGGATGATCTTCACGGCGATTTGATACTGATACCACTGAATCACTTCGCGCGCATCTTCGAGTTGCTCTGACGGCTCGCTTTGCTCGGTATGATCGAAGCCGCGAAACCAATCGCTCGCGCTGTTTGCATACTTCTTTCCGGCTCGTGTGAGCGGATGATTGTCGACCAGTTGCCGCCGGTGCTTGCGACGCTTCGGTTCTTCATCAGGAATGTAACCGAGATCGAGACCCGCTTCTTTGGCCCACTCGGAGATCATCTCCTGAGTCTCGAGCAGAATCGAGTTGAGGTTATTCCAGAAAGCCTCATTGCGAATGTCCTGACTTTCAGGTGAACCGTTGTGGTCCAACTGTTCAGTTGCATAGACCAGACAGCGCGAGGTCAGCGGACAGCGTTCACACCAACGATCGCAGTAGTTGTAAATTCCCGAGATCAAGTCAGGATTACTGGCGAGTTCCGTGAGGGATCTTCGTTGCATTGAGTTGTCTCCTTGATGATGAGGATTTAAGGCTGGCGCATTGTACTGTAGACTCACGCAAATATGAAACTCGTTTTTAGAACAACTTCGCGCTCGCTGTTGTTGTTGCTGCTGCTCACGTGGTCCAGCGCGGTTTCAGCACAACAGGACCACACGTCCATTGCTTATGGATTCGTTAGTCCGAACACGGGTGAAAACCTCAAGCTCGAACAGGCGATCAAGGGAATGAACTCACGCGAAGAAACTGAGCTGCGCAGGAAAGCGATCAATCTGAGTTGCGTGGTGCGCACGAAGATCTACGCATACCGCGCGTTGGGTTCGTGGAACGACGGCGCCGAACATTCGGTGATGGTGCGCTTCAAGAGTGATGAGGCGACATTGCGTTACGTTTTGTCGCGCATGGGCCGCGACGCTCAGCAGAAGTACGTTATTTATTTTCACCCGCAGCCGGGCGGCGAAACGGATCTCTACACACTGCGGCCACGCGCCGGCGCGCGAAATCTCATCGCCTTAACGAAAGCTCTGGAGCGTGCCGGAATTCCGTTCAGCACGATAGTGCCGTTGAAACAAACAACCGCCGTCTACATCATCGATCTCGATCGTGATTTGCGCGAAAAGATCATGAACGCCGCACGAACACTGCGCGCGCGCGTTACCTCCGAACCCGGCAAAGCCAAGCTCTTCGGCGACGACCTGCGCCAACGCGCTAAAACGGTCTTCGAGCAGGACATACAAACCTACGAAACCAAAAACCCTAACCTGCCGCCGGCCTGCGATGTTCAGAAGAGGAGAAAATGAAGTCGAACAATCCCTGCATCACCGCCACTGTCACTGAAGCACTCGAACTTTTGCCGGGGCCAGAAGGCCAACGCTTTGCCGGCGTGTTTCGGCACGGTAGTTTGGAAGTCGAGATCTATGCGCCACGCGGGACGGATCCGCAACAGCCACACACGCGTGATGAGGTGTACTTCGTCGCGGCCGGAACGGGTGAGTTCGTCTGCGGCGACACGCGCCGCACGTTTGGACCAACCGACCTGCTCTTCGCCGCCACGGGCGCGGTGCATCGTTTTGAAAATTTTTGCGGCGACCTGACGGTGTGGGTGTTGTTCTACGGTCCGGAAGGTGGTGAAGAATAGCCACAAGAGGCACAAGAAGCACAAAAGGCACAAGAAAGATAGACATGGGGCGGGGCTACTTTTCTATTCCTTGTTTTTCTTGTGCCTTTTTGTGCTTCTTGTGCCTCTTGTGGCTACTGTTCCGGTTTGACAGCTTTCGTAAACGAAGCGAGCGGCAGCGTGTTCAGCACTTCGCGTTTCGTTACCCAGCCGCGGCGCGCCATCGCAACGCCAAACTTTAAGTTGTTCAGTGCGCCCATCGAATGCGCATCAACTGAAATCACAAACTTGATTTTGCGCTTGCGCGCCTCGCGCACCCAACGCGGTTCGAGATCGAGCCGGTAAGGATCGCCGTTGATCTCGATAGCCGCTTTCGCCTCCGCAATCACGTCGAGAATGCGTTCCAGGTCACATTCAAACGGCGGCCGGCGTTGAAGCAATCTCCCCAGCGCGTGCCCCCAGACTTTGAAAACCGGCTGCTGCATCGCGGTGACGATCCGTTCCGTCATCTTGCGCGAGTCCATTTTGTAGCGCGCATGAACACTCGCGACGATGCAATCAAGCTGTTCCAGAATGCGGTCGGGATAATCGAGACCACCGTCCGCGAGAATGTCTGATTCCGTTCCGCGCAGAATCTTGATCTTCACCGTGCTTTGCAGTTCATCAATCTCGTCCCATTGCCGGTACAAATCCTCCGCCTTCAATCCGCCGGCATAAAACGCGGTCGGCGAATGATCCGTGATCGTGATGTACTTCATCCCCATCGCTTCAGCGGTGCGCACCATCTGTTCGAGCGTGTGCTTGCCGTCGGAGTAAGTGGTGTGGCAATGAACCATGCCTTTGATGTCGTCGAGCGTCAACAGATCTTCCGGCAAGTTTCCCTCGATCGCCGCTTCAACTTCACCATGGTCCTCGCGTAGTTCAGGTTGGACGTACTGCATGCCCGCGCGTTCGTAAAGCTCTGCTTCATCGCGCGGCATCCGCGTCGCCTTCTTTTTCTGGCTCATAACGCGCGCACTGACCTTGTCAACGTGCGCTTCCGAACCCGTGCGTGAAAACAACACGACCGGATACTCCGCCGGTGTGACGGCGATAAACGACACCACCGCGCTATCCGCGAGCGACGCG
>DATEHX010000413.1:0-24129 GCA_035279345.1 Pyrinomonadaceae bacterium | reverse complement strand
TTCGAAATCTTCGAGGTCGAGAATCCGGTAGGAGAAGTCAGACTCGACCAGGACATCAATATCAAGATCGACGTAAGTGAGAGTCGTTCCGTCGAAGCTGGGCGGTTGCGTTACGTTACAATAAAACCGGTCGTTAAAGCGAAAGATGTTATACCAGCGATCGAGCCAGTAGTATTCCTTGCTGACAGTCCCGAGGGCGATCGTTCCGAGGAGATCGTGATTGATCTCCTCGTCAAAGACCGCGTCCAAAACAATCAATGGACCAACTTGTTCGACGACCTGCGCGGCCCAACGCCGGCGTTCGTGGCCGTCGTACTTCAACACGCGAACCACAATTTCGCGTGTTAGTTTATTTTCTTCCACTCTTCGCCCAGTCAGCCAGGAATTGGGCCTGTCCCTTATCAGTCAAAGGATGATTGAACAACTGCTCGATCACCTTGAACGGCATCGTCGCGATGTCGGCGCCCATGCGCGCCGCTTCGATCACGTGAATCGGATTGCGTAAACTCGCGGCCAGCACTTCCGTTTTCCACGAATAGTTTTGATAAATCTCGACGATACTTTGCAGCAGGTTCAAACCGTTCTCGCCGATGTCGTCGAGCCGGCCGAGAAACGGACTAATGAACGAAGCGCCCGCTTTCGCCGCCAGGATCGCCTGCGCGGCCGAGAAGCACAGCGTGACGTTGACGCGGATGCCGTCGTCAGACAGACGGCGCGTCGCTTTCAAACCGTCGCGCGTGAGCGGACATTTGATGACAACGTTAGGAGCAATCTTCGAATACTCCATTCCTTCGCGAAGCATTCCGTCAACGTCCTGACTCGTTACTTCCGCTGAGACCGGTCCTTTCACGATCTCACAGATGGCAGCAACGTGCTGCTTGAAATCTACGTCGCCCTCTTTAGAAACGAGCGTCGGATTGGTCGTGACGCCATCACAAAGACCTAGATCGTTAGCTTCGCGTATCTCTTTGAGGTTCGCCGTATCAAGAAAAAATTTCATCACATAACTCCTGATTAATTACCGTTAACAACCTGGTTCCGCAGAACCCCAATTCCCGCGACCTCCACCTCCACGACGTCGCCGTCCTTCATCTTTGAAACGCCGGCGGGCGTTCCGGTGGCAATCAGATCGCCGGGATACAACGTCATGATCTCAGAGATGTACTTAATAAGAAAGGCTACAGGAAAGGCCATGTCGGCGGTGTTGCCTTGCTGTTTTATTTCACTGTTAAGTCGCGTGGTGACGGCGGCATTCGCCGGGTCGAGTTCGGTTTCGATCCAAGGACCCACGGGGCAAAACGTGTCGAACGATTTGCCACGCGTGAATTGCACGTCTTTGCGTTGCAGATCGCGCGCGGTTACGTCGTTCACGCACGTATAACCAAACACATAATCCAACGGGTTCTCATCTGGAGACAGCTTTCGCGTAAGGCGTCCAATTACCACGCCCAATTCACCTTCGTGTTCTACCTGCTGCGACGCAGGCGGTAGCACGATTTTTTCTTCCGACGCGATTACCGCCGACGGCGCTTTCAAAAACAGCAACGGCTCGTCAGGCATTTTGTTGCCGAGCTCTGCTGCGTGTTCGCGATAGTTTCTGCCAACGCAAACGACTTTTGAGGGCACGACTGGAGCGAGCAGTTTTACGTCGTCGAGTGGAAAACTCGTAACGGTTTCGGGGACCGCACCGCGCTCGAAGTTGAAGTCCGCGGGAAAAGGGAAGACAGCGGAGCCGAGCACGGATGCGTAGCGTGTGCCGTTCAAACTGCGATGTGAAATGCGAGCAAGTCTCATAAAAACTCTGACGAATCTAGGGAACTGTTTCTGAAGCGACTTCCGAAGGCGCACTGACATTACCGGCATTATCAACCGCGACAATGTAATAGTAGTAAGTCTTGCCTGACTCGACCTTCTCGTCGCGGAAGTTAGTGCGCGTCAACAACTCCTGATTTAGCTTGGTCCAATTCTGCTTCGGCAGATTCGGATCGGTCGAACGGTAAATGTTGTAACCGGCAATGTCGGTCTCTTTATTTGCCGCGAAGAAGATCGCGAGGCGTCCGAAAGACGGATCCGGCGCGATGCTCGGCCGTTCCGGAGGCACGGGCGCAAACACATCGCGCGGCTGAACCGAAACCGCGTTTGAATTAAGACTCTCAACCTGCGCGCCGCCGGTGCCGAGCGAAACGGATCGAACGAGATAACGATAGTCGTTACCAAATTTAAAATTTCGATCGGCGTAAGTCGTGCCTGATACGAGTGCTGAATTGATCGGCGTTTGGCTCAATTCATCTTGCGATTCGTCGAGGCGATAGACGTTGTAGCCGAGCAAATTCACAGGCGTCGAACCGTCGATGTTTGCCGACGGCGGCGTCCAGGTCAACGTGATCTCGCCTTCGCCAATCTTCACGGGCGACGACAACACCGGAGGCTGCGCGATGCGTGCGGCAGGTTCGATAACGAGGAAGTTTGAAAACGACGCGCGTTGGCCTGAAGCATTCACGTAACGAAGCGCGTAACGCAAACGCGTCGGTTGTCCCGCGAGCTCGAGCGCGTCGCGATAGGTCAACGTGTCGCCCGCGGTTTGGATCTGTTCGAAAGTAAGTGAGCCGACGAGTGTCGAACGCGCGGCGAACTCGTCTTCAGTAAGCCCCAACGGCGCTCCGGGTTTTTCGGCGAGACGATAGACGTCGATGCGACGGATGCTCTGCACACTGGAATCGGGCGCATTGCGCCGCGGCGCAGGCCAATTAAGGATTACTTCGTTGCCTTGCTGCGCACCCGAAAGGAGTTCGGTGCGCTGTTGCACGCGCTCGACGGGAGGCAAGGGAGGCCGCCGTTTGCCGCAACCGAGTGCGGCAAAGCAGATTGCAACCAGAAAGAGACTCCCGGAAAGGCGCAAAGGCGCAAAGGAAGAGAAGAACGGAACTGCCTTCAAAGTTTTCTTTGCGCCTTTGCGCCTTTGCGGGAAACTATGTGTCACGCTGAGGTTACAGAATGTAACGACTGAGATCCTGGTCCTTCACAGTATTAGAGAGCATGTCTTCTACGTAACGCGCATCGATCCGCTGGCTCTTTGGTTCGAGATCCGGTCCTTCAAAACTGATGTCTTCGAGCAGCTTCTCCATGATGGTCTGAAGCCGCCGCGCGCCGATGTCTTCCGTTTGTTGATTCACCTGCGCCGCGAAGTTGGCAATCGAGTCGATCGCATCAGACGTAAACTCGATCGACACGCCTTCAGTTTCCATCATCGCCTGATACTGCTTGATCAGGGCGTTGCGCGGCTCGGTCAGAATGCGTTTGAAGTCTTCAATCGTCAACGACTCCAGCTCGACGCGAATCGGAAAACGTCCCTGTAACTCCGGAATCAGATCCGAGGGTTTCGAAACGTGAAACGCACCGGCAGCAACGAAGAGAATGTGATCGGTGCGCACCATTCCGTAGCGCGTATTGACGGTCGTACCTTCAACAATCGGAAGTATGTCGCGTTGCACGCCTTCGCGCGATACGTCTGGACCGTGTCCTGATTCACGTCCGGCAATCTTGTCGATCTCGTCGAGGAAAATGATTCCCGAATTTTCGACGCGCTCGATCGCGGCGCGCGCGACCTGGTCCATGTCGATGAGCCGCTCCTCCTCTTCCTGCATCAGGTATTCCATCGCCTCGTCGACGCGCATCTTGCGCCGTTTCGAACGGCCCTGAAACAGGTTGCCCAACATGTCTTTCATGTTGATGCCCATCTCTTCGACGCCTTGTGGACCAGCCAGTTCGATCACGGGAAAACTCTTCTCGCGTACTTCCAGTTCGACGAGACGATTGTCGAGTTTGCCGCTGCGAAGTTGAGTGCGGAGTTTTTCGCGGGTGCGTTGAAAATTCTCGTCGCGTGCGGGACTGTCGAGATCGGTCGACTGTTCCTCGTTTGTATCGGCGTCGAAATCGAAGTAGCCGGCGTTGGCGCGCGGAGGCGGCAACAGCAGATCGAGAATCCTTTCCTCGACGTTGAGTTCGGCTTTCTCCGCGATCTCTTCGCTCTTTTCCTGCCGCGTCATCTCGACGGAAATTTCGGTCAAGTCGCGAATCATGCTCTCGACGTCGCGGCCGACATAACCGACTTCCGTAAACTTCGACGCTTCCACTTTCAGAAACGGCGAGTTGGACATGCGCGCAAGACGGCGTGCTATCTCCGTTTTGCCGACGCCGGTTGAGCCGATCATGATGATGTTCTTCGGCATGACGTCGACTGCCATTTCAGGCGGCAGCTTTTGTCTGCGCACGCGATTTCTCAGCGCGATTGCTACCGCGCGTTTCGCATTGCGTTGTCCAACAACGTGCTTGTCGAGTTCGGTAACGATTTGACGAGGCGACATTTCGTCGAGTCGGGCTTCCTCATCAACTTCTCCTGCCAGATAGATAACCATTTGAATAAAACTGCTTACAGTTCCTCAACTACGATGTTCTGGTTTGAATAAATGCAAATCTCTCCGGCGATACGCAGCGCTTCCACCGCAATGTCGCGCGCGGAGAGATCCGTATGTTTGATCAAAGCGCGCGCCGCCGCCAACGCGTAAGAACCACCTGAGCCAATCGCCAGCACGCCTTCATCCGGCGCGATCACGTCGCCATTGCCGGACAAAAGAAACGACGCCTTCTTGTCGGCAACGACCAGCATCGACTCCAACTGGCGCAGCATCTTGTCAGTACGCCACTCTTTGCTGAGTTCGATCGCGGCGCGTTCGAGATTACCGTGATATTGCTCGAGTTTACTTTCGAATCTGGTTAACAGCGCGAAGGCATCGCCTGTGGCGCCCGCGAAACCGGCGAGAATCTGGTCGTTGTAAAGACGGCGTACCTTCCGGGCACTGGACTTCATCACGGTCTCGCCGAGAGTTACCTGACCGTCTCCGGCGAGCGCGACACGAGTGTCTTTCCTGACCAGCAGCACGGTTGTGCTGCGCACCCTATTTTGTTCTTTACGCATGCGTGTAATGAGCACTATAGGAACTCGTTTGAACGTAAGTCAAGGAGAGCATTTGAAGTGACATAGGTTATGATTGGCGCATGAACAAACGACCCCGCATCGGCATCCCGATGCGCATTGAACTCCCAACCGATCGCTTTTATCTATCGCGTTATTACAGTGAAGCCGTGGAGGCCGCGGGCGGCGCTCCGGTGCACATAAGTTTAATCCCGAAAAGAGATTACATCGACTCAGTTGTCGCGGGACTTGATGGCGTTTTACTGCCAGGCAGCGATTCCGACGTCGATCCGTTGCGCTATGGCCACCAGCCGCATCCAAAACTGGGCGCAGTGCATCCGATAAAAGACGAAACCGACTTGTTATTGATTGAAGCCGCCGAGCGAAAGCAGATTCCCGTGTTTGCGATCTGCTTTGGCATGCAGGTGTTGAATGTCTCGCGTGGCGGCACGTTGATTCAGGACATCGGTTCGCAAGTACCGGAAGCGATCAAACACGAGCAGGGCGCGCCGCGCGATCGTCCGTCGCATCGCATCAGGCTATCGGAGCAGACGAGATTGTCGAACATCGCGGCTGTCGAAGCCGCGTTAGTGAACAGTCATCATCACCAGGCCATCGAAACACTGGGTGCGAATCTGATCGCGACGGCATGGTCCACAGACGGTATTATTGAAGCACTCGAGGATCCGCGGCCGGATCGATTTGTAGTGGCGGTGCAGTGGCATCCTGAACTTGGCTGGGAACGTGATGCAATCTCGCAACGGTTGTTCGCGGCCTTTGTCATGGAAGCGGCGAAAACAAGTGCGGAAGCAACGAGCGCTGTTGTCTCCATCTCCTGAGCGAATTTTACGACGGGAGGGAAACGGAAAATCGCAGTGCAGGGCGGTAGCCTCGGCTTAGAAGGAAAGGTAGCGATCGTTACCGGCGGATCGCGCGGCATCGGAAGAGCCGTCGTCGATCTGCTTTCTTCGTTTGGGGCGGCAGTTGTAGTCAATTATTTGCGAGACGAACAAGCCGCGGCCGCAACCGTCGCTGACGCGCGTGAACACGGCGCGGAGGCAGTCGCGATTCAGGCCGATGTTGCCCGATTAGATGAGGCCGACCGGCTCGTTAATGAAACACTTGAACGTTTCGAACGTATCGACTTCCTGGTTTGTAATGCCGGTATTTGGCAGGGTGCGCCAGTCGAGTCGCTTTCAGAAGAGCTTTGGGACAGAACGTTTGACATCAATCTCAAAGGTACATGGGCCGCTTGTCGTGCCGCTGTGCCAGTTATGAAGCGACAGAAGTCCGGACGCATCGTGATCGTGAGTTCAACAGCAGGGCAGCGAGGCGAGGCCAATTTTTCAAACTACGCGGCTTCGAAGGGCGGCCAGATATTGTTTATGAAATCTTTGTCGGCCGAGTTGGGACCCTTCGGAATCAACGTTAACTGCGTCGCGCCCGGTTGGGTCGACACGGACATGACCAGCGACGTGCTCGCAGACAAGACGCATGTCGAATCGATCGTTAAAGAGATTCCTAAGGGTCGAGTCGCAACGCCGGAAGACATCGCCGGTTCGGTGGTCTTTTTGTGTAGCGCGTGGGCGGATCACATTACTGGCAGCACAATCAGCGTGAACGGCGGATCGGTTCTATAAACGAAGAGGCTCAGGTATGACCTTAACTCTCGAAAGAGATAAAGCGAAGAATTCGGTGGAGCACGTAGAACTCGGACTTGAGAGATTACTTCAAGGTCAGATCGTCGACTTGAAAGGCGCGCGCATCGGTCTGATCTGCAACCAGGCGTCCGTCGATCACGGTTTCCACCACGCGGCCGATCTTCTGCATGATCATCCGGACATCGATCTCCGCGCGTTGTTTGGTCCACAACACGGCATTCGGGGCGACGTGCAGGACAACATGATCGAGACCGCGCACGGCTTGGATTGTAAAACCGGATTGCCGGTCCATTCGCTTTACAGCGAAACCAGAGAACCGACCGAAGATATGCTGCGCGATACAGACGTGCTTATCTTTGACATGCAGGATGTCGGCTGCCGCATCTACACGTTTATTTACACGCTCGCGAACTGCATGAGAGCGGCGGAGCGTTTGGGAAAAAGAATGGTCGTTTGCGATCGACCTAATCCGATCAATGGCGTGAGCGTGGCGGGGAACATTCTCGAACCTGAATACGCTTCGTTTGTAGGCCAGTTTCCGTTGCCGACACGTCATGGAATGACTGTGGGCGAGCTCGCGCGAATGTTCAATGAACACTTTAGCATCGGCTGCGATCTGGAGATCGTGCCGATGAATGGCTGGCGTCGCGAGTTTTGGCACGACGAGACGGATGCGCCGTGGGTGTTGCCATCACCAAATATGCCGACGCTTGATTCGGCGACGGTGTTTCCGGGCGCGGTTCATTTCGAAGGCACACAAGTCTCAGAAGGCCGAGGGACGACGAGACCTTTTGAGCTGATCGGCGCGCCTTACATCGATCCCGACGACTACGCTGACAATCTCAACGCACTGAATCTGCCGGGCGTATTCTTTAGAAGCTGTGCGTTTCAACCGACGTTTCAGAAGCATGGAGGCGTAACGTGCGGCGGCGTGCAGATTCACGTCATCGATCGCGAAGTATTCGAACCGGTATTCGCGGGCGTGGCGATGGTGAAGGTGATTCACGACATGTACCCGAACGAGTTTCGCTGGAAAGAGCCGCCTTATGAATACGTCTACGACAAGAATCCATTCGACGTGATCGCCGGCACCGCGAAGATTCGCGAAGCATTCGAACAGGGAACCGAACTCGACGCGATTGCCGAGTCGTGGAAGCGGCCGCTACTCGAGTTCAAGCAGTTGCGAGAGTCGTTTTTGATTTATGAATAGAGCCACAAAGAGGCACAAGAGATTTTTTGCGCATCTTTGCGGCTAAGGTAAAGCCTCAAAGGTCGTCATGCCGACGGCTAAAGTTTGAGGTTAAGAGTTTCTTTTGCGGGCAGGCTTTCTTTAAGGTAAAAGGTTAACGGCATTCATACGGACGGAGGCATAATTTTGGTTAAGGCGGAACGGTTACATGTCGGGCGCGATGAACCAACACCCGGTTCGGCGTGGCTCGTCGGCATTCTTGCCTGGTTCATTCCGGGCAGCGGCCACCTGATGGTCAAGAAGTGGGGCCGCGCGGCGTTGATGGGTGGCGCGGTTTGGTTTTGCTTTTTTGTCGGACTCGCAATGGGCGGCCACATGTTCGATCTTTCCACCGGACAGGGTTCGTCCGTTTGGCTTCAAGTGCCGCCGATGATCGCGAATCTCGGCAGCGGCGCGCTCTATCTGATCTGCTGGCTCCTCGGCATCGGTTTCGCTGACGATCCGGTGCAAGCAGCACGAGCGACTTACGAATACGGCAACACCTTTCTACTCATCGCCGGACTTTTGAATTACTTGAATATGCTCGACGCGTTTGATATCGCGGCAGGGAGGCGATCGTGAGACATTTCCTCGTGATGTGCCTGTTTGCGGCAATGGCTTCCGTCGTGTTCGGCGCGATGGCGAAGGACAACACGCGCGAACGTTGGCTGTATGGATTGAAGGTGTTCGCCGAGTTCATTGTCATCGGCCTCGTGCTCGCTTGGATCCTCTACTTCATTCCGTGGTGATGTGTGGCCATTCATGAGACCGAGGCCCTGGTCCTGCGCACGTACAATCTGGCAGAGGCTGACAAGATTGTCGTGTGTCTCAGCCGTTCGGCAGGCTTGATCCGCGGCGTCGCCAAGGGTTGCCGCAAGCTGAAGAATCGATTCGGCGCTTCGCTCGAGCCTTTCACGCTTATCAACCTCACGTATTTCGAGAAGGAAAACCAGGAACTGGTTTCGTTCAGCCAAACTGAAATCCTGAGATCTCGCTTTAACCTTTCGGGGAACTCTTCGATTCTCACTGGCTTCTCTTACATGGGCGATCTGCTGATCGACTTTTCACCACCACATCAGGCAAACGACAATCTTTATCGTATGGCGCTCGCATGTTTTGAAGCCGCATCGCAATCGCCGGAAGACCTGGAGGCGGTGCTGCGTTATTTTGAGATCTGGCTGTTGAAGATCGAAGGTTTTCTGCCTGACTTGAAGGCGTGCGCGAGTTGCCATCGAACCTTCAGTGATGAGACGGTCTATTTGGGCAACGACTTGTCGCTTCGTTGTGCGCAGTGCAGCAATAGCCGCGGTGGTGCAATCTCCAAATACTTGCACGCGCTTCTGAGGGCGACAGAGAAACTGCCACCAGCGAAATTTGCGGAGGAGTCGCGAGAGGTCTCAAGTACGACGAAGAAAGAGATGGCCGAGCTAACGTTTCAACTGATCGGTCGTGTGCTGGAGCGCATGCCGCGAATACGACCTAATGTTTGAACAGAAAGCAATCCACAGATTACACAGAGGAACTTTACTGAGTTAAGAACATCTGCGTAATCTGTGGATTGCTTGGAGTATCACTGCTAAAGCATCGCTTTAAACCTACTTCTTTACTGATCCCGCGCTACATCTTTGGCGCGATGGCGCCGTATATCGTGCTGTCGCTACTGATGCTGAGCGCGGTGCTGTTTGCGCAACAGGCGAGCCGTCTCACTGAAGTACTGCTTTACACCGAACTGCCGATCTCCTTGCTTGCGGAACTCGGAGCGGCGCTGTTACCGGGCGTACTCGTTTTTGCGATCCCACTCGCGGCGTTGGCAGGAATCATCATTGGCTTTTCACGAATGGGAAGCGACAGCGAGATCGTGGCGATGCGCGCGGCTGGTGTTGGTTCGTGGACGATGATTTGGCCGGCGCTGGTCGTGGGGCTGTTGTTCAGTGGCGCTACAACATACCTTCATTTAAGAGAAGCTCCGCGCGCGGCACGCGACCTCGAGCGCATAGCACTTCAGGGCGCGCTTGCGAAACTCGACTCACCAGTCGAGCCACGAACGTTCAACACTCTGCCGCGCTACGTGATCTATGTGCGCGACGGCGATAAAGCGCTCGGCACGTGGGGTCGCGTTTTCATCTTCGCGCAGCAAGCGGACGGCAAGAACGAGGTTTTCACCGCGCGCTCGGGCCGTATCGATTCTTCCGGCGATCAATCCGAGTTGGTCCTGACCGATGTTTTAGCGACGAAGTTTCCCGACGGTAATGAGACTGAAAAGCAGTATGTCGTAGAGCGTTTGAAGCAGCTAAGGATTTCCATCAACACGGGACGGTCGGAGATCGTTCAGAAGCTCAATGAGCGGGACACGAATGCCGACGCGATGGATTGGGAAGACCTGCGCGAGCGCGTCAGTTCCGGAACGGAAGTTCAGCAAAGGGAAGCAGTGCGGATACTGAACCGGCGAGCCGCTCTCGCAGCCGCGCCGTTTGTGTTCTCGTTGATGGCGGTCGCGCTGGGCATGCGTGTGCGCCGCGGGGGACGAAGCGTCGGCGTGTTGCTGACGCTGCTGGTGGTGATTGTTTACTACCTGCTTTCGCTGCTCGGTGAATCGCTGGCGCGTGTCGGCACGGTCTCGCCGTATGTCGGACCATGGCTGGCGACAGTATTTATAGTTGCAGTGAGTTTTCTGTTGCTGCTGTTCAACCGGGCTCAGTTATCGTTTTCAACCGCGCGGTTCAGACGAAGCAGTGAAAAGGACGACAAATCGGAGTCGAGCACGCGGCGTCGTTCGGCAGTTGGCGCGGTCACGATGCTCCGTTTTCCAAACTTGATGGATGCGACGCTGTTTCGCGCGCTCGGCTTGAGTTTCATTGTCTGTTTCACTGCTCTCGCGGCGATCTTCAACATCTTCACGCTGTTTGAACTCTGGCGATTTATCGCGGTCACGAATGCGAGCATGGGACTCGTCGCTCGTTACCTGTTCTTTCTGTTGCCGCTGATCGCAGTCGAACTCTTTCCGGCAACGATGCTGATCTCGGTGCTCGTGACGTATGCGTTGCTCGCAAAACGTCATGAAGCGATTGCGTGGTGGGCGTCGGGACAGAGCGTCTATCGTTTGATGTTGCCGGGATTTTTCTTTGCCCTCGCGATGGCGTTTGGCTCGTGGGTGGTCCAGGAACACGTCATGCCCACGAGCAACCTGAAGCAGGATTCATTACGCGCGCGGATTCGCGGTGGTGAGGCGCGCGCGATCACTCGCACCGGACGCCAGTGGCTCGCCTCAACAGACACCCGACGTTTTTATTCTTACGAGTTTGGTGAAGACGGAAGCCTGGTCGAACCGACGGTTTACGAGCTGGATGCGGACGCGGTTCATCTGGCGCAGGTTGTCACCGGCAAATCGGCAAACTGGACTGACGCATCGCACTTGAAGATCAGCGATACCGAAACACTGACGTTGAAAGGCATGGAGGTCGAGCGATTAACCGCACCCGAGACTGTCTTCACGGGCGTTGAATCACCCGCGGTTTTCAAGCCGACGATCGACAAACCTTCACAACTCAGCGCCAAAGATCTTCAGCTTTACTTGCGAGCCGCGAGACAACGCGGTATGGACGTTTCGGCTTTGGCGGTAGCGTTACAGCGAAAGTACGCTGGTCCGTTCAGCATCATCATCATGGCAATCATCGGAATGCCGCTGGCAGTTTCGTTTGGCCGGAAGGGAACGATTATCGCGCTGTGCGCGGCAGTGGTAGTGAGCGTTGCTTATTGGGCAGTGGGCGGCGGGTTTCAACAATTAGGAAGTCACGGCTTGCTTCGCCCATCGGTCGCCGGCTGGTCCCCGCTGGTAATTTTCGCAGCAGCGGGGACCTATTTTCTTTCGCGGGTTCGGACTTAGCCGCAAAGAGGCACAAAATTGTGCTTTTTGTGGCTAAGTTCCAGTTTCCCAACTCGAAATGTACTCGAGTTGTTCGGCCGTGAGCGTATCGATCGAAATACCGAGCGCACGCAGTTTCAGACTCGCGATCTCCTGATCGACTTCCGCCGGCAACAGGTGAACGCCCGGAGGCAACTCGCCTTTTTTCTTTACGAGATACTCGACCGAAAGCGCCTGGTTCGCGAAACTCATGTCCATCACGCTGGCCGGATGTCCCTCAGCCGCCGCTAAATTGATTAGCCGGCCTTCGCCGAGAACCATGATCCGATGCCCACTCGACTGAACCTTGTACTCCTCAACAAACGGACGCACAGTCAGCGGCTCGCCGGACATCTCACGCAGTGCAACGAGGTTCAACTCGAGATCGAAGTGACCGCTGTTGCAAACGATCGCGCCGTCCTTCATCCGTGAAAAATGTTCGCCGTCGATAACGTGTCTATTACCCGTGACAGTGACGAAGATGTCGCCGATCGAAGCCGCTTCGGCCATCGGCATGACGCGGAAACCGTCCATCACCGCTTCGACAGCTTTGATCGGATCGATCTCGGTGACGATCACGTTGGCGCCCATGCCACGCGCACGAAGCGCAACACCTTTACCGCACCAACCGTAACCAACCACCACCAGGTTGCGCCCCGCGAGCAAAATGTTCGTCGCGCGAATGATGCCGTCGAGTGTCGATTGGCCCGTGCCGTAACGGTTATCGAAGAAGTGTTTTGTTTGCGCGTTGTTGACCGCGATCGAGGGGAAAGGCAGTACGCCCGCGGTTTCCATCGCGTAAAGACGCTGAATACCGGTGGTTGTTTCTTCAGTGGAACCGATGATCTCTTTGATCTGGTCGCCACGCTCTTTCAGCAACGTCGCGACGACGTCCGAACCGTCATCGATGATGATGTCCGGATGCGAATCGAGCGCGGTTCTGACGTGTCGATTGTAAGTGTCAGTTGATTCGCCTTTGATAGCGTAAACGGGAATGCCCCAATCCGAGACCAAAGCTGCCGCGACGTCGTCCTGCGTCGAGAGGGGATTGGAAGCGATCAGCACTGCTTCCGCGCCACCCGCTTGCAGGGCGCGCGCCAGGTTTGCGGTTTCGGTTGTGATGTGGGCGCAGGCGACGAGTTTAACGCCTTCCAGCGGTTTCTCTTCCGCGAAACGCTCGCGGATCAAACGCAGTACCGGCATTTCTCGCTCGGCCCACTCGATGCGCTGCTTCCCATGCGGCGCCAAACCAATATCTTTCACGTCGAATTCGACGGAACGTGTTGCACTCATATTCGATGATTCCTCTATTGATGAATTCAGCCGCAAAGAAGCACAAGAGAAGATGACCGATGTCTAAGGTGCTTGAATGCTCCTACTGCCTCTTGTGCCTTTTTGTGGCTCTAGATGCCGGCGCTTTCGCGCAACGCTTCGGCTTTGTCGGTTTGTTCCCAGGTAAAGCCTTCTTCGTTGCGGCCGAAATGACCGTAAGCCGCGGTTGCTTTGTAAACCGGCCGGCGCAGATTGAGTTCCTGAATGATACCGCGCGGAGTCAGTTCAAAGTTGTCGCGCACGAGTTTTGCCAGTGCGGCTTCGCTGATGCGGCCCGTGCCGGCCGTGTCAACCAGCACCGAAACCGGATCGGCAACGCCGATGGCGTAAGCCAGTTGGACAAGGCAACGATCGGCGAGTCCGGCTGCGACGATGTTCTTCGCCACGTAGCGCGCCATGTATGCAGCGGAGCGATCGACTTTCGTCGGATCCTTGCCCGAGAAGGCGCCGCCGCCGTGAGGCGCGTAGCCACCGTATGTATCCACGATGATCTTGCGGCCGGTAAGACCAGCATCACCTTGTGGACCACCAGTGACAAATCTTCCAGTCGGATTGATGTGATACTTCGTGTCTTTGTCGAGCAACTCAGGCGATACTGTGTGCTTAATGACCTTCTCTTCGATCTCAGCACGGAGTTGTTCGTTGGTGACGTCGTCGGCGTGCTGCGAAGAGATGACTACGGCTTCGAGCCGGAACGGCCGGCCGTCGCGATACTCGACAGTGACTTGAGATTTTCCGTCAGGACGCAGATACGGAAGCTCACCCGACTTGCGGACTTCCGACAAGCGGCGCGTAAGCATGTGGGCTAACTGAATCGGCAACGGCATCAGCTCGGGTGTTTCGTTACAAGCGAAACCAAACATCAGCCCCTGATCGCCGGCGCCGCCAGTGTCAACGCCCATCGCGATGTCAGGTGATTGCCGATCGAGAGCAGACAACACCGCACAGGTGTCGCAGTCGAAACCGTACTTCGCGCGAGTGTAACCAATCTCGCGCACTGTTTCGCGCGCGACTCGCGAGTAATCGATGACCGCATTGGTAGTGATCTCACCGGCTACGACGACGAGACCGGTCGTAACCAAGGTCTCACAGGCGACGCGGGACGTGGGATCGACACTCAGAGCAGCATCGAGGACAGCATCAGAAATCTGATCGGAGATTTTGTCTGGGTGTCCTTCGGTGACGGATTCGGAGGTGAACAAGTAACCGGATTCGGTATTCAAAACAACTCCTTTGCGTATACAGACTTGAATTTATTGCAGAAAAAGACCACGCAATGTAACAGTCCGGCTTCACGAGTGTCAAGGAACACCCCTTCGGACTTTGGCGCAAAAACGTAGAAAATACTCAACTAAGTAGCGATTCACCGACGCATTTCCCCGACTCACAAAGTTCAGCATCATGACTAAGCAATCGGCCTCCTTAATGGAGGTAACGCGTACCCTCTCAAATGCGGCTAAGGCCGCCCATTTTCACTTCGGTGAAGACACAGCGATCGTCGCCGTGCAACACATGCTCTGGCAGACGGTCGACCTCTGCGAATCTTTAGCAGCGCTCGGAGCCAGGCGCGAAAACATCTTTGCCCTCGGCAAGGTCTATTCAAACAGCCCCGTTGTAATCGAGGTGCTGCGCGAACTCGGAATCACCGTCGTGGAAAGCTCCATGCCCGAGCCGGGACAATTCGCGCGGCATTTTCAAGCCGACGTAAACCTGCTATGGGAACTCGTGACTCGACATCTCGCCCGGCGCTCCATCAAACGCATTCTGGTGTTGGACGATGGCGGCACGTGCACCACCAGCATTCCACCGGAGTTGCTGCGCAGGTATTCCGTTGCCGGTGTCGAGCAAACGTCCTTCGGCATGTTTCTGTTTGAGAAACAGCCGCCTCCGTTCGCCGTCATGTCGTGGGCCAGAGCCGCGGTGAAACTACAGATCGGGGGGCCGCTCTTTTCACAGTGCCTGCTGGCAAGATTGCAGAGTCACGTGCTCGGTGGCGACACACTCACGGGTCAGAACATCGGTATCATCGGACTCGGCAGCATCGGCAGTTCGATGGCCCATCTGTTTGCGCGGCAAGACAACGACGTAGTTTTTTACGATCCCGACACGCAGTTGCAGATTCCTGATCACCTTCGCGGACGAGTCACACGCGTCGACTCACTCGAAGATTTGATGTTGCGTTGCGATTACGTGTTTGGCTGTTCGGGACGAAATCCCTTCAAAGATCAGTGGCCGTTGAAGTACCGGCCCGGAATAAAACTCTTCAGCGCGTCGGGTGGCGACCAGGAGTTTCGCCCAATCATCAACGAATTGAAAACGAGACGCGGCTTCAACGTCACGGCCTTCTCGTGGGACATCCATTCTCAAAATGGACCGTCGGGTCCGATCTCGATCGCGTACCTGGGCTATCCCTACAACTTCGTCGCTCGCGACATCGAAGCCGTCCCAACGCGCGTGGTGCAGATCGAAACCGGCGGTTTACTCGCCGGGTTGATTCAGGCACGCAGCTATTTACGCTTTTGCGAAGACGGTCACATGAAGAGCCACGGCGTCCATCGCATTTCTCCCGAAGCGCAACGCTTTGTCTACGAGACGTGGCTCAACGTCATGAACTACCAGCACATCGATCTGCCGCTGCTGTACGGCTGCGATCCGGCGATACTCGAAGCGGCGCATAGTCGCTGGTGGTTTGTTGAAAACAGCGAGCCGTATCCGTCGCTGAGTTACAGACCGCATCACGCGACTGAAACGGTGATGACGCGCATTATTGAGGGGACTAGCACGTCAGAGTTCGGGAACCAGCGGAAGTTTGAGCCGGATCTCTGTTCCCTTCGAAATCTTTGAGTTTATCTCGACGTCTCCGCCCGCGGCGTGAGCGCGCTCCAGCATGCCGAGCAGTCCGAGTGTGGCCGCGCGAGGCGCACGCCGTTGCAAAGCCTCGGGATCGAACCCCACGCCGTCGTCTTTCACCGACAAATGCATGTGCTTGCCGTCTTTAACCAGGCGCAAAGTCACGCCTTTAGCACGTGCGTGACGAACCACGTTCGTTAACGCTTCCTGCGCGATCCGGAAACACGCTGTTTCGAGTTCACGTGAGAATCGCTCGTTAGGATCCTCGAGATCGACGATCAGGTCGGCATCCAGCCCGGTGCGTTTTGCGTAGCGATCGATGTACCAGTGCAAGGCGGTGACCAGCCCGAGATCGTCCAGCAACGGAGGACGAAGATCGACGGACAGATCGCGCACGAGCCGAAGCGCCTCGTCTACCGCTTCAATGTTGTCCTTTATATGAGCGCCTGCTTCCGCTCCGTTGCACACGCGCTGAACCGTGTGGAGGTTCATCTTGACCGCGGTTAAAACCTGTCCGATCTGATCGTGCAACTCACGTGCGATACGCCGGCGTTCTTCCTCCTGCGCTTCGATCAACTGGCGCGAAAACATCTGCAACGCATCCTGGGCCTGCTTTCGTTCGGTGATATCACGCGCGGTGCCCTGTACGCCGACCATCAAACCGTTTTCGTAGATCGCGCGGCTGCTGACCTCCACCGGCACACGACGCCCGTCCTTAGCGATCACTTCCACTTCGTAGGTCGTTTCACCTCTTTGGGCAAGCTTCCCGCAGAAGCGGTTGCGCACGTTGTTGATGTGTTCGCTGGCGACGAACTCCGAAAAGTTGTGACCGACGATCTCTTCGCGGTTGTAGCCGGAAAGTTTTTCGGCGGCGTGATTGATCGAGATGTAAGTTCCCTGGAGATCGTGAACGTACATCGCATCGCGCGCGTTCTCAAACAGCTCGCGGTAGCGTTCTTCACTTTCGCGCAACGCAGCTTCGACGCGTTTGCGCTCCGCGATGCGTTCCTCGAGTTCAACCACGTAGTGCTGAGTCTGCTCGAAGAGCTGCGCGTTTTGGATCGCGCTGGCGGCGCGGGCGGCGAGTGATTCGGCAACGCGCACGTGTTCGACCTGAAAGAAGTCGGGTTGAACTTTGTCCAGCGAATACAGACCGATTACTTTGCCGGAAGTGACTAGCGGAACTCCCATCCAGTTACGCACGTGATCTGCACCCGGCATCCACTGCCACCCCGGTTCGCGCCGTGTGTCAGGCACGAGAACACTCTGTTTCGTTTCGCAAATACGCCGGAGCAGGGGATTGGCGTTTCCGTTGAAGGCAATCGCACGCGTCGTCTCGACGTTCTGAAATCCTTCGTAACGGCGCAAGGCACTAACCACGAAGTAGTGATCGTCGCGCAACATCACGTTCGCACTGTCGTAGGGAACGAGTTTGCTCAAGTAGTCGAGGAGTGTTTCGAGCACACGCTCGAGGCTGAGGTTTTCGGTAAGGGCAATATTCGCATCACGCAGGATTTCCGTTTCCTGCCGGATGGCGTGTTCTCGGGCTAACAGTCCATTGAGATCAGGCATTACTTACCTCGGCAAATAAATCCGCACGAGTTGGTTTTCACGCACAAGTGTGCTTGTACTCACAAGCACACTTAGGTCTGCAAAGTTGACTGGTAAACGTGAGGCAGACGCTGACGAAAATCACGCGTGGAGCGGACTACTATCGATGGGCGAGCGACTTATCCGCTTTTTCAGCTCAACCAAACGTGCGCCCTGATTCTAACACGGCCAGAGAAATAATTTGATCGACTGACTCGGCGCAGACGAATTGCCGGACCGATCGACCGCTCGAACAAAGAACGTGTTTTCGCCGTGCGCGGTAGCATAAACGAAGTCCTGGTCTATACCGGCCGAAACGGGAAGCGGACTCACGACGCCATTGACGAAGATCTCATACTCGATCTTGTCCTGCGAATCCACGTTGTCACTCGTTTGATTCCAGCCCAGGAAAATCTCACCGCAACTCTGATCTAAAACGAGCCGCAGATTCGTTGGCGCTGATGGTGGCGTCGTGTCGCTACTCGGCTGCGTGGTCACAAACGCGGTGTTGCTGACCGACGTATTGTTACCAGCCGACCAGTCGGAAACACTGATGCTAAAACTGTAAGCCGTCCCTGGCTTGAGATGGCGAACGACCGCGGCCAGTTTATCCGCCGACCCGGACGAGACCCAGTTAACGAACTGAGTGGTGGGCGTGCCGTTTACGTTGATGCCGTACGAGCAGCAGTTATTAGTGACATTGTCGGTCGACTTGGTCCAGGTCAGGCGCACTTGTGACGGAGCAATCGTCACCGCTTCAAGAAACGGCACCGGCGGTCCGGTAACATCGGCGAGTGTTCTTGCGTTGGCAGTGTTGCTATCGGCGGAGCGATTGTTCGAACCGTCTACCGCGTAAACTGAAAATGTGTAAGGACTGTTGGTCGCCAGAAACTTCGCCGTGTACGTGGTTTGTGTTTGACTGATGGTCGCGAGCGAGTTGTAGGCACTGTTCTGCTGATTGTTGATCTTCAGCTTGTAAGAGAATTTTCCGGAGTTGTCACTCGCTGCGTTCCAGACGAGAGTAACGGTGGTCTCCGTGATCGATGTCACTCGCAGGTTCGACGGCGCTGTTGGTGCGCTTCGATCGGCCTTACCGGCTGAAGCGGTTGAACCAACCAACACAAAAACGACAAAGACAGCAAGAATCGCCAATAGATTTACGAAGCGAGAAAGGCGTCGAGTAGTCATGGTCCTGTTCCTCCTCCTGAGGTTCTTTTTAGTTCACCGCTGTCAGGGGCCCAATGAGTCGATACCTAAATAAGGGAAGCGAAAGACTATCACGATCTTTCGCGACTCACTGTTGTCAATGAAACCTAAGTTCGTTGGGATTTGATGACGCTCGTCTGACGAATTTGAGGCAGAGAGTTTTTTGAAACTGTAGGACCATCAGGTCGTGTACACTGCGAATGGCTCATCTAACTCGTGCAACACTGGAGGGAACTATGAATCGCTTGGCACAGATAACGTTGCTGGTCCTGGTCCTATTGTCGCTGAGTGCGCTGGTCGTCGTGGGCTCGCCACAGGCAAGCGCGACCGGAAAACTTCTGCAAGTGACCGGGTCGGTCACTGTAAACGGCGCGAGGGCGATCGCGGGCGCAACGATTTCTTCCGACAGCGCGGTCGTGACCGGACAAAACTCGAGCGCGGTCGTGAGTCTCGGCAAGCTCGGACGTGTAGAAGTGTTGCCGCAGACGACGATGAAGTTGAGCTTTGCTGATGACAGTGTTTCAGTCTCGATGCTGGATGCCGGCCGAGTCCGCGTCTCATCATCCTCCAACGTCAACGCGTCGACGACAACCAACGACGGACACATCATCGCCACCGCACGGCAACGCAACGATTTCATCGTCGACACGAGTTGCGGCAACACCTTCGTCTCAGTGAAGAAGGGAAACGTGGAACTCCGCGTCGGTACCGACACCAACACCGTGAAACAGATCGCCGCCGGTAACCAGGACACAGCGGGAACGGCGAGACCCGGCTGCACCCCGGCGCCTTAGTCAGGAAAATACGTCCTGAGAAAACAATAGGTCCTATAAGTCCTATAGGACCTATAGCTCTTCTTCTTGAGAATGTCTCAATTAGAGACGGAAATCACAACACCGTTTCAATATTCTTGCATTGATGCTATTATCCCCCGGCGCGATAAGGTTGTCGTTGGCTTGCTGTCATACAATTCCCTGCAAGAGTTGAGTGATAGCCCCGATGCGAAGTGTCTTCTCCGCCGGTGCTCCACTCGCGGAAACTCCACACCAAGCACGAAAACTACTCCCGTAGCAAACGACGCATTTGCTCAAAATGAGACACTGCAGATCTTTTGCAGAGCGCCTTGCAGACTTCAATTAGTTTTTTGGGTGTTGTAGTTTTCAAACCTCGTCTGACCCAAAAACAGGCAATCAATCCCTTCTCAGGAGGCTTACTGGGAACGCCTCTGTACCGGGAACTGTCTTATGAGTGTCTTTTCTAAAGTGTTTCCTCGCTCGGGACTACTCGCGCTCAAGAGAGGCCTTAACCCGCGTTTGATCATCGTCTTTACAACGCTGACGATACTCTTGACCGCGATCGTCATCTTCGGTTGGGAACAGGTGCTGCGGCCACCGTACTTCGCCTGGGTCGAGCGCAATTATCCGGGCGCGGAAAACGCGGATTACCGTTACAAACTCGAGCAAAGAGTCGAGCATGTTTTCATCTCGATGACGGTTGATTTGATCGTCGTCAGCCTCTTGCTCGCAATCGTCAGTCGAAAACAGGAACGGCTGATCGTGGCCAACGAACAACTCGCGCACAGTGAAAAAGTTGCGACGCTCGGCCGGGTTGCAGCGCAGGTAGCGCACGAAGTCAGAAATCCGCTTGCCGGTCTTTTACTCTATTCAGAACATCTCAAATCAAAACTCGACGGAACGGCGCAAAATGGTGAGGCGCAGCTCGTCGATAAGATCATCGTCACAATCAACAATCTCACGGCCACCACCGAACAGATTCTGAATTTCGCGCGGCCCGTCACGCTCGCGCCCAAACGTTTGGACCTAAACGGAGTTGCGCAAGACGTAATCCAACTCCTGAGCACGGAAATCGCCGCTCATAACATCGAGACTAAACTCGAACTCGATTCTTCACCCGTTGCCGGAATGCTCGACGAGCCATCCATTCGCGCAGCGACACTCAATCTCGTGTTAAATGCCGTTCAGGCGATGTCGCAGGGTGGTGTGCTGACGATTTCTACCGGCACATCGGGAGACAAACTGTGGATGGTGATCAAAGACACTGGCTCGGGTATGACACCCGTGCAAGTCAAAGAAATCTTTGAACCATTCAAAACGACGAAGAGCCGTGGTCTCGGTCTCGGAATGCCTTACGCACAGAAGATCATCCACCAACATGGTGGCCAAATCACAGTCGAAAGCCGCCCCGGAAAGGGAACTCAGGTCAGAATCGAACTGCTTACCAACGGAAGGAACTCACAGTGATCGCACAGCCCCGCAAGAAAATCCTGGTCGTCGACGACGAGCCAAGCGTAACCGGATCGCTTGAACTGATCCTCAGTGAAGCTGGCTATGAAGTCTCGACCGCTCACAGTATTGCCGCCGCAACCGCCCTTCTCAAACAAACGACGGTAGATCTCGTCATCACTGACCTGCGGTTGTCAGACGCAACCGGCATCGATCTGACCATACACATCAAGCGAACCACTCCGGATGTTGAAGTGATTCTGATGACTGCATACGGCTCGATCGATGTGACCATCGAAGCGATCAAAGCGGGCGCTTATTACTATCTCGAGAAGCCTTACACACCCGATCGTCTCTTCGCGCTCGTCGATCGCGCTTTACAGTTGGCGGCATTGAGACACGAGAACCAGTCGCTCAAGCGGACACTCGCCGGCGACAGTGAAACGTTTGGCATGATTGGCCGCGATTCGAAGATGTGCCAGATCTTCGAAACCATTCGCACCGCTGCACCTTCCGACGCGTCCGTTTTGATCGAAGGCGAGAGCGGAACCGGCAAAGAGTTGATCGCGACGGCGTTTCACACCCAAAGCCAACGTGCCGACGGACCGTTCATTCGCATCAATTGCGCCGCGATTCCACACGAGCTGATCGAATCGGAGTTGTTCGGTTACAAGAAAGGAGCTTTTACCGGCGCCGATCGCGACAAACGCGGCCTCATCGAAGCCGCGAACCAGGGCACGTTGCTGCTGGACGAAATCGCGGAAATGCCCACGCACTTGCAAACGAAACTGCTGCGCGTGTTACAGGAACGAAAGTTGCGCCGCCTCGGCGACGAGCGTGAGATCACCGTTAACTTCCGCTTAGTGTCGGCAACAAACCGAAACACTCAAGCGCTTTTGGACGAAGGACTGTTGCGCAAGGATCTCTACTTCCGCATCAGCACGATTAAGCTCAAGGTTCCGCCGCTGCGTGAACGTCTCGACGACGTACCGTTAATCGCCGGACGTTTTCTCAAACGATTCAACGAGCAGTACGGCAAAAGAATTTACGACCTCGCGCCGGAAACGGTTATGCGTTTGGTCCGTTACGACTGGCCAGGCAACATTCGCCAGCTCGAAAGTGTTATCGAACGAGCGGTGCTATTCTGTCCGGGCCCTGAATTGCAACCGAATTGTTTGCCTGAGGAGTTTCAAACACGCGCAACGAGCTCGAGCTTCATTATTCCTCCGCTACTGGCCATGGAAGAGATCGAGCGCGAAGCGATCATGCAAACTCTCGAACGCACCGCGGGTAATGTGAAGAAGAGCGCGCAGATCCTTCGTTTTCCACGGCCGACGTTTTATCGCAAGCTCAAAAAACTCGGCATCAAGGTTGAACGTCCTGATTCGCCCTTCGCGACGAAATCCTGAAGAAATGGCGAGATTGTGTCCGACACCGCAATCAACGATAACTTACGCATCCTCATAGTTGACGATGAACCTTCAGTGGGCGACGCACTCAGGCTGGTGCTTGAGGCAAAGGGCTACGAAGTCGTGCTTGTCACTAACGGTCGTGATGGTCTTGAGCAGGCGCGCAAACGGCGCTTCGGTTTCGGCGTGGTCGATCTGTTTCTGACAGACAGCTCCGGATTCGAGGTCATCACCGATCTCCTTACTCTACAACCGCAAATACATCTCCTCCTGATCACCGCGCACGGCACTCCGCAAGTGTGTGATGAAGCGAAGAAACTCGGCGCGATTGGCGCGCTCGCAAAGCCGTTTTCTCCCTCGGAAATCCTCAACCTGATCGACACTCATCTTCATGGTCCAATCCCTGATTCAGCCTGAGACAGCCAACGCATAGCTGTCTCACGCTGAAACATAGCCAAAAGCCATTTTCGATTTTCGATTATTTAATTTTCGATTTGCTGACTTGCTTCTTTTGCATGCAAATCGGCAATCAAAAATCATCAATCGGCAATGTAGTTGTGGCCTTGGCCCGTCCGTTGCACAAGGCGGCAGCGCCAAACTCATCTGGAGGAAACTGATGAAGATCAAAGACCCTATCTACCCCTGGAGGAAATCCTCCCTTCGAATATTCCTCCTCCCATGTTTAGTGCTGCTGTCTATGACAGTCAGCACTCGAGCCCAGAACTCAACTACGAACGAAACAGCCGTCGACGGAGACGCAGCGGTCGCTTTACCGTCGCCGACACCGATACCTGTTTGTTTGCGAACAATCAAAGCGAACGTCGTCGCATTGGACCAAATCCTCATGTTCAACCGTCTCGGAACTGTTAATCCGAACGGAATGATCTACGCGCTCAAACAGGACATCGTCGCGATCGATTCCGCCAAAGGACTCGTCGCGGGTAACGTTCGTTTACGCAAAGACAAACGGCCGCGCCCGATCGTGCTGCGCATGAATAGCGGCGACTGTCTGCGCATCAATTTTCAAAACCTTCTTTCTCCATCGCCGCTGAGCGATCAACCGGCAACACGTTCCGCCGGTATTCACGTCATCGGAATGGAACTCGTCGGAGGCATCAGCTCTGACGGATCGAACGTCGGTACCAATGCGCCCAGTCTGGTCGCGCCCGGCGGTTCGACTGTTTACACCTTCACCGCCAAACGTGAAGGAAACAACCTGATGTACAGCACCGGCGCCACTACGAGCGGCGAAGGGGATGGCGGAACACTCGCTGAAGGACTCTTCGGCAGTGTCAACGTCGAACCTTCGGGTGCTGAGTGGTATCGCTCGCAAGTAACCGAAGCGGATTTGACGCTGGCGAAAACCGGAACCACTGCCGGCGGTCAACCGATCATCAACTACGACGCTGTTTATCCAGCGGGACATCCTCGTGCGGGTGAGCCGATCTTGAAGATGCTCAATGTCGATACGATCGTTAACACCGACTTGAACGCGATCATCACCGGCCCGAACAAAGGACGTTTCCCGAATGGTACATATCGTCCCAACGCAACCAATCCGGATCGCGATCGTCCGTTCCGCGAGTTCACCGTGGTCTATCACGATGAAGTTCGGAGCGAACAGGCGTTTCCGCAGTTTGAAGATCCGGTTCTGAGCCACACGCTGCACAGCGTGCAGGACAAGTTTGCGATCAACTACGGCATGGCCGGCGTTGGCGCGGAGATCCTGGCAAACAG
>DATEHX010000412.1:0-2259 GCA_035279345.1 Pyrinomonadaceae bacterium | reverse complement strand
GGTGTCTTTGATCGCACGCGTTTCAAACTTGTCGTTGTACGGCGTCGAAGTGCCGTGCGCATTGATGTAACCGACTTGTTCCGGTTTCACGGCCGCGTCTTTCAACGTTCGCTGCATCACGCGCCGCGCGCCCGAACCAGTCTCATCCGGCATCGTCAGGTGAAACGCGTCCGCGCACGCACCATAACCAACAACTTCAGCGTAAATCTTCGCGCCGCGCTTCTTCGCCGTCTCGAGCTCTTCGAGAATCATGATCCCGGCGCCTTCGCCGATCACAAAGCCGTCGCGATCTCTTTCAAACGGACGCGACGCGTGCAACGGATCTTCGTTGTTCGTCGAAAGCGCGCGCATCGCGGAAAAGCCCGCCACGCTCATCGGCGTGATTGCCGATTCCGCGCCGCCGCAGATCATCACGTCGGCATCGCCGCGTTGAATGATCTTGAAACTGTCGCCGATTGCGTGTGCCCCCGCCGAGCACGCGGTTGCGGTGGCGGAGTTTGGACCTTTGGCGCCGAAACGAATCGAGACCTGGCCCGCGGCGAGATTCACAATCGCCGAAACGATGAAGAACGGCGAAACGCGATCTGGTCCATCGTCGAGCAGTTTTGAGTGCTCGCGTTCGATGGCCCAGAAGTCGCCGATGCCGCTGCTGATGTAGGTGCCGGCGTTCTCGGCCAGCCCGGCGGGAATTTTCCCTTCGGGCGTGAGCTCGATGCCGCTATCAGCCATCGCTTCGATCGACGCCGCAATCGCATAATGAATAAAGGCGCCCATCTTGCGCGCCTCTTTCTTGGCAATGAATGTCAGCGGGTCGAAATTTTTTACTTCGCAGGCAAACTTTACCGAGAACCTCTCAGCGTCGAACTTTTTGATGTAGTCCGCGCCGCTGCGACTGTTCATCAGCGCGGTCCACGTGTCTTCGACAGTATTGCCAACAGGTGTCACAAGGCCGAGGCCTGTAATCACGACACGACGGGTCAAGTCAAAACTCCTTTGGTCATTGCCAACTGTTCATTGCTGATTTTCGATTGCCGATTGCCGATTGTTTTCAAATCGACAATCAACAATTGGCAATCGGCAATGAGTTATTTCTTGTGCTGGTCGATGTAGTTATAGGCGTCCCGCACGCTCTGAATCTTCTCGGCGTCTTCGTCAGGGATCTCAATGCCAAACTCCTCTTCAAAACGCATCACGAGTTCCACCGTGTCCAGCGAGTCGGCGCCGAGGTCGTCGATAAATCTGGCATTTGGCGTAACCTCGTTTTCATCGACACCTAGCTCGTCGACAATGATCTGCTTTACCTTATTCTCGATCTCTTGATCGGGCATCGTGTTTGCTCCTCTGTGAGTTTAATTAGACTAATTCATCCCTGACAGCAAGCGTAGCTATTGTCGCTTCCAAACTTGCTGCGTCTTCCACGTTAAGACACCGTACGTCACGATTCGTTTGCCGCATCAGTCCCGACAACACTTTGCCGGGTCCGATTTCAATAACTGTTTGGACGTTCTGTGCCACCAATAACTGCATCGACTCCAGCCAACGGACCGGCGCCGAAACCTGCCGCAGCAGCGCATCACGCAACTCGTCCGGCGCGGTAGTAACGCGCGCATCGACATTCGTCACGACCGGCACCGCGGGCGCGTTGAACGTCAAACGTTCAAGATGGTCCGCAAGTTTCTCCTGTGCCGGACGCATCAAGGCGCAATGAAACGGCGCGCTCACGTTTAACTTGATCACGCGCTTCGCAACGCCCTTCAACAACTCGATCGCGCGATCGACGGCTTCCGTGTTTCCCGCAATCACGACCTGGCTCGGCGAATTGGAATTCGCAACCGAACAAATCTGATCCCCCGCGGCCTCGCGACAAGCGTTTTCAATCGCACTCAATTCGCCGCCAATCACCGCGGCCATCGCGCCTGTGCCAACCGGCACCGCCTGCTGCATGTACTGCCCGCGTGCGCGCACTGTCCTCACCGCGTCCGCTAAATCAAGCACACCCGCCGCGACCAGAGCAGAATATTCACCAAGACTGTGTCCCGCTACAAACGCGGGCTCCGGCACTCCGCTTTCCCGCGCCGCGCGAAATGCAGCCACGGAAGTCGTCAAGATCGCCGGCTGCGTATTCTCGGTTAACTGCAATTCTTCCGCCGGCCCTTCAAAACAGAGCCGCGAGATCGCAAAGCCCAACGCTTCGTCGGCTTCTTCAAAGACCCGTCGCGCAACCGGAAACTTCTCGGCTAACTCTTTTCCCATTCCCGG
>DATEHX010000411.1:0-3159 GCA_035279345.1 Pyrinomonadaceae bacterium | reverse complement strand
CTTCGACGTATTTTGCTTCGCCCGTCCGACGCGCTATCATGTCGAGTTTCTGCATGTCTCAAGAATCGATACAAGTAAGGGGAGCACGAGTTAACAACCTCAAAAACGTCTCCTTCTCCATCCCCATCAACCAAATGACCGTGGTTACGGGCGTGAGTGGCTCGGGTAAATCTTCCCTTGCCTTCGACACGATCTATGCCGAAGGACAGCGCCGTTACGTCGAATCGCTTTCGGCGTACGCGCGGCAGTTTTTGGAGCGAATGGATAAGCCGGACGTCGACGAGGTCAGCGGCATCGCACCCGCAATTGCGATTCGGCAGAAAAATTCGACGCGGAATCCGCGTTCGACTGTCGGCACGCAAACGGAGATTTACGACTACCTGCGACTGCTCTTCGCGCGCGTCGGCCAAACATTTTGCCGCGTGTGCGGGCGGCTCGTATCGCGTGACTCGCCGGAATCGGCGGCTGATGAGGTGCTCAGCACTCTTGCTCCAGGCGCCAGGTTTTACGTGTTGTTCCCGGCCGGCGCGGGAACGGTTTGGGGCGAGGAAGAAACAAGCGAGAAGCCTTCACGGCGGCGCGCGTCTGCGTCCGTGCGTCAATCAGTCATGGCGCACGTGATGAGCTTGATGCAACGCGGTTTTACACGCCTGTTCGCTGACGGCAAGGTTATCGAACTCAACTCGCCCGACGATTACACACGCAACGATTTCAAAGACGTGTTCGTGCTAGTGGATCGACTGACCGGGCGTATCGACATTCGACAGCGGCTCGTCGACTCGCTCGAGATCTGTTTTCAGGAAGGACACGGCACGGCGGTTATTGAAACGGCCGGCGAAGAACTGCGGCGTCTCCGCTTTTCGGAACGTTTCGAATGCCGCTACGACCGCACTGTTTACGCGACGCCGGAGCCGCGGCTGTTTAGTTTCAACAATCCGTACGGCGCTTGTCCGACGTGTCAGGGCTTTGGCAACACGATCGGACTCGATCTAAATTTGGTAATCCCCAACCCCGGCTTGTCGCTCAAAGAGGGCGCGATCGAGCCGTGGACCAAACCGCAGCACGAATGGGCGATGGCGGAGTTGAAACAGTTTGCGCGGGCAGAAAAGATTTCGATGACCACGCCGTTCAATCAGCTCTCGCGCGCTGACCAGCAGGCGATCGTCGAGGGACGCGGTGACTTCGGCGGCGTGCGCGGGTTCTTTGATTGGTTGGAAACGAAGAAATACAAGCTGCACGTGCGCGTGTTTTTGTCGAAGTATCGCGGCTACACGTTGTGTCCGGATTGCGGCGGCGGGCGTCTGCGTCAGGAAGCGCGTGATGTGAAAGTGGGTGGCCGGACGTTGCCGGAGTTGTGCTCGTTGTCGATCAAAGACGCGTCTGAATTTTTCGACACGTTGGAACTCTCGACCGAGCAAGCGGCGATCGCGGATAGAATTTTGTTTGAAGTGCGGCGGCGATTGACGTTCCTGGTCGAGGTTGGATTGGATTATCTGACGCTCGATCGTCTCGCCTCGACACTTTCCGGCGGCGAAGCACAACGCATTCAACTCGCCACAAATCTCGGCTCGTCTTTGGTGGGAGCGCTTTACGTGCTCGACGAACCGTCGATCGGACTGCACCCGCGCGACAACGATCGATTGATCAAGCTACTTAAAAACCTGCGCGACATCGGCAACACCGTATTGGTAGTCGAACACGACGCGGAGATGATGCGCTCGGCGGATCACATTCTGGATATCGGTCCGGCGGCGGGCGAACTGGGCGGGCGTGTGATCTACGAGGGCGACTTTGAGGGTTTGTTGAACGACGAAGCCTCGCTGACCGCGCGTTACTTACGCGGTGACGCCGAAATCAAGGAACCAAAACAACGCCGTGTGCCGCAGAAACGCCGCATCACGATCCAGGGCGCATCCGAGCACAATCTCAAGTCGATCGACGTTGAGATTCCTTTAGACATGCTCGTGTGTGTGACCGGTGTGAGCGGTTCCGGAAAGTCGACGTTGATTCACGACTGCATCTACGCGGGGTTGAAAAAACAACGCGGCGATTGGCAGGGACACGTCGGGGCGTTTCAGAAACTCGAAGGCGGACAGTTTATCGACGATGTGATTCTGGTGGACCAGTCGCCGATTGGCCGCACGCCGCGATCGAATCCCGTCACGTACATCAAGGTTTACGATGCGATCCGCGAAGTGTTTGCGGGGACGCGGGAAGCACAGGCGCACGGTTTCGACCCGTCGCACTTTTCGTTTAATTTGCCGGGTGGGCGTTGTGAAGTTTGCCAGGGCGACGGCACGGTCACTGTCGAGATGCAGTTTCTCGCTGATATTGAATTGGTTTGTGAAGAATGCAAAGGCACGCGTTTCAAGCAGCAGATTCTCGACGTGCGTTATCGCGGCAAGAACGTTCACGAAGTGCTCAACATGACAGTGCGCGAAGCGATCAACTTCTTCCGTGAAGTGCCGAAGATCACGAACCGTTTGCGCGTGCTGGATGACGTCGGGCTTGGTTATTTGCGCTTGGGCCAGTCAGCGACGACATTGTCAGGTGGCGAAGCACAGCGCATCAAACTCGCCGCGCATTTATTGAAGAGAACCGGTGCGAAGACGCTCTACATCTTCGACGAGCCGACCACCGGCTTACACTTCGACGACATCAACAAACTGCTCGCGGCGTTTCGGGCGCTGATCGACGCGGGTGGTTCGCTCTTGGTTATCGAACACAACCTCGACGTGATCAAAACCGCCGACCACATCATCGATCTCGGCGCGGAAGGTGGTGACGCGGGTGGTTATGTCGTTGGTGTCGGCACGCCGGAAGAGATCATGGATCTTCCGGCCTCGCACACCGGGCGTTTTCTCCATGATTATCTGGCGAAAGCCAACGGGCACGTGAAACGGAACGGCACGCATTAGTAACACAGGCGACGTTTCGCTTTAAGCAGGAGGTTTTTAGCAGATGAGTCTCAGCGAACAGATTATTTCCGACTTGACGGCCTCGATGAAAGCGCAGGATGCGCAGCGCACGTCGACCTTGCGCATGGTGAAAGCGGCAATGATGAACCGCAAGATCGAAAAAGGTTCTGAGTTGGAAGACGACGAAGTCCAAAAGCTATTACGCTCGCTCGTGAAGCAGCGCCGCGATTCGATCGAGCAA
>DATEHX010000410.1:0-4811 GCA_035279345.1 Pyrinomonadaceae bacterium | reverse complement strand
CTCGAACAAACGCTAAAGTCAAAATCGCAAACAGGCGGCACCTCGCCCGAACTGCTCACAGCCGCCCTGGCCCAAGCTCGCGCATTATTGAAGGAGTAAAAATATGCGATACCCAACGTTGGTCCTGACCCTACTGTTCCTCGTATCTCTCACTTCAGGTTCCGCGGCAACGTTTCAAAACCCGCAGGAAACACCCGCAAAGCCGCTCTACAAACCCTCCGGCAAAGAAGTGACTTTGACCGGCTCGATCATCGTGAATGGCGAGATTCCCAAAGCGCGGCTCTATGACATGTCCGCGGACCCTGTTTGTGTGGACCTCAATCGCGGTCGCAATGAAACTGACTTTCTCTTGATTAAGAATCAACGACTCCAGAATGCTTTCATATACGTGAAAGACAGTGAGTCGCTCAAGTCGTATCGTTTTGAAATTCCTGAAACCGAGGTGATGTTGGATCGTAAGAATTGCCGCTTCTCGCCTCTCGCGCTTGGTATGCGCGCCGGGCAGCGGTTATCGATCGTTAACAGCGATCCGACCGTCCATAACACGCACCCCACGCCCAAACTAAATCCAGAGTGGAATTACTCGCTAGCCCCGGGCAGTTCTCCGCTGAGCAAGACCTTCAGCCGCCCGGAACAATTCATACCAGTCAAATGCAATCAACATCCCTGGGAGAAAGCGTATGTTGGTGTTTTTGACCATCCGTTTTTTGCGGTGAGCGATGCGTTCGGCAACTTCGAAATTCGCGGCTTGCCGCCGGGAACGTACAAGCTGGTCGCGTGGCATAGAGAACTCGGAGAACAGGAAAGTGAAATAACGGTCGCCGGTGGCGAGAACCGGAAGATCGATTTTACTTTCGACTCGCCGGCGAAGACTGGCTCACGGACGAATCAGCAGCAACAGTTTTGGGCTGGATCTTTTCCTGGTAGATAAAACTCGCGTCCATAAGTTTCAGCACGACCGCGGGCTTCACGGCATTGCGATCCGCGTCGATGCTGATTAGGCCAGTCACGCCATCAAAATCTTTCGTTGTTGCGAGTGCGTAGCGCAACTGCGCGCCGTCCGTTGATCCTGCCCGTTTGATCGCATCGAAGAGCAAAAGCGCAGCGTCGTAAGCGAGCGCCGCGTGCGCGTCGGGCACGAGGTTCTGGTAACGCTGTTTGTATTCGTGCACAAACTCCTGAATCTTCGGCGACGGATCGTCCGGCGAGTAGTGCGTCGAGATGTAAGATCCGTTCAAAGCATCACCGCCTAGTTGCCAGAGCTCGGGTGCGTCCCAGCCATCGCCGCCGAGCAGCGGTTGGTTCAACCCGAGTGCTCGGGCTTGCTTCGCAATTAGAGCGACCTCGAGGTAGTAACCCGGAATATAAATCACGTCGGGCTCAGCGGCTTTGATGGAACTCAACTGTCCTTTGAAATCAGAGTCGCCTTGCGTGTACGACTGTTTGTTGACGATCTCGCCGCCGAGTTTGCGAAAACTCGTTTCGAAAAACTCGGTGAGACCACGGCCGTACGATGAATTTATATCGAAAAGTATCGCCGCTTTCTTCGCTTTCAACTTTTCCGCCGCGAAACTCGCCATCACCTCGCCTTGAAATGAATCGACAAAGCACGTGCGGAAGATGTAGTCGCCGGTTAGTGTGACCGCCGGATCCGTGGACGAAGGTGAAATCAGCGGGATGTGTGACGCCTGCGCTTTTGGCGCGGCCGCGCGGCTGTTGCCGGAAACGCCGCCGGCAATGATTGCCACGACCTTGTCCTGCTCGATCAGTTTGCCGGTGAGCCGTGCCGCTTCTTCAGCGCTGCCACGATCGTCGTGGATCACTACGTCGATCTGGCGATTGTTGATGCCGCCGTATTGATTGACTTGCGCCGCGGCCATCAGCACGCCGTTCATGGCTGACTGGCCGAAGTTATAAGTTGGACCAGTCAGATCGCCGAAGTAACCGATCTTGAGCGTGCCGCGATTTGGTTCTTCAGTAGTTTGCGGCTTTCGCGAACACGAAAACGCCAGTGCCAGCGCGACGATGATCGCCGGCAATAGTATGTTTCGCAGTTTAAGAGTTTTTGAGCGTGGCGTGGGAGGTTTGGAATTGAGGTGGTCTTGGGGGCGTGATCTACTCACCGAGATATGCTTCTTTTATCCTGGGATCGTTGGCCAGATCCTTCGATGGACCTTCCATGACGATTCTTCCGGTCTCGAGCACGTAAGCGCGATCGGAGTGGCCCAACGCAGCGTGGGCGTTCTGCTCGACGAGAAGAATCGTCGTCCCTTTAGACTTAATCTCATCAATGGCTTCGAAAATCGTGTGCACGACGAGTGGCGCGAGTCCGAGCGACGGTTCGTCGAGCAATAACAAACGCGGATTGGACATCAACGCCCGGCCCATTGCAAGCATCTGTTGCTCGCCGCCGGAAAGCGTGCCGGCCTTTTGTGATTCGCGTTCTTTGAGACGCGGAAACATTCTGAACGCGCGGTCCATGTCGGCGGCGATCTGCGACTTGTTTCTGCTGAGGTATGCGCCCATTTGCAGGTTTTCCCACACCGTGAGATTCGCAAACACGCCGCGTCCCTCGGGAGACATCGAGATGCCGCGCGCGACTAATTTATGGGTCGGGTGACCGCTGATGTCCTGACCTTCGAACGTGACCTTGCCGGAGCGTGGTTCGAGCAAACCGGTGATCGTGCGCAACGTCGTCGTCTTGCCCGCGCCGTTTGCGCCGATGAGCGTGACAACTTCGCCCTGTTCGACGTGGAGCGAGATGCCGGTCAGCGCTTCGATGGCGCCGTAGTTAACGGAAACGTTGTCGATGGTCAGCATAGGTCCTATACGACCAATAAGACTTATAAGTCCTATTAGTCTCCGAGGTACGCCTCGATCACTTTGGGGTCGTTCTTGATCTCTTGCGGCAGTCCGAGCGCGATCGATTTTCCGTAGTCGACCACCTGGATTCGCTCGCAGACGCCCATCACGACCTTCATGTTGTGTTCGACGAGCAGAATCGTCAGGTCGAAACGATCTCTGATCTCTCTGATCAGGTGCAGCAGGTCTTCCTGTTCCGCGGGGTTCATGCCCGCGGCTGGTTCGTCCAGCAGCAACAACTTTGGCCGCGTTGCGAGCGCGCGCACGATCTCGAGCCGGCGTTGCGAACCGTAAGGCAAACTCGTGCCGCCTTCGTCGCTCACTCGCGCCAGGTCAAAAATCTCCAGCAGTTCGAAACAGTATTCACGATGCTTCTTTTCATCGCGGGCAAAACGCGGCGTTCGCAGCACGGCGTCGAACAGCTTCTGGCCCATGTGAATGTGACATGCGGTCATCACGTTTTCGAGAACCGACATGCTGGGGAACAGCCGGATATTCTGAAACGTTCGCGACACACCACGTCCGGCAATTTGATAAGGACGCAAGCCGTCGATTCGCTGGCCGTCAAAATAAATATTTCCCGACGTGGGCTGGTAAACGCCGGTGAGCAGGTTGAAGATCGTGGTCTTCCCCGCGCCGTTCGGACCGATAAGACCGAATATCTCGCCACGCCTCACGCTCATGTCCAGTTCGTTGACGGCGCAGAGTCCGCCGAAACGAATCGTGGCTTTGTCAGTTTGCAGGATCACTTCACGGCCGCCATTGGTGTTGGTACTCATCGCAGGTTCTCACCTCCTGGCGCCGGCCGCTCCGGTTGCGTTGCGACAGTGGACGGGTTTGTCGGTGCCGCGGCTGGACCACCGCCTGCCGCTTCCGCTGCGCGTTTCGCACGTTTGCGCCATGCTTTGAGAGGCGCAGCCGATCCGAGCAAGCCCTGCGGCCGCACGATCATGAGAATGATCAGCAGCAGGGAATAGATCACCATGCGGTACTCGGCAAAGCCGCGTAACGCTTCGGGCAAAACCGTCAACACAATCGCGCCGAGAATCGAGCCGACGATCGATCCGAGTCCGCCCAGGATGATCATGATCAGGATCTCGAACGACTTGATGAACTCAAACGACTTCGGATTCAGGTAACCATCGAAATGAGCCAGCAGCACGCCACCCGCACCGGCCATCGCGGAAGAGATGACGAAAGCCAACACTTTGTAGCGCGTTGTGTTGACACCCATCGCTTCAGCGGCGAGCTCGTCTTCACGAATTGAGATCAACGCGCGGCCGAACGCGGAATTGACGATGTTGTAAACGATCACGATCGTCAGAATGGCGACCAAAAAGATCCAGAAAAAACTCTTAACAATCGGGATTCCGGAATAACCGCGCGCGCCGCCGACCGCCTCGATGTTGTTCAGAAAGACCACGATGATCTGTCCGAAACCGAGCGTGACGATCGCGAGATAGTCGCCGCGCAAACGCAGCGACGGAATGCCGACAGCCAAACCCGCGAGTCCGGCCACAGCCGCGCCGATCAAAGTCGAAAGCGTTAACGCCACGACCCAACCGAGCTTACCGCCGCCCAGCGAGTTGGCCAGGTTCATGCCGTAATTAACGGAGAAATACGCGGACGAATAGGCGCCGACGGCCATGAAACCCGCGTGGCCGATCGAAAACTGTCCGGTGAATCCGTTGATCAGGTTGAGTGAAACCGCCAGCGTGATCGCGATGCCGGAAAGCATCAGGATACGCACGAAGTACGGATTGAGCATTCGTCCCTGGAAGACGAAATCCAGTCCGATAAGAGCGGCTATGACGATCAGGGCAATGATGAGATTGCGCAGGTACCGAGGCACTCTTCGTTGTCCTTAAACTTTCTCCTGAGCGACCGTACCGAGAAGTCCGGAGGGCCGAAACAGCAGTATCAAGATGAGTATGGCGAAGGCAACGGCG
>DATEHX010000409.1:0-8731 GCA_035279345.1 Pyrinomonadaceae bacterium | reverse complement strand
CTGGCAGGAAGCGCTCGGCGTTGATCGCATCGGCGTCAACGACAACTTCTTCGACGCGGGCGGACATTCGCTGCTGATGGTCCAGGTGCACAACAAACTCAGCGAACTCTTCGACAAGAAGATCTCCATCGTGGAGATGTTTGCCAAACCCACGATCAGTGCGCTCGCCGAATACTTCAGCGAAACCAACGGCCACAAACCCACATTCGAAAAAGTCATGGACCGCGCTGCGCGCCGCAGACAGGCAGTCAGCATGCGCCGGTAAGAATCTTTCTCGCGCAAAGGCGCAAAGGCGTAAAGAAAATCTGTTAGAAGCGCGGCAGCGCTTTGCGTCTTTGCGCCTTTGCGCGAGAAAGAACTCGCAAAACAATTTTCTGTGCAAAGGCATAACGCTCACTCAAGGACGGGCTGATGAGTTCCAACAACACGAACCAAATAGAGGGCATCGCCATCATCGGGATGGCCGGACGCTTTCCCGGCGCGAACAATATCGCGGAATACTGGCACAACCTGCGCGACGGCGTTGAATCAATCAAGTTTTTCAGCGACGAAGAACTGCAAAAGGCCGGTATTGAAGCGTCGCGGCTGAGTTCGCCGAACTTCGTCAAAGCGAAAGGCGCGATCGAACATGGCGACATGTTCGACGCGGCGTTCTTTGGTTTCACGCCACGTGAAGCGGAGATCATGGACCCGCAACATCGCTTGTTCATGGAGTGTGTGTGGACGGCTCTCGAAGACTCGGGTTACGACCCGGAGACTTACAAAGGCGCGATCGGTCTTTACGGTGGCGAGGGCATGAACAGCTACCTGCTGTTGAACCTGATGTCGAATCGTGACCTGCTCGATTCGGTTGGTCTGTTGCAGGCCTCGGTGCAGAACCGGGGCGATCACCTCACCACGCACGTCGCCTACGAGTTGAATCTCAAAGGACCGAGTTTGACGATCCAGACGGCGTGTTCGACGTCGCTGGTTGCGGTGCACACGGCGTGTCAGAGTCTGCTCAATTTTGAATGCGACATGGCGCTGGCCGGCGGCGTCACGATCACAGTACCGCTGAAGAATGGTTACACGTATCTCGACGGCGGAATTTATTCACCTGATGGTCATTGCCGTGCGTTCGACGCGCAAGCACAGGGAACAGTGCAGGGCGATGGTGTCGCGGTGATTGCGTTGAAGCGACTGAGCGACGCGCTAAACGACGGCGATACTATTCACGCCGTGATTAGAGGTTCGGCGGTTAACAACGACGGCTCGCTGAAGGTGGGTTACACCGCGCCGAGTGTCGATGGCCAGGCAGAGGTCATCGCTGAAGCACATGCGGTGAGCGGTGTGAATCCCGAAACGATTACTTACGTTGAGACTCACGGTACGGGAACAGCGCTCGGCGATCCGGTTGAGGTCGAGGCGCTCACGCGCGCGTTTCGCAACGGCACTGAGGCGAAGAGGTTCTGCGCGATCGGTGCGGTGAAGACGAACATCGGACACCTCGACGCAGCGGCTGGTGTGGCCGGATTGATCAAGACAGTGCTCGCGCTCAAGCACCGGCAACTGCCTCCGAGTCTTAATTTTGAGAGTGAGAATCCGCGGATCGATTTCGCGAACAGTCCGTTCTATGTCAACGCGGAATTGTCTGAATGGAAGAGCAGCAACGGCGATCCGCGACGCGCGGGTGTGAGCTCTTTCGGCATCGGTGGCACGAATGCGCACGTTGTGCTCGAAGAAGCGCCCGAAGCGGTTGCGTCAGAGTCAAAACGCAACTGGCATTTGTTGCCGCTTGCTGCACGCACGAGCACGGCGCTTGATACAGCCACGCTAAATCTGCACGCGTATTTGAAAGATAATCCGCAGCTCGATCTGGCTGACGTGGCCCACACGCTTCAAGTGGGACGAAAGAAGTTGAACCACCGGCGCGTGGTGGTTTGCCGCGACATGGAAGACGCGGTGCGCGCGTTGGACACGCTCGATGCGCGGCGTGTTTTCACGAGTCTTCAGGAGCCGAAGAATCGTCCGGTCGTGTTTTTGTTTCCGGGCCAGGGCGCGCAGTACGTGCGCATGGGACTGGAGTTGTACCAGGCGGAACCGATCTTCCGCGAGCAGATCGATAAGTGCTCGGAGATTCTAAAAACGCATCTCGGTTTCGACCTTCGCGACGTGCTTTATCCGAGCGATGAAGCACTCGACGAAGCGAAAGAGAAACTCAACCAAACGTTTGTGACGCAGCCGGCGCTGTTTGTCACTGAATACGCGCTGGCGAAACAGTGGCTGCATTGGGGCGTCATGCCGGAAGCGATGATCGGTCACAGCATCGGCGAATACGTCGCGGCGTGTTTGGCCGGAGTGTTCTCACTCGAAGACGCGTTGCGGCTTGTGGCGCTGCGCGGGAAGCTGATTCAGGGTTTGCCTTCAGGATCGATGCTGGTGGTTTCGCTGCCGGAGCAGAAGTTGCGCGCGATGATCGAGTCGCGGCCTTCGCTGTCGATTGCGGCGATCAATTCGCCGGGATTGTGTACGGTCTCGGGAACGCACGAAGCGATCGATGAACTGGAAGCTGAGTTGAAGCCACAGGGGTTGATGTTGCGGCGGCTGCAAACTTCACACGCGTTTCATTCGCCGATGATGGAACCGATTCTTCAGCAGTTTGTTGAAGCGGTTTCGAAAGCGAAGTTGAGTGCGCCGTCGATGCCGTACCTTTCGAACGTCACGGGAGATTGGATCAAGGCTGAAGAGGCAACCGATCCGGGTTATTACGCGCGGCATATTCGTCAGACAGTGCTCTTCAACGACGGCATCAGCGAGATCTTCAGCAATCCCGAACGGTTGTTGCTGGAAGTTGGGCCAGGCAATACGTTGACTGTGCTTTCGCGGCATCATCCGCAACGTGGCGCGGCTCAGGTCGTGCTTAATTCGTTGCGGCGGGCGGACGAGCAGGAGCCGGATGAGGCGTCGATGTTGACGACGCTCGGGCGGATGTGGCTGGCGAACGTGAATGTCGATTGGGAGAAGCTTTCCGGCGGTGAGCGGCGGAGGCGGATTTCGTTGCCTACGTATCCGTTTGAGCGGCAGCGTTATTGGGTCGAGGCGCAAGCGGGTGGTTCGGTACGGAACCCGTTGCGAAAGGATCCGGAGGTTGGGAATTGGTTCTATGCGCCGTCGTGGCGGAGAGCCGAGACGCCCGCGGCAAAACATGAATCCAAACGAAGGTGGCTGATCTTTGTTGATGAGTGTGGTGTTGAAGAGCAGTTGAGTGAACGGCTTGAGAAGTTGGGCCACGAGGTTATAGCAGTACAGAGCGGAGAGGGATTTAAGAGGATTGATGACCAACGGTACGTAATCGATCCCGGATCGCGTCCTGACTACGATGCGTTGCTTAAAGAGATTGGCGCGATCAGCGAGACGCCGCAGACCATCCTCCACCTCTGGAATGTGACGCCGGAAGGACAGGTGTTAGATGTCGAAGATGCGCAGGCGCGTGGGTTTTATAGTCTGCTGTTTCTAGCGCAGGCGCTTGGCGATCAATTGCTCACGTTGACGCCCGCTGATGTTCATGTTGAAGAGAAACTCAACATCTGTGTCGTTTCGAATAACCTGCAAGAGGTAACCGGCGAGGAGGAACTGTGTCCCGAGAAGGCGACGCTGCTTGGTCCGTGCCGCGTGATCTCGCAGGAGTATCAGAACATTCTGTGCCGCAGTATTGATGTTGTGGTTGCTGATGCGGACACCGTGCGAAGGCAACGATTGGTTGACGATCTGCTCGCGGAGATTGCTAGCGGAAGCGTAGACAGGGTGGTTGCTTACCGTGGGCGCCATCGCTGGGTGCAGGACTTCGAACAGATTCAGATCGATGCCGCGGATGAAGCGCCGGTGAAGTTGAAAGGTCGCGGTGTCTACCTAATCACCGGCGGCATGGGAGGTATGGGACTCGAGTTTGCCCAGTATCTCGCGCAGACGGTTAACGCAAGACTGGTTCTGGTCGGGCGCACACCGTTGCCGGCTGATCACGAGAAGATCAAAGCAATCGAGGCTGCCGGAGGTGAGGTGCTACTCGCGGCCGCGGATGTTACGAATGAAGAGCAGATGATCGGCGTGGTCCAACAGGCACGCGAACGATTCGGTGAGATCAATGGCGTCGTTCATGCTGCTGGGGTGCCGGGCGCCGGGATGATTCAACTCAAGACGCCCGCGATGGCCGAGAACGTGCTTGCGCCGAAGGTGGCAGGCACACGCGTACTCGATCGCGTGTTACAAAACGCGCCGCTGGATTTCTTCATCATGTGTTCGTCACGCGCGGCGATCCTCGGAGGTTTTGGCAACGTCGATTACTGCGCCGCCAACGCTTATCTCGATGCGTTCGCACACTATAAACGTGCGACGAACGGCGGTACCGCGGTTTCGATCAACTGGGACGCGTGGCAGTCGGTCGGCATGCTCGTCAAATCGGCCGAGCAGGCGGCGAGTAAGAAACTTCCCGCACGTCAGCCGGTCCGCGGCAATCCAGCCAGCAATGGCAACGGTCACCACCAAAACGGTCATCCGCTCTTGCACCGCGCGATCACCAACGGTGGTAGCGGCGAGGAAATCTACCAAACTGATTTCAGCGTCACTGAACATTGGGTGCTCGACGATCATCGCATCGTTGGCGCGGCGGTGATGCCCGGCACTGCATATCTTGAAATGGCGCGTGCCGCGGTTGAGAAGCGTGCCGGTGAAGGTTCGCTGGAAATTCGCGACGCCTTCTTTCTCGCTCCACTCGCGCTGCGCGATGACGAGATACGCGAGGTGCGCATCCTCATCGACGAAAACGGCGGCGAGTACTCGTACAAAGTGGTCAGCAAACCCACCGTCGCGGAGAACGGCGAAGCAGATGAATGGCAACCGTTCTCGATCGGCAAACTCAGTTACTTCGACGCCGATCCGCCCGCGCGCGAGGACCTCAAGTCGATCATCGCTCGTTGCAACCAAAAAGAGATCGTGATTCGGGACGACGACGAGATCGATCCGGATCTGGGGCCGCGTTGGCAGAGTCTTCAACGAGTCTATCTTGGCGACAAAGAACTCCTGGCGACGCTCGAACTGCCCGAGATGTTTGAAGGCGACATGGATTACCTGAAGCTTCACCCGGCGTTGCTGGACCGCGCCACGGGCACGGCGAAACACTATCTGGTCAACGAAGGTCATTACCTGCCGATGGGCTACAAACGGCTGCGTATCAAGGGACCGCTGCCGCGCCGGATTCACGCGTACATTCGTGCGAAAGATAGTGGCTCGCGCCACGAGACGATCACGTTTGACATCACGTTGTTTGATGAAGACGGTGTCGAACGTGTGGTGATTGACAGCTTCAGTCAGAAGCGCGTCAACGATGCAACCGGAACGATCAAGTTGCTCGCCGGATCGGGCGCGCGCGCGAATGGAGCTGCAGAAAACGGCGCGAAAGCTAGCGGTGCTGAAGCGATGTATCAACGGAGTTTGAGCGAGGGCATCGCGCCTGAAGAAGGTGTTGAGGTCTTTCGGAGGATTCTCTCAGCGAATGTACCCGCGCAACTGATCGTTTCGACGAAAAACCTGCGTGCCTCGATCGAACAGGTCAATAGTTTCGCGCAAACAAATCTTACTAACATTGCGGACAATGCGACGGTTGCGCGCGCGGCGCATGCACGGCCAGCAGATTTGCAATCGCCGTTTGTGCCGCCACGCAACGAGATCGAGCAACGTCTCGCGACGATCTGGCAGGAGATGTTGGGCATCGAGGGCATCAGCATTCACGACAACTTCTTCGAGCTCGGTGGCGATTCCGTGAAGGCGATTCAGATCAGCGTCAAGATCAACGAAGCTGGTTTGCAGTTCTCTCCGCAACAACTCTTCCAAAGCCAGACCATCGCCGAGCTCGCAGCGATCCTCGATCCTTCACAGGCGCAAGAATTAGCGATGGCCGCGACCGCCGGTGCGAATGGTTCCGACAGTTCCAGCGCGGCTTTAGACCAACCGTTCGCGGGTTTGAGTCAGGCGGAGTTGGAAAAGATCGCGATGCTGTTAGAGGAAACCGATCAGGACGACGAATAGCCACAAAAAGCACAAAGCCGTTAACTGCTTTCTTGTGTTTCTTGTGCCTCTTTGCGGCTAAAGAATTGAATATGAAAAACGTAGCAGACGTTTACCATCTCACACCCGTACAGCGCGACGTGCTGAACGATCCGCGCAGCGCGCGCGTGGTCCAGGTGCGCCGGAAGGTTCATGGTGAATTGGACAGCGAGGCGTTTGAGCAAGCGTGGAAAAATTTGCTGGCGCGGCACACGATGTTGCGCACGTGTTTTCTCACGCAACTCGATGAGCCGGTGCAAGTGGTGCGGCAGCAGGTGAAGCTTGCTTACGAGCGGCACGACCGCGGTGACAAGCCGGAAGAGCTTGACGAATTGTTGGCGATGGACGCGCGGCGAGAGTTCGATCCGGCGCGGGCGCCGCTATTTCGAGTGATGGAGATACGGTTGGGCGCGCGATTGTTTGAGATCGTGCTTAGTTATCATCCGGTGCTGCTCGATGAGCGCTCAGTTGAGTTGATGTTTGACGAGGTCTTGAATGGGTCTGCCGGAGATGCGCCGGCGTATCGTGACTACGTCTCTTGGGTTGAGCGGCAGGACATTGCAGGCATAGAAGTTTTTTACAGGAATCAAAACCGGGACACCGGTTCTGAAGTGTTGGAGGTGATGGCAGATAAGCGACCGCAAGCTTTACACGGATCGGAACAGATCGTCGGTCTGCTTTCGAACGTGTTGCCGCTGCCAATTACCGCTCGCGGCGATGAATCTCTTTCTGAGTGGCAACAGGAGATCGACCGTAAGCGAACGAAGCTGCAACGATATGGACACGTGTCGCGCTCTCAGATCAAAGGTTGGCTCGATCTCCGCGACGATGCACCGCCTCCCCAACCAGAAAACGCACTTGATTTCAGTCTCTTCTACTTCGCTGACGATAACGCCGTCTACGGTGAAGACAAGTATCGCCTCTACCGCGAAGGCGCGCTGTTCGCCGACCGGAATGAACTTACCGCCGTTTGGACGCCCGAACGTCACTTCCACGAAAAAGCGGGTTTGTATCCAAACCCGTCCGTGTTGAGCGCCGCGCTCGCAACCATCACGAACCACGTGCAACTGCGCGCCGGCAGCGTGGTCCTGCCGCTGCACAACTCGCTGCGCGTAGCCGAAGAGTGGTCAGTCGTCGACAATCTTTCGAAAGGCCGCGCCGGAGTCTCGTTCACGTCAGGTTGGATGCCAAACGATTTCGCTTTCTTTCCGGAGCGTTATCCAACGAAAAGGGAAGAGATGTTTCGCGGCATTCAGGAAGTGCAGGATCTGTGGCGCGGTCAGTCGATCCCTGGACGTGACGGCGTTGGCAAAGAGATCGAACTCCGAATCTTTCCGAAACCGATTCAACCGGAGCTGCCGATTTGGCTCACGTGCAGCGGCGGTCCGGAGATGTTTGAGAAGGCCGGCGAACTCGGTTGCCATGTGCTGACCGCGTTGCTGACTCAATCGCTCGAAGAGGTCACGCCGAAGATCCAGCTCTATCGCGACTCGCTCGAGCGACACGGTCACGATCCGCGATCCGGCAAAGTGGTGATGATGATGCACACGTTCATCGGCGAAGATGCTGAAGCCGTGTTGCAAAAGGTGCGAGCGCCGCTGACGAAGTATCTCAAGTCGCACCTGAACCTGATCGAAACAGGCGCGGAGAGTCTCAATCTGGACGTTGACGTGCGCGATCAGGACCCGGAGAAGGTTCGCGATCAGATGGCCGCGTTTGCGTTCGAACGCTATTACCGCACTTCGTCGCTGATTGGCACACCAACTTCGTGTATGAAGATGATCGAACGTCTCAAGGCGATCGGCGTTGACGAGGTCGCGTGTCTGATCGATTTCGGGATCGACGTCGACGCCGTGCTCGAAAGTCTTGAGCATCTCGTGGTCCTGAGAGACCTCAGCAACGCCGCTCAACTTGAAGAAAGTCTGCTGGCCTCAACCGCAGCGCATGTCTAGCCACAAAAAGGCACAAATAAAAAAGCAGGGACGCCATGTCTACACCTTCCGCCGCACAACAGAGTGAAAAGGTTTACATCGTAAGTACTCGCGAGACTAGCGTCGTCCGAGAGGCGCTCAAAGAGCATGGCGCTGTGGTTATTCGCGCGGGAGCAACTCTCGAGGATTTCGAGTCGTTGAGCGACCAGTTGATCACGCCGATGGTCCATCACAGTACCAGCACGACGGTCGAACGTGACGCCGTCAATGCCGACGGAACCACCGCAACCGTCAACAAAGGCATGGACTACATACCTTTACATCGCGAGGGTTCGTACGCGCCTGGTTGTCCGGATCTGTTGATGCTCTATTGCGTTAGGCCCGCGGATCCGAGCGATCCCGGCGGACAAACAAATCTTTGCGATGGCGTAGAACTACTCAACGCCTTGCCTGCGAATACCCGGAAGTTTGTTAACGACGCGATACTGAAGTGGCGCTGGAGTGCGGCGCCGGAACGTTGGCGCGCGTCACTCGGTACGAGTTCAAAAGAAGCAGCCTTGGCTAGATTGAAGGTGATGACCACGCGTCTCCCGACGTGGGAAAAACTCGAAGCCGAATTCGACGACGACATATTGAAAGGTGTCTTCCAAACCCTGTGCGTGATTCCGACGCGTTGGGGCGGCAAGCGCTCGTTCTGCAACTCGCTGCTGATCTATCACTAT
>DATEHX010000408.1:0-20102 GCA_035279345.1 Pyrinomonadaceae bacterium | reverse complement strand
GCGCGTCTTGTCAGAAACGGCAGAGGTGGTTTGTCTCACCGATGAGCGCGAGTCGATTGCGAGTGAGCCGGCAGAGAACCTCGCGAGTACGACGACGCCGGAGAACTTGATCTACGTGATGTACACGTCAGGGTCGACGGGCCAAGCCAAGGGTGTTGCTGTTACGCACCGCAGCGTGATGCGGCTGGTGCGAGGAGCGAACTACGTCGAGTTGGGAGCGGAGCAGGTGCTGCTGCAACTGGCGCCAATGACGTTCGATGCTTCGACCTTTGAGGTGTGGGGAGCATTGCTAAACGGCGGACGGTTAGTGATAGCGCCGCCGGGCCCGCTTTCGCTGGAGGAGATAGGACGCGCGGTGCGCGAAGGCGAAGTGACGACGCTGTGGCTGACGGCGGGACTGTTCCACCAGACGGTGGACGAACGTCCAACCGACCTTCGCGGAGTGCGGCAACTGCTTGCGGGTGGCGACGTGCTCTCACCACGTCACGTGCGAAGAGTGATCGAAGCGAGTGCGGACACGGTGCTGATCAACGGTTATGGACCAACAGAGAACACGACGTTCACGGCTTGTCACCGGATGACAGAGGTGCAGAAGATCGGCGAGTCGGTGTCGATCGGGCGGCCGATCTCAAACACGCAGATTTACATTCTGGACGGCGGGATGAGGCCGGTGCCGGTGGGTGTGGTGGGCGAGTTGTACACGGGCGGCGACGGGCTCGCGCGCGGTTACTTGGGCCAAGCAGCAGTAACGGCAGAGCGGTTCGTGCCGAATCCATTTAGCGGTGAGGGCGGAGCACGGTTGTACCGGACGGGAGACGTGGCTCGGTACCTGGAGGACGGGCGGATCGAGTTCTTGGGACGCGTGGACGAGCAGGTGAAAGTTCGCGGGTACCGGATCGAGCCGGGTGAAGTGGAAGCGGCAGTGTCGGAGTGCGAAGGCGTGCGCGAGTGCGTAGTGCTCGTGGGTGAAGACGCGCATGGCGAAAAGCTGTTGGTGGGCTATGTGGTGATGGAAGCGCAACACGAACTCTCGACCCGAGCACTGAAGGAGCACCTGCGCGAACGTCTGCCTGAGTACATGATCCCGACAACGTTCATCACGCTCGACGAACTGCCTTTAACACCGAACGGAAAAGTCGATCGCCGCGCGCTGCCTGCGCTCGATGGATCGCGGTCTCAACTCGATACCCATTATGAAGAGCCGCGGACAAACCTCGAGAAGTCACTTGCGAAGATGTGGCAGGACGTGTTGGGAGTGGAGACGGTCGGCATTCATGACGACTTCTTCGAGTTGGGCGGGACTTCGCTCCGCGTCGTGGTGTTCGTCAACCGGCTGGAGCAACGTCTGCGAGTGCATCTGCCGGTCAAGGCTCTGTTCAGCGCTCCAAACATCGCGGCGCTCGCGCAGTATTTAAAGGAGCACTACGCGCAAACCGTTTCGGCCCTCGACGAAAACGACGGAGAATTGCTTTCTCTCATGACCGGACTCGAACCAGCCACCGGTTCGTGGTCGCCACTGGTGGAAATTCAACCGGGTAACGGCAAGCCTCCACTCTTCTTCGTTCATCCGGTAGGCGGCAACGTGTTCTGTTACTTCAACCTCGCGCGCGGACTAGGCACGGACCAACCCTTCTATGCCCTGCAAGCAAAAGGACTCCACGACATCCATCATAGCCACACGCGGATCGAAGAGATGGCGAGCTACTACGTCGAACACCTTCGCGCCGTACAACCAACTGGTCCATATCGTATCGGCGGCTGGTCGTTGGGTGGAGTCGTGGCGTTCGAGATGGCCCAACAGTTGAAAGCGTGCGGCGACGAGGTCCACATGCTGGCGTTGATCGATTCACCCTCGCCGTCGGCCTTCGGCGGAATGAAGCGGGAAGACGATCTGTCGCAACTCGCGGGCTTCGCGATCGATTTGGGCTTCACTCAGCAACATCTGTCGCGTTCCGTTGACGACGTGAAACAGCTTTCGCTTGACGAACAACTGTCTTACCTGCTCGAACGGGCGCTGGCCGAAGATCTTGTTCCCGCGGGCATGGAGTTGGACCACCTGCACCGACTGTTTCGTGTCTTCAAGACCAACAGGGAAGCTTTGCGCGCGTACGTCCCGGGTGTTTACGCGGGGCGAGTCACGTATTTCCGCGCTGTGGGAAATGACGCGTCCAACCCGGAAGACATGCCGAACGGTTGGCACGAACTTGCGCTCGGTGGGGTTGATGTTTACCAGCTTCCGGGTGACCACTATTCCATTCTCAAGCAACCACACGTTGATGCGTTGGCCCAATGCATCGAGCAACGTGTACGAGAGCACGGACAATGAAAATAATCTCGTTCATCTTTAACTATTCGAAGCGAACTTTCATCATCGCCGCCCTGGCTGGGGCCGTCGCCGGTATCAGCAGCGCGGGATTGCTCGCGTTGCTCGATGCCACTTTGCGAGGTGAACAACCTGCGCCCTGGAGAGTGGCCGTTTACTTTGCCGGATTGCTGGTCGTGTCGGTGCTCGCAAACGTTGTCTCGAGATTTCTGCTCATCAACATCTCGCAGGACGTGCCGTTTGAATTGCGCATGCGTTTGAGCCGCCAGGCGTTCAACGTGCCCCTGCGCAAGTTCGAAGAGATCGGTTCTCACCGCATCCTCGCGATACTGACGCAGGACATTTCCACCATCGCCACCGCGCTCCTCGACTTTCCGGTCTTCTGCGTCAATCTCGCGATGGCCCTCGGCTGTTTGATTTATCTCTTTTGGCTTTCGCCGGCAGTGTTCGGGGGTTTCGTCTTCATCATGATGCTCACGATGGGCACGCTGCAGTTGGTGAATAAGACAGCCCGGCGTCATCTCAAAAAGGCGCGCGACGATTTCGACGAACTACTCAATCACATTCGTTCGCTACTCGACGGAACGAAGGAACTGCGGCTGAATCGCCGCCGCCGTGAAGCTTTCATCAACGATCTCATGGAGCCACGCGCTGACTCGTACCGGCGGCACAACGTTCGTGGGCGCCAGATACTCGGCTTCAACGCCGCGGGTTCGCAGGCGGTGTATTTCGTCTACATCGGCGTGCTCGTCTTCGTCCTGCCGCACTTTTGGGCCATCAGCCGTGAAACCCTGATCGCCTACGCGTTGGCAGCGCTCTTTCTGCGAACGCCGATGGCGATCTTCTTCGACATCATGCCCTCTTTTGCTAATGCCAACATCTCGTTGACGAAAGTCGAACAGGCCGGACTATCGTTCGCTGCCGGCCCTGAAAACGAGAGCGCTTCCGTTGTTGTGCCCACCTGCCAACAACTCGATCTGGATGAAGTGACGCACGTCTACAAACACGAAAGCGGTGACGGCGATTTTCTGCTTGGCCCAGTCAGCATGACGTTGAAACAAGGCGAACTGGTGTTTCTGGTGGGCGGCAACGGCAGCGGGAAGACGACGCTCGCCAAGCTCATCACCGGTCTGTACGTCCCCGAAGCGGGTGAGCTCAGATTCGACGGAAAACTCGTCTCCGATCACAACCGGGAATCTTATCGGCAACTGTTCTCAATGGTGTTTTCGACTCCGCACCTGTTCGAGCACTTGCTCGGTCACGACAAAGTCACGTTGGACCAGCGGGCGCAGGACTACATCGCCAAGCTGCAACTCGACCACAAAGTTAAGGTCACAGATGGCGTGCTTTCGACGACCGAACTCTCGCAGGGACAGCGCAAACGTTTGGCGCTGCTAACCGCGTATCTCGACGATCGGCCCATTTACATTTTCGACGAGTGGGCCGCGGATCAAGACCCGCTCTTCAAGGAATTTTTCTATCTGCATCTCCTGCCGGAACTCAGGGCGCGGGGCAAGATGATTCTCGTGATCAGCCATGACGATCGCTACTTCAGCGTGGCCGATCGGATCGTAAAACTGGAACAGGGAAAGATTGTGCACGACGCACAACTCGAGCTTTCAACCTACGAGCCGTCTTTAACAGGATTTGCACAATCGACAAGATGACGGCCTCCTGAGGACACGAATGCTATCAGCCTTAACACGCGGGGTGAGTCCGAGCATAGGCGATTGCAAGCTGACGTTTATGGAACGCGAACCTTTAAATGTCGCCGTCGCCACGCGGCAGCACGAAGCTTATACCGAGTGCCTCAGGAACATGGGTGTGCAGGTAATTTCGCTGGAACTCCTGTTAGAAGCTCCGGATGCGGTTTTCATACAAGACACGGCGGTCGTGGTTGACGAAGTGGCGGTTGTGTCGACGATGGGCGCGCCGTGCAGGTCGAACGAAGTTGAGAGCGTGGTCCAAGTGCTTTCGTCGCACCGCCCGCTCAAACGTCTCTCGCCTCCGGCCACACTCGAAGGCGGCGACGTGGTCCGTGTCGGACGCACGCTTTATGTCGGCCTTTCAGGTCGCACCAACCACGAGGGCATAAAACAATTGAGCGACATACTCGCGCCCTGCGGCTATCAGGTCAGGCCCGTGGGCGTGAGAGGTTGTCTACATCTCTCAACCGGCTGTTCGTACCTCGGCCACGGACTGATGCTTATGAATCCGGTGTGGGTTGACGCCGCCGCTTTCAACGAATTCGAGATACTCGAGGTACCGGAGACCGAATCCTGGGCCGCTAACACAATCACTGTCGGCGACACGGTGTTGATGGCGAGCGCCTTCGAACGTACGTGCGCGCTGGTCGAAGAACGAGGCTTCAACGTAGTCGCCACAGACATCTCCGAGTTGCAAAAGGCCGAGGGCGCGCTGACGTGCATGAGTCTTATGTTCGAAGCAAAAGAGTTGGAAATCAAACTATGAAAAACTTGCTGCAAGACATTCGTTACGGGCTGCGGAAGATGTGGAAGTCCCCCGGCTTGGTGATCGTGGTTGGCCTCTCGATTGGTCTGGGGAGCGGCCTGAACATCACGATCTTCAGTTTGATCGACGCCATTCTCCTCCAGCCGTTGCCGGTCATCACGCAGCAGGACCAGCTCGTCGAGCTTTACACGAGTTCGCCGGGACTTCGCTTCGGGGCCGTGTCTTATCCCGACTACGCGGATTACCGGAACACGAATCAGGTCTTCTCCGATCTCATCGCACAGCGAGTCACGCCCGTCAGCATGAGCAACGGTGGTAACAACCAGATCGTCGCGGGCATCATCGTGAGCGGCAATTATTTCAGCGCCCTCGGCGTAACACCTTTATTAGGACGCGCCTTTTCTCCAGAGGAAGATCGAACCGCCAACTCTTATCCGGTCGCGGTCATCAGCCACGCAATGTGGCAACGCGCTTTTGGCGGCGACACGCAGATCGTTGGGAAGAGCGTCGTCATCAACTCACAAGCCTTCAACATTGTCGGCGTTGCTCCGGAAGGTTTCATCGGCACGAGCGTGGGACTCGCGCCCGACATTTGGTTTCCACTCATGATGCAGGCTCGTGTGCTGCCGGGTTCAGATCGCCTGACTGACCGCGGCGCACGCTGGCTCAACGTGATCGGGCGGCTCAAATCCGGCGTCAGTCGCGAACAGGCGGAAGCCGGAATGCAGCCAATCGTTAACCGGCTCGCCCAGGATTATGCCAACACAAACAAGGGAACGAGCCCGACCGTTGTGCCGCTCGGAGAAGGTTCGGTCGGAATCAGAAAGAACCTGTCGAGCGTGCTCCTGCTACTGATGGCGGTCGTGTTTCTCGTGTTACTGATCGCCTGCTTCAACGTGGCGAACCTGATGCTCGCGCGTGCACTTGCGCGACAAAAGGAGATTGGCCTGCGTCAGGCAATCGGCGCTACGAGATCGCGGTTGGTCCAACAACTGCTGACCGAGAGCGTACTCTTCTCGTTGTTGGGAGGTATCGTAGGGCTGGTGGTGGCCTTCGTCGCCACGAGGCTGCTCGTAAATCTCGTTCCGCCCACACCCATTCCCGTCACCTTCGACATTAGCCTGAATAATGGTGTGTTCGTTTTCGCTTTAGTCGTCTCCGTCCTGACGGGCATCATCTTCGGGCTGGCGCCGGCGATTCAGACGACAAAGGTCAACCTGCTTCCCGCGCTCAAGGACGATGGGGCAGGGCAGCAGGGTTATAAAAAGTCGCGTTTGCGCAACCTGTTGGTGATGGGCCAGGTTGCTATCTCACTCATCCTGTTGATTTGCGCGGGTCTCTTCCTCAGAAGCTTACAGAATGCGCAGAACAGCAATCCTGGTTTCGAACCCGAGAAACTGTTAGCGATCTCCACGGACGTTGGGCTACAGGGTTACGATCAGGAAACCGGACAGCGCTACTACCAGCAACTCGCCGAACGTCTCGGCAAACTGCCGGGTGTGGAGTCAGGAAGCGTTGGGTACATCGTTCCGCTCAGCGGCGGTGGCCAGCAACAGATAGCCGTGCAGATTCCGGGCTACGAACCTCCGCCCGACACGATTCTCGCCATTGATTACAACACCGTTGGACCAAACTTCTTTCAAGTGATGTCCATCCCGTTATTGCAGGGTCGCGACTTCAGCGACTTCGACACGAAGGACGCGGCAGGTGTTTGCATCATCAACGAAGCAATGGCCAAGCGCTTCTGGCCCGAAGGAAATCCGATCGATCAACATCTCAGCATCACTCGTAACAAGACGCCGCTGAAGGTCATCGCCGTCGTGAAGAACAGTAAGTACTACAGCCTGAAGGAAGAGCCGCGGCCGTATCTCTATCTGCCGTTCCTGCAAAATTACCAGGCGCGTATGACGGTGTTTGCCAAGACTTCCACTGATGCTGCATCGCTGCTACCGGTGGTCCGTCGTGAAGTGGAGTCGCTGGATAAGAACATGCCCGCGAGAATTCTGACGATGAGGGACGCGCTCAGTTTCATCCTCATACCGCAGAAGCTCGCGGCGATCCTTTTAACTATTTTCAGTCTGCTGGCGTTGGCGCTCGCGACCGTGGGTCTTTACGCGGTGATGGCTTACTCGGTCAGCAAACGCACGCGCGAGATCGGCATCAGGATGGCGCTCGGCGCACAACGCGGCGACGTGCTCAAACTGATTCTCAGGCAGGGAATGTTTTTGACCGTCATCGGGTTGGGCATCGGCCTTGCGGCGTCGATTGCGTTGACGCGTTTCTTCGCCGGACTGCTTTACGGGATCAGTCCGACTGACTTCGCCACGTTCGCAGCGATAACGGTATTTCAGGTGGCCATAGCTTTAGTCGCGAGTTATATCCCCGCGCGCAGAGCGACCAAAGTTAATCCCTTGATCGCGCTGAAATATGAATAAGCGATAAGAAATCGAGTGGAATTGAAAGTCCAAACCTCTTCGATAGACGAAATACTCCGGCAGCGCGCGTCGGATGAGCCCGCGCGCACGGCTTACGTGTATCTCGGCGATGGCGAGCGGGAAGAGGCGCGCGTCAACTACGCCGAACTCGATCTACTCGCGCGCGCCGTGGGCGCCGGGTTGCACGCGCGGGGTGAGCGCGCGTTGTTGCTCTATCCACCGGGGCTCGATTTCGTAGCCGCTTTCTTTGGCTGTCTTTACAGCGGTGTCGTCGCCGTTCCGGCCTATCCGCCGCATCCCGCGCGGCCTGAAATCACGTTGCCGAAGTTGCAAGCTATTCTGGCCGACTCGCAAGCGAAGTTCGTGCTGACGACTACGCCGATACTCGAGAAGGTTGCGCCGCTGTTTGCACGCGACGAAGAGTTCAAGCATTTGCGTTGGATCGCCACTGACAAGATCGATCGCGCGCGTGCGGAGGATTGGGATGAAACCTGGATCGCGCCTGACGACCTCGCGTTTTTGCAGTACACGTCCGGTTCCACGAGTGCTCCGAAAGGCGTGATGGTCAGCCACCGGAACCTCCTCGAAAACTCCGCTTACATTCACTACGGATTCGAGCACACGCGCGCGAGCGTCTCTGTCACATGGCTTCCCGCTTATCACGACATGGGGCTGATCGACGGCATCGTTCAACCGCTGTTCGGCGGCTTCACGGGTTACGTGATGCCGCAAACCTCGTTTCTCCAACGCCCGCTGCGGTGGCTCCAGGCTATCTCACGTTATCGCGCAACTCACAGCGGTGGTCCAAACTTCGCTTACGAACACTGCGTGAACAAGATTCGCCCCGAACAGCGCAGCGGTCTGGACCTGAGTTGCTGGCGCGTTGCTTATAACGGCGCGGAACCGATTCGCGAGGAGACGTTGCGCAGGTTTGCCGCGAGCTTTGAAGACTGCGGCTTCCGCCTGGATGCGTTCTATCCGGCTTACGGGCTAGCCGAAGCCACGCTGAAAGTGGCCGGAGGCAGAGAAGCGCGGATTCCTGTCACGTGCAAACTCGAATCCGCGCCGCTCGAAGAGAATTTACTTGTCGAAGCGTCTGCTGTCAGCGATCCGCGGAACGTCAGAACGCTTGTAAGCAGTGGCCGATTGGATCTGGGAACGCGCGTCGTCATCGTCGAGCCTTCAAGCCTGACGGAATGTGCGAACGAAAGAGTCGGTGAAGTTTGGGTGTCTGGCGAAGGCGTGGCGCAGGGTTACTGGAACCGCCCGGAGTTGACCGAAGAGATCTTTAGAGCGCGTCTGGCCGACACGGGCGATGGTCCATTTCTTCGCACGGGCGATCTGGGGTTTATAAAGGACGGAGAGTTGTTCATCACTGGACGCCTCAAAGATCTGATCATCATCGGCGGCCGCAATCACTATCCGCAGGACATCGAACAGACGGTCGAACAGTGCCACTCAGCATTACGTTCGGGATCCACAGCCGCATTCTCGGTAGAGGTCGAAGGCGAAGAGCAATTGGTTATCGCCGCGGAGTTGGACCACCGTTTGACCCGACACCTTCCAGCCGAGGAATGGAAGTCGCTGAAGACCGCCGTGCTGCGGGCGGTCGCGGATTACTTCGGCCTTCACGTATACGAGTTAGTGCTGCTCAAGGTCGGCGGTGTGCCGAAGACTTCGAGCGGCAAGATAAAGCGTCAGGAATGTCGCAAAGCGTACCTGACAGGCGCGTCGGTTAATACAAGTTTTCCCGCAAAGGCGCAAAGACGCAAAGAAACCCCTTAGAAACGCGGTAGCGCTTTGCGACTTTGCGTCTTTGCGGGAGAAATTTTGCAAAGCCTTCTACTAACAATGCAGACACGGACCCTCCCTCAATACAGCGCGGCCGAATCGCTCGAACAGCGGCTCGGCGATCCTTTCGCGCCCGGCAACGCCTTCTCTTTCGGCAATGCCGTCGCTCTCGACGAGCGGGAGGAGTACCCGGAGCAAGCGTGTGAGATTCTCGACGCGCTCAAAGTCTCGGACCATTACATCCCTTCACAACTCGGAGGAGAACTAAAATCTTTCGAGGAGTTCATCGCCGTGCTGCGCATGATCGCGCGGCGCGACCTGACGGTCGCCATCGCTCACGGCAAGACTTACCTCGGTGCGGTCGCGGTGTGGGTCGGCGGCTCCGGCGAACAGCGGCGACGACTCGTAGAGATCATCAGAAGCGGCTCGCAAGTCGCACTCGCGCTCACGGAGCGATCGCATGGCAGCGATCTGCTGGCTTCGGACACTGAAGCCACGAGCACCGCCGGCGGATATACGTTGAGTGGTGAAAAGTGGCTCATCAACAATGCCACACGCGGCCGCGCGTTGACGGTCTTCGCTAAAACCGGCAACGGCTCAGACCCGCGCGGCTTCTCGCTTTTTCTCGTTGAGAAAAATAACGACGCGCGCTCAACCTGGAAGACGCTGCCGAAGATCAAGACACACGGAATCAGAGGCGCCGACATCAGCGGCATCAGTTTCGATCGCATGGTCCTGCCTGAAGATGCCGTCGTCGGCCGAATCGGAGCGGGGCTGGAGATCATGCTTAAAGCGTTCCAGCTCACACGCACCGTCATCACCGGTCTTTCGCTCGGAGCCGCCGACACGGCTTTGCGGATCACGATGGACTTTGCGCTTACACGCAGACTCTACGGCGATTCGGTGTTCGCGATTCCACACGCCCGAAGACTACTGTGCGACGCTTTCATCGACGTTTTGATTTGCGAATGTCTGAGTATTGCTTCCGCGCGTTCGATACACGTCGAGCCGGAACAGATGAGCGTGCGTTCCGCGATCGCTAAGTTCTTCGTGCCGACGACGGTCGAGAAGATCCTCAAGAGTCTTTCAGTCGTCATGGGCGCGCGCCAGTATCTGCGGCAGGAACATTGCGACGGGGTCTTTCAAAAAATTTACCGCGACAACGGTATTCTGAGTCTGTTCGACGGCAGCACTGCCGTGAACCTGCACGCGATCGGCGCACAACTCGGACAACTCACGCGACGCGTCGAACCGGAAAACACGGAGCTGTCTGGCCGGCTCGCGCGCATCTTTTCGTTGACACAAACACTGCCGGAGTTCGACACGGCCGCACTCGAGCTTCACAACAGGGGACGCGATTCCGTACTGCAAGGGCTCAAGCTCTCGTTCGAAAAACTTTCGTCCATCGAATCGAAAGACGCAACGCTTGAGCTCATCATCGACCGCACGCAATCCATCATGATTGAAGTTGAGCGCCAGCGTGAGTGCGTCGCGGCGTCACTCAGCGAAAACGGCTTCAACAAGTCGCCGGAGATGTTCGAGCAAGCAGAGAAATACTGCGCGCTCGAAGCGGCGGCGTGCTGCGTTCACATGTGGGTGCATAACCGCGAAGAGTTAGGGGAATTTTTCAGGCGAGGCGATTGGCTGGTGCTGAGTCTTGAACGGTTGTTGATGAAGCTGGGCCGGCGGCGCGCCATTTTGCCAACCGAGCACGAGCAGCGCGTGGCGGCGGAGTTGGAGCGGTTGTATCAGGAACGACAGCTCTTCTCGATCGTCCCTTTCCAACTCGCCATCTTGTCCATTCTGTAAATCTGTCAAGAGATGCGACTACCGGAGCAATACGGCATGGCAGAAGTGCTTGAACGATATTTGGGTGACCCGCACGACGGGCACAACCCTCTTTCGTTGGCGCAGGCCGTGGCGCTCGACGAGCTGGAACAATACCCGGACCGCGCGTGTGCGTTGCTTGACGAGTGGGGCTTGCCTGATTTCTACGTACCCGCGGCGTGCGGCGGGCGTCTTCGTTCTTACGAGGAGCTCATTTCACTGTTGCGCGTCGTCGCGCGTCGTGATTTCACAGTCGGATTTGCCTACAGCATCCTGTCGCTGCTCGGTTCGGCCGCGACGTGGGTCAGTGGCACGGATTGTCAGAAAAAGAAGGTGGCCCAACTTCTCAAAGACAGAAAGCAGATCATTCTCGCGTACAACGAAAAGTCGCACGGCGGAGACTTCATGGCGACGGGGACTAAGGCCGTGAAGGTCAATGGCGGCTATCAACTCTCAGGCGAGAAGTGGCTGATCGGAAACGCCGTTCGCTGCGCTGCGTTGACGGTCATGGCGCGCACGCGCGACGAAGCAGGACCGCGTAGTCTGTCTTTGTTCCTGGTAGATAAGAGCGCGTTGGACCCGCAGTCGTTCGAGCACCTGCCGCGCCTCAAGACGCACGGGGTTCGTGGCGCACACGTCAGCGGCATCAGGTTCAAAGAGAGTTTCGTGAGTGAAGAATCGTTGATCGGCGGTGAAGGGACCGCGCTCGAACAGACACTCAAAGCCTTCCAACTCACGCGCGCCGTTATTCCCGCACTCGTACTCGGCGCCGCCGATACTGCGCTGCGCGCAACGCTCGACTTCGCGCGCTCGCGCAAGCTTTACGGCGCTCGTGTTACCGCGTTGCCACAGGTGCGGCGAACACTCGTTGAAGCCTTTCTTGATCTACTCATCGGAGATTGTTTGACGACCGCGTGCGCGCGTGCGGTGCAGCAGACGCCGGAGCAGATGCGCTTGTATTCGGCGGTGGTGAAGTATTACGTGCCGCAGAGTTTGGAAGAGACGATTGAACGGTTGGGCGTGGTGTTGGGAGCGCGACATTACTTACGCGAAGAACACTGGCACGGCATCTTCCAGAAACTGCTGCGGGACAATGTGGTCGTCAGATACCATTTCAATGCGGCGCTAAATCTGACGACGATCGGCGTGCACCTGCGCGACCTCGCGCAGCAACGAGCACCTGCGGCTGTTGATACTTCCGCGCTGCAAACACGTCTCGAATCCGTTTTCGATCTGCATCATCCGCTGGCCGAGTTCGATCCGAATGGCTTGAGCGTCTACACACGCGGACGCGACGACTTCCTCAACGGCCTCGAACTCGCGCTCGAACAACTCCGCCAACTCGAACACCGAACGCTCGTGGCCCAGGTCGAGCGCGTGCTTGCGCAACGCCAGGCGGCCGACGACGAGCAGCGGGAAGTGTCAGTCCAACTTGGCCGCGAGTACAGCCGTTCACCTGAACTGTTCGAACAGGCGGAGCGCTATTGTGTGTTGGAAGCGGCAGCGTGTTGCGTCCACCTGTGGTTACACAATCGCGAAAGGTTGGGTGAGTTCTTCGGGCGAGGTGATTGGTTGGTATTGAGTCTTGAGCGATTGCTGATGAAGTTGGGCGAGGAGCGGAGCGCATTAGCGGCGGAGTACGAGGAGCGAGTAGCTGAAGAGCTGGAGCGACTGTTCGAGGAGGAGCGGTTGTTCTCCGTCGTCCCGCTTCAACTCGCACAGCGGAAAGAATAAAGGATGAAAAATATGGTGAGCGACGAGCACATGGTTGGTGAAACACAGAAGAGCGCGAGCTTTGAAGAGATACAGCACTGGCTGATCTCACAATTGGCAGTGTTGATGAAAGTCAATCCCGAAGACGTGCACGTGCAGGAGCCTTTCACCAACTTCGGTCTCAACTCGATAGACGCGGTGAGTCTGTCGGGCGATCTCGAGGACTACCTCAAGCGCCCGCTTCCGGCGACCCTGCTCTGGGACTTCCCGACGATCGAGACACTCTCCCGCCGCCTGAGCGCCGAGAGATAGCCACAAGAAGCACAAAATTCCGCTAATACGATTTGTGCCTTTTGTGCTTCTTGTGCCTCTTGTGGCAAAGCTGTCGGGTAACTAAAGAAGCGAGATGCAACTACCGGAGCAATACGGCAAGGCCGAGGAGCTTGAACGAAACTTGGGTGACCCGCACGACGGGCGCAACCTTTTCTCGTTCGCGCAGGCCGTGGAACTCGACGAGATGGAAGAGTATCCGGAGCGCGCGTGCGCGTTGTTGAATGAATGGGGATTGCCGCGGTACTACGTGCCCGAACGATGCGGCGGGCGGTTGCGCTCCTACGAAGAACTCGTCGCACTACTACGTGTCGTTGCGCGCCGCAATTTGAGCATTATCGTGGCCCATGCCAAGTCATATCTCGGCGCCGTGAATGTTTGGGCGGGCGGCTCGCAACAACAGCGGAAGAAGCTCGCAGAGATCGTCATGAGTGGGAAGCAAGTGGCCCTTGCATATCACGAGAAGTCGCATGGCGGAGACGTCATGGCGACGGAGGTCAAGGCTGTAAGAGTGGAAGGCGGTTATCAACTCTCGGGTGAGAAGTGGCTCGTCAACAACGCGACGCGCGGCGCCGCGCTCACGGTGTTTGCGCGAACCGTAGATAGTGGTGGACCGCGCGGGTTCTCACTGTTTCTGGTAGAGAAGAATGCTCTCGATCCGCGTTCTTTCAAACACCTGCCGCGCATCAAGACGCTTGGCGTCAGAGGTGTTGACTTTAGTGGAGTATCTTTTAAGAAAAGCTTCGTTAATGAAAGCTCACTGATCGGCGCCGAAGGAACGGCACTCGAACAAACGCTCAAAGCCTTCCAACTCACTCGCGTCATCATTCCCGCACTCGCTCTCGGCGCCGCGGACACTGCTCTGCGCACAACGCTTGACTTCGCGCGAACGCGCAAGCTTTACGGCGGTCGCGTTACCGCGTTGCCGCAAGTACGCCGAACACTGGTTGAAGCCTTCATCGATCTACTCATCGGAGACTGTTTGACGACTGCGTGCGCGCGTGCGGTGCAACAGACGCCGGAACAGATGCGGTTGTATTCGGCGGTGGTGAAGTATTACGTGCCGCAGAGTCTGGAAGAGACGATTGAACGGTTGGGCGTGGTGTTGGGCGCGCGACATTACTTACGCGAAGAACACTGGCACGGCATCTTTCAGAAATTGCTCCGCGACAACAAGGTGCTGAGTATCTTCCACACCGGTCCACTGCTCAACTTGACGACGATCGGCGTGCATCTGCGCGACCTCGCGCAGCAACGAGCACCTGCGGCTGTTGATACTTCCGCGCTGCAAACACGTCTTGCCTCCATTTTCGATCTGCATCATCCCTTGTCCGACTTCGATCCCAATGCCTTAAGCGTCTACACACGCGGACGCGACGACTTCCTCAACGGCCTCGAACTCGCGCTCGAGCAACTCCGCCAGCTCGAACAACGAACGCTCGTGGCCCAAGTCGAGCGCGTGCTCGCGCAACGCCAGGCCGCCGATGACGAACAACGAGAACTCGCGGCACGACTAGGCCGAGACTACAGCCGTTCACCGGAACTGTTCGAGCAGGCCGAGCGCTACTGTGTGTTGGAAGCCGCAGCGTGTTGCGTCCACCTGTGGTTGCACAACCGGACGCGATTAGGTGAGTTCTTCGGACGAGGTGATTGGCTGGTGTTGAGCCTCGAACGATTGCTGATGAAGTTGGGCGAGGAGCGGAGCGTGTTGCCGGCGGAGTACGAAGAGCGAGTAGCTGAAGAGCTGGAGCGACTATTCGAGGAGGAGCGATTGTTCGCCGTTGTCCCGCTTCAACTCGCGCGATCGATGAACAGGGAGGTGGACCAGCATGAGCACTGAGCCGATCGCTATCATCGGCATGGCTTGTCGCTTTCCGGGCGCGAACAATCCCGCGGAGTTGTGGCAGTTATTACGCGGCGGCGTGGATGCCGTCACCGAGATTCCCGCCGACCGTTGGAACGCCGACCGCTTCTATGACGAAGACGCATCCGTGCCCGGCAAGATGAACACGCGTTGGGGCGGTTTCCTCGAACGCATCGGTTATTTCGACGCGCACTTTTTCAGAGTCTCTCCGCGTGAGGCTCCACATCTCGATCCGCAGCAACGTTTTTTGATGGAAGCGACCTGGGAAGCGTTGGAGGACGCCGGACAAGTGCCGGGGAACTTGGCCGGCACAAGAACCGGTGTCTTCATCGGCATCATGGGCAGCGATTACGCCGACACGCCGATGAACGATCCGATGCTCGTGAACTTTTACACCGTCACCGGTCATTCCCGAGGCATCGCCGCTAACCGTCTCTCGCACTTCTTCGATTTTCGTGGTCCAAGCATGTCGGTCGACACGGCATGTTCGTCGTCACTTGTGGCCACGAATCTCGCGTGCCGGAGTTTGTGGAGCGGCGAGTCGACACTCGCAATCGCCGGCGGCGCGAATCTGATCCTGTCACCGGAAGGGACCATCTGGTATGCCAAGGCCGGACTCCTCGCGCGCGATGGACGCTGTAAAACTTTCGACTCGCGCGCCGATGGGCTTGTGCGTGGCGAGGGCGTCGGTGTTGTGGTGTTGAAGCTACTCTCGCGGGCGCTGGCCGATGGCGATCCGATTCACGCAGTGATCAAAGGCGGTGCGATCAATCAGGACGGACGCAGCAACGGGTTAACGGCGCCGAACCGCTGGGCTCAGGAAGCGCTCATCCGTGAAGCGTGCGCGCAGGCTGATGTGTCACCCGGACAGGTCTCGTACGTGGAAGCTCACGGCACCGGAACCGCACTCGGCGATCCGATCGAAGCACAGGCACTCGGCGCAGTGCTCGCCACGGATCGATCAGAAGGAAACGTCTGCGCCATTGGCTCGATCAAGAGCAATATCGGACACCTCGAAGCGGCAGCGGGGGTTGCCGGTTTGATAAAAGTCGTGTTGATGCTCAAGCATCGCGAGATTCCGCCGAGTCTTCATTATCGGCAACCGAATCCACACATTCCTTTCGCGCAACTCCCGTTGCGTGTTCAGACGTCGTTGACTCCGTGGTCCATACACACGGGACCGGCACTGGCCGGCGTGAATGCCTTCGGCTTCGGCGGAACCAACGCTCATCTCGTTGTTAGCGAAGCTCCGAAAACAGATCACGCTGCCGAGCAGGTTTCACAGGATAGGGCCGAACTCCTGCCTCTGTCCGCGCGCTCGCCGGAAGCGTTGCGCGCATTGGCCCTGGCGTATCAACAATTCCTGCTTGCGGACGGTGCAGACGTTTCTCTACGTGACATCTGCTATACCGCAGCCGTGCGGCGTACACATCACGAACATCGCGTAGCACTTGCAGGAAACTCGCACGCGGATCTTGCCGCGCGTCTCGAAAATTTCATTGAAGGCACTACGCATCCGGCAATCTCGACGGGACGTGTGACGCAGATACGCCGCGCGAAACTCGCGTTCGTGTTCGCGGGGCAGGGACCGCAGTGGTGGGCCATGGGACGACGGCTGTTGCGCGACGAGGAAGTCTTTCGTCGTGCGGTGGAAGAGTGTGACGGTTTGTTCAGGCACGTCGCGGGCTGGTCGCTGGTCGCCGAGTTAACCGCGAGCGAAGATCAGTCACGAATGGCCGAGACACAGATGGCCCAGCCGTGTCTGTTCGCGTTGCAGGTCGGACTGGCCGCGTTGTGGCAAGCGTGGGGAGTCAAGCCCGACGCGGTGGCCGGGCACAGCATCGGCGAAGTGGCGGCGGTGTACGTCGCCGGAGCGTTGAGTTTGGAAGATGCTGTTCGTGTTGTCTTCCATCGCAGTCGTCTGATGCAGCGCGCGACCGGCAAAGGGAAGATGGCGGCGGTGGCGCTGCCCCCGAACGAGGTCGCGCCGTTTCTCGCGGGCTACGAAAAACGTGTGAACGTCGCGGCGCATAACGCGCCTTGCTCGTGCGTCATCTCGGGCGAGACTGCGGCGCTCGACGAAGTTGCCGGAGCACTTCGCACGCAGGGAATACAAGTTCAGGAACTACGCGTTGACTACGCTTTCCACAGCCGGCAGATGTGGGAGTTTGGAGATGAGTTGTTTGCGTCTCTCGCCGGCATTGAAGCGGGCGGAGCGACGATTCCGATCTTTTCGACGCTGACTGGTACTGCCTGCGAGGGAGCGGAGTTTGGCGCGGACTATTGGCGACGGCAGTTGCGGGAGACAGTGCAGTTCGCGACCGCGGCGGATGCGATGCTCGCGGCCGGATACAATACGTTCGTAGAGTTGAGTCCGCATCCGGTGCTGGTGGGTGCTCTTCATGAGTGCATTGCCGAGCACAGTGGAGATTGCGCCGCGATGCCTTCGCTGCGACGTAATGAAGATGAGCGCAGCGTGATGTTGAAGTCAGCGGCGCGGCTTTACACGCTCGGCTTTCCGCTGAAGTGGAAAGCGTTGCAGGCGAAGGACGGGCGTTGCGTGTCGCTGCCGCGCTATCAATGGCAGCGCGAAAGATATTGGTTGAAAGAGCAGGAGACACGTAACGATCGGCGGCCGTCTCGCGTCGATGAAGTCCACGCGACTGGTTTGGGCTCGCTCGTCGGCCGCTGCATGGCATCCGCCATTGAAACGGAAACGTATCACTGGGAATTCGACATCGATGCGGTGAGGCTGCCGCTGCTGTTGGACCATCGTGTGCAGGACAGGACGGTTGTGCCGGCCGCCATGTTTATCGAGATGGCGTTGGCCGGCGCGGCTGGGTTGTCGAACGGCGCCGGCGTTGATCCGTTTGATGTGAGTTTCGCGCGCGCTCTCGCGCTGCGCGATGGCGAGACACGCCGGATGCAACTAGTAATTAGACGAGCGTCGGAACATGCCTTCGGCTTTCAACTTTTCAGCCGCGAGCAAGGTGACAATCTACATTCGCCGTGGACACTGCACGGGCGCGGGCAACTGCACCTTCACGAAGATAACGGCGATGGTCTGCAACGCGTCGAGCCGGAAGAGATCAGAGAGCGTTGCGACGAGAGCGTGACGGGCGAAGACTTTTATCGTGAGATGAGCCGCCGCGGACTTGTCTACGGTCCGACCTTTCAGGGTGTGAAGCAGGTGTGGCGGCGTGCGGGTGAGGCGATCGCCGGCATCTCGCTGGACGCGGCGTTCATGAAGGACGCCGCCGCGTCGGGTGTGCATCCGCTGTTGCTCGACAACTGTTTGCAAGTGATCGCGTGTGCTTTTCCGCCGCGAACGGGCGAAGTGGAAGGCTTTACTTACTTGCCGGTCGGCGTTGAGCGTGTGAGGGTTGGCCGCAAACATTTAACAGAAGGCGTCGCGTGGAGCTATGCGAGGTTGAAAACGTCCCTCGATGAGTTACCGGAAGTGTTGACTGCGGACGCGATGCTTACCACTGCATTGGGCGATGTGGTTTTAGAGCTGCACGGTGTGCGGCTCCAGCGCGTGCGCGGTGGTCCGCAACCCGAAGCAGCGCGCGCTAAAAAAGAGGATGTGGGCGAGTGGCTTTACGAGATTGACTGGCGTCAGTCTGAGCTTCCGTCAACTGAGGAGGAGATCAAAGCAGAAGGTAAATTGCTGATCTTTGCGGATAGGAGTGGAGTCGGAGAAGTCGTCAAGTCGCGTTTGGAAACTGAAGGCGCAGCGAGTTGTGTGCTGGTGCGTGCCGGTCGTGCATTCAAACGCGCCGGAAGAGACGAGTTTGAGATTGACCCGGCGTCTGCGCAGGACTTCGATCGATTACTCGCGGAAGCTTCAACTGACGAACCACAGGGATGGCGCGGCGTAGTTCATCTTTGGAGTTTGGACCAGGCTGTTGAGGAGCCAGCGCAAGGTTGCGCGAGCATCTTGCACTTAGTGCAATCGCTCGATCGCGCTGGATTAACTCACAGCCTACGCCTCTGGTTAGTGACGTCAGGGACGCAGCCGGCCGCAAGCGGACCTGTCAACATCGCTCAATCACCTGTGTGGGGACTCGGCCGCGTGATCGCACGCGAGTTCCACTCTCTGCGATGCACGATGATTGACGTCAACCACGCCACGCACGATGACAACGCGTCGGCAGTTTTTCAGGAGTTACGTTCGGCTTCCGATGAACAACAAGTTGTATGGCGCGACGCGGCGCGTTACGTCGCCAGATTGCAAAGGCGAAAGAATGTCGCGCGCGAGATGGACCACATTTCGCTGCACGCGGACGCCACGTACCTGATCACCGGCGGACTCGGCGGACTGGGACTCAAACTCGCCGCCTGGATGGTCCAGCGCGGAGCGAAACACCTGGTCCTGATCGGGCGGAGCGGCGCGCCCGCCTCGGCGAGCGAAGTCATCGCGAGTTTGGAAGCAGCAGGTGCACACGTGCGGGTTGTCGCGGCCGACGTGTCCGACCAGGAACAGGTCGCACAGATACTTGCCGAGATCGCGGCGACGATGCCACCGCTCAAAGGCGTGGTCCACGCGGCCGGTGTGCTCGAAGACGCACTACTGCGTCATTACGATCACGATCGCTTTGCGCGAGTGCTGGCTCCGAAGATTCACGGAGCGTGGAATCTGCACAGTCACACGCTCGACTCGAATCTCGATTTCTTCGTGCTGTTCTCTTCCATCTCGTCACTGCTCGGCAGTCCGGGCCAAGGGGCGTACGCCGCGGGCAATTCGTTTCTGGATGCACTCGCGCACCAACGCCGTGCGCTCGGTCTGCATGGATTAAGTATTAATTGGGGACCGTGGGCCAAGGTCGGCATGGCCGCGTCGCGCTCCGCGGACTTCGCCCGGCAAGGAGTCGGCAGCATTGAACCCGAAGCGGGCCTTCGCGTGCTCGAACGGTTGCTGCTCGAGGACGCCACTCAAGTGGGAGTGCTACCCGTTCGATGGCCTGAATTCATTTCAACCTTCTCGCCGTCCCCAAAGCGCGAGTTATTTCTGAGCGACTTCTTTGACGAAGCGCCGAAAGCGCAAGACCACAGCAGCGAGAGTCAGGCAACATCAGCCCTTGTCGCACAACTGACACAAGCGTTGCCCTCCGAGCGCGTCGCGATTCTGAGCGCACGTCTTCAGTTCGAAACGTGCAGAGTGTTGGGACTGCCACTCTCCACGCAGCTCGACGTCACGCAGGGTTTCTTCGATCTCGGGATGGACTCGCTGATGATCGCGGAGCTGAACAAGAATCTGCAAACCGCGATCGAAAGACAGTTTCCTTTGAGCATGATGTTTGAACACGCGAACATCGAAGCGCTGACTCGTTACCTGTTCGAACAA
>DATEHX010000407.1:0-6012 GCA_035279345.1 Pyrinomonadaceae bacterium | reverse complement strand
ATCAGCTTCATACGACTCTCCCGCAAAGGCGCAAAGACGCAAAGAAAACCATTCAAAACGCGGTAGCGCTTTGCGCCTTTGCGCCTTTGCGGGAGAAATCTTCTGGCAGTCCAAATCTGCTTCATCTTAGAAAGTCTGCGTAATCCTGAAATGCAAATTTCCACGGTGCAACCGGAACACGGCCGGCGTGCCGTCAAATGAAATACCGTCCGGACCACGCTGCGGAATCAAAAACTCGGGCGGATTCAACAGGAACCCATAATCCACCGCCAAGGCGCCGCCAAACGGAGTCGTCCAACGAAACCCGAGCCCGGCCGTGTGGCTCCAATGCGCGCGCAGGTTCACGGCCCTGATCGCCGCGAGAATGTCACCCGGTGGAACAGGCTCCGGATCGCTCTTGCCAAACAGGTCTCCAACCCGGCGAAAAACGTTGCCGCCGTCGTAAAACGGCACCACCTGAAACGAACGCGTCAGCGGGACACGAGCCTCGAGATTGACAACCGCGAGCGCGTTGCCGCCGACCGGAACCGTAAACGGATTAAGAAACACGATGTTCTTATCTGAGTCGCGAAATTCACCCTCGGGGATTACGACTTCGCGTGGACCAGCTTCTTCAAAATTGAAACCACGCAACGTCGTCGAGCCACCTGAGAAGAAACGTTCGCTGATCGGCAGCGTGCGATCGATCTCGTCTATCTGGCCGTTGCCGTCGCGATCGATCGGATTGAACAGGTTCGCCAAACCAAGCGTCATGTTGCCGGCGAAAACGGTGTCGCGAAACCAGCTTGCTTTGTAGTAATGCCGGTAGGTCGCTTGAAAACGGTTGAATGAAATGTTTCCACCGAGCTGACGCAGCGCCAATGCGTAGTCGACGCTGAGAAAACCGCCGCGCGTTGCATCGACCTGGTTGTAGCGGCAGATCTCACCGGGTTTGCCAGGTTGCTCGTCGTCGTCTCTTTGACTGCGCGCTAACAAACCCTTTTCACAACGCTCGCGCGTGTCTCTGACAAACGAAATGCCAAACCGCGACAGACGAATCTTGCTGTCCGGCTCCAGAATCGGCCTCACAACGAGGCTTTCGAGATTCAAAAGGCGAACGTCTTCATAGCTGTAACGAGCAAAGACGATCGTGCGCGACTTGCGATCGAGTACACGCTGCGTTTCCACCGCGGCGGTGAATCGGTTGATCGTCGGCTCATTTACCGAGTTGCCGAAGATATCGATCGGATTGCCGTCCTCGTCCAAACGCTGCACGATTCCCATCGTGCCGCGATCGATTGCTGAACGGAAGAAACGGGTTATTGTCGAGTCGCGTTGATACTCAACCGACACCGCGAGCGGTGCAAACTGCGTCTCGTTGTAACGAGCAAAGCGCGGATCGAGATACTCGAGCCGGACCCGTTGCTGGCGGCCGCTCGCACGCAAACGTAGCGCGCCCTGACGCAAACGGTTCATCAGGTTTACGTTGCTGATTTCAAACAAACCGAGCGCGCCGTAATCGGTCGAAGCGCCGCCGCCGTAATCCATCACGTTCGGTGGTTTCTCTTCCACGTCGATGATCACGTCGCGCCGTTGATAACCGCCGGTAGTTTCTCCCGCGGCCTCGGTGCGAATGATCACCTGACGATAAGCATCGGTTAAGTAGAGTTCGCGTTCCGCGTCCGAGATACGATCCGCGCGCAACACGTCGCCTTCCTTCAACGGAATGGCTCGCCTGATCGCGGCGCGTTTTTTTTGCCTCGTGTTCCGGTCTCCGGTGACGCCGTTGACGACGATCGAACTGATAAAGACTTTGTCGCCTTCGTCAGAGATCGAGTAGATCAACCGGACCTGTTCTTCATCCCCCTTCTGCGGCAGTTCCACGATGGAAAAATCAACGCGCGCGTTGACGTAACCTTCGCGCGAGTAGAGTTGGGCCACTTTATCGGCATCGCCGCGCGCCTGCGATCGCGAATAAGGCGCACCGACGATTGTCGTAAGCTCCTGACGAATCCTGTCCTCGGTGTAGATCTGGTTCCCTTTGACGTCGACACCGGCGATACGCGTCAGCGGCCCCTCAGTGACATTGAAAGTGATGATCAGACTGTCGCCGTTGATGGTGACACCCTGAAGCACCTCCACGTCCGCCTTCCGATAACCGATATCGCGCATGAACGCCCTGACGGTGCGGCGGTCCTGTTCGAGCAACGTCAGGCTCGTGTAGCCACGCCCGTAACCGAGAAACGGAATCAAGCCGATCGGGTTTGCCTTTTGAGTCTTGAGGTTCGAACCGATGTCGTCGTAAGTGAGTTTGTTGGTGCCCGTGATGCGGATGTCGGTTAGACGAAAGCGCCGGCCTCGTTCGACCTGATATTCTATCTCAATGTTATGGCCGGTTAACGTCGTCGGATTGAGGTTCTGACAAGTGTCCTGCGTTCCGTTTGGACCTAACTCCGCCGGTGGATTACTGACGCTGCAAATCTCAGTCACCTCGGCGAAGAAGAAGCCATCTTCCTGGAGCTTGTTGCGAACACGGCGCGCACCTTCAACGATCGCCGAGTAATCTATGTTGCCTTCGCGTTTGACCGGCAACAACTCGCGTTGGCTTTTCTCGCTGATCTCGTAGTTCGTGACTTTGACGTTGACTGTAGGTCCAACGGCTCCGGTCACAGCAATGCGGACCGTGTTCTTGTCTGCATCTCTTTCGACACGCGCGTCTTCGAGCGTGGGCGAGAGGAAGTTTTTGGCAATCAACGCGTCGCGAATCTTATTGACGTCGGCGCCAAGATCGTCACGCGTGAAAGGTATGCCGGGCTGCAAAGTGAGCGAAGGGCGCACGGTTGAGGCGTCGAAGCCATTGATGTTGATATTGAACGCTTCAACACGCGCCTGTTCGCCCGGCGTGACCTTGTAAACAATTGTGGCGCGAAGCCCGCGCGGACCCATGTTTTCGATCGGTTCCACAGTGGCGTTGAAGTAGCCGCGGTCGCGCAAGTAGACCTGAATCTCGTCGGCGTTGCGCAGAATGAGTTGTTGCGAGAGTCGTGTTCCGGGTTGGACAAAATTCAGCCGCGCACGAAGTTCGTCGACGGCGATCGGAGTTCCGGTTACAGGTCCCAACTCGATCCGCACGTCGCCGATCAGCACCTGTCGTTTTATGACGAAGCGAAGCGCAACCGGTCCCGTGCGAGCGGCGCCTTGTTCGACAACCTCAACCCGCGCGTTCTCGACGCGTCCCGAATCAAACAGCGCCTGTAGCGAATCGCGCACGCGAACCGCGGAGAACTGCGTATTCGCCGCGACTTTCAGCAGCGCAAGAAACTCAGCCTGAACGTTCGGATTGTCCGGCGTCCCTTCGAAGACGACCTCAACCGCGGTGATTTGGCGGCCTTCGTAGTCTTCGATCCGCACATCCTTCGCCGTCTTTCCCGCGGCGTTGCCGGGAAACACGAGAACCAGCAGGAGAATCAGCAGCAACAAGTTCTCGCGCAAAGGCGCAAAGGCGCAAAGAAAACCCTTAAAAACGCGGTAGTGCTTTGCGTCTTTGCGCCTTTGCGCGAGAAGTTTTCTTCCCTTTGTGCAAAGCAGCAGCAATCGAATGTTGGGCGCCTCCGGCAACAATTCCTTCACATACCCCTTGCTCAAAATCGCTTGCGAAAACGAATCTCAAAACTGAAGTTGTTAGTCTGCGCAGTGAGTCGTCGCGTCGAGGCTTGTTCGTACTGCGCGATAAACGACAGCCGGTCAGACACGCGATACTCGACCGCCAATATTTGATTCGGATCTGAAGTAACGTTGGTTGAATAAGTAACAGTCACTTCCTTGCTGATGCGACGGCCGAGGGTCAAACGCGCGGCTGGAGTTGAACCTGTCGTGCCGCCGATCACCGGACTGATCTCAAAGCGCGTGAGTCCAAACAGTTTGCTCGTGGCTCGTTGCGCGGGTGCATTGATCAACGCGTCCGTCAGCAAACTGGTCGCCGCGCCAACCTCAGACTGCGCCAGAACCGACGAACTCGTATCGCCGGACGAGAGCTGTCCGGTCGTGATCAATGAAACGACGTCCGCCTGCGGCAGCGCTGGCTCGGAACGTACCACCGCCTGCGGCTGCGACAATGGACCAGTCAAACTCACGATCACGCGATAACCACGAATCTGCGACTCGCCCTGGATGTTGAGGATCGGATCCGCATTTCGGCCCGGCGGGAGATCGACCAGCGCGCGCGTGATGTCGTAACGGTCGTTACGGAAGTTGAGCGTGCCACTCGTAGCGGTTACTCGGCCCGAAATCGTCGGATCGTTGACTGGACCATCGAGTTGCAACGAAACCGAGCCGACGAGGTCCGCGAGATTGTTTCGCACCACGAGCGCGTTGCGGCCTTCAACCCGCAACGACGCGAATATTGCCGTGCGCGTCAATTCAACCTCCGCGCCCTCTTCGATCGACTCGCCAGGCCGCGTGTTGATGAGATCCGCGAGCTCGATATCCTGCGTGTACTCGGTGCGCCGCAAGTTCACCACGCCGCCGATTAGTTGCTCGCGTGAAGAGCCTCTGATCTCGACGTCGGCATCGAGAGTCGAACGAAAGTCTTCCGGAAACGGCACGGTCACGTTCGTGCCACGAAGATTGATGCGAAACGCCGAGACGGTGAAGCCTTCGAGCAACGCGCCACCGGTTGCTGAAATACGCCCACCGCCAAGCGAGCCTTCGAAAGCATCGATCTGTGCCTGGTTGGCCGTAAACCTGACGGCAGCGCGAAGATTCGCCACGGTCCAACGCTCGTTACCGAGCAACACCGAAACAGAACCGTTATTGATCGACGCCGTTCCGATCACGCGCGGGTCTCCGAAACTGCCGTTGATGCGAACAGCGACTTCCGCCGTTCCCGTAGAAAAGAAATCGGGCGAGACACCGTTAAGCACACGCAGATTCAGATCGCCGTTGACGTTCAGATTTTGCCGTCCGCCAGCGCCGCTGGCGATCGTGCCGTCAAGCACGATGTTCGTGCCGGGTCCGGTAAATCTCGCGGCGTCAAACGCGACTTCGTTTGGCGTGAAGCGAACGACGAGCGGCGTCGTGGCTGCGAGTTGAATGTCTTCGACTCGAAAACTCAATTCCGAAAACTCAGCCGTGCCGGAAAGACCAGCGAGCGAGAAGTTGTCGTCGTCATCCACCAGGTTGCCGCTTAACCGAATGCGTCCGTTCGCGCGGCCAGCGACGCGCACGGCGGTGTTTGGCAATAGGATCTGAAACAGATTCGTCAGGTCCGCATTCGTGAGCGTGGTTTCGAGCGTCGCCGGCAGCGACGGACTCGCGAGATTGATCTGCGCGGCGACAACCTGCGGCTGGCCCAACAGGCCGGTTGTGAAATTAATGCTGAGTTGCTGATTTTGCGTGCGGCCAGTGAGCGCGACTGTGCCGGCAGGGCGCCCATTGATCGTGACGTCGCGGCCCTCGCCGTCAAACGTGATCTGATACCCGGAGAAATCGTCGGAAAGACTGCCTGAAACGTGCGCCGTGAAATTCGCTATGCCACTGACGGCAAGGTTGGGCCGGTTCGCAAGGGCGGTCAGGCGCGCGAGTTGAATGTTTTCAGCGCGTCCCTGAAAGTCAAACGCTTTGCTGGTCGTGTTGAGATTGCCGCTAGCGACGATGTGACCGGCAACAAGCCGCAGATCTACATTTTCAACATTCACGTTTGGTCCATTAAACGTTGCCCGCGCGACCATGCCTTCGACCTGCTCGCCTGCGAGCCGGCCTGGTCCAAGCGTGATATTCGCGCTACCGCTCATCGCGTTTGGAATGCCGGTGATATTTATCTGTCCTGAAAGATCGCCATCCGTGTCGGCCGTAAGCTGTTTGTTGTTGCTCAGCGGCGAGAGTGCGAGCAAAGTGCGCGCGCTGAAACGATCGAGTGTGGCTTCCAAAGAAGTATTGTTCTCGCCGGTGCGTGGCGCGACCAGCGAGAAACGCACACCGCCGCCGTCTCTTTCCGCCAACTGTCCGTCTGTGACGCGCATTTCCTGCTCGTTC
>DATEHX010000406.1:0-2577 GCA_035279345.1 Pyrinomonadaceae bacterium | reverse complement strand
GTCTTCATCCGTGTGTTAATGGCCTCTCGTCATCAACAACCCAATCTCCTCTAACGTCGCCACCTTTGGATCTACTTCACCCGCGATACGACCATCGTGAATAATCAACAGTCGATCGGAAAGACTCGTCACTTCTTCCAGCTCCGCCGAAACCAGCAGGATCGCGCAGCCCTGATCGCGCAAGGCCACCAACTGCCGGTGAATAAACTCAATCGCGCCGATATCTACGCCACGCGTCGGCTGTGAAACGAGTAACACTTTCGGATTCACGTGATACTCGCGGCCGATGATCAGCTTCTGCTGATTACCGCCCGAGAGCGCACGCGCAGGCAAAGCGGCGTTGCGCGGGCGAACGTCGAAGCCTTCGATGATCTCGGTCGCGCGGCGTTGAATCGCGTTTTCGTCGAGAAACACGTTACCGGCATGTGCCGCGATCGGCGGGCGGTAATGAACACCGAGAATCGAATTTTCCGCGAGGCTAAAGTCGAGCAATAATCCGCGACGATGCCGGTCTTCGGGAATGTGTGCAATGCCGAGTTCGCGTCGCACACGCGCGCCGAGGCTATTGATGTTTCTTCCGCCGGCCCGAATCTCGCCTGTTATTTGTGCCGGTTCGACAAGACCGGCGAGCGCTTCGATCAACTCCGTCTGGCCGTTTCCTTCGACACCCGCGATGCCCACGATCTCGCCGCTGCGAACTTCAAAAGACACATTGTCGACACGCTTTGCACCAGTCGTGGTCGATACCGATAGATTTCGTACTTCCAACGCCACATCGCCGACGTGCGGCTCCGGTTTCTCAACACGCAGTAACACTTCGCGGCCGACCATCATGCGTGCGAGTTCGGCGGCGTTCGTGTCTTTCGTTTGCACGCCGCCAACCACTTTGCCGTCGCGCATCACCGTGACTTCATCCGAGATCGCCAGCACTTCGGAAAGTTTGTGAGTGATGATGATTACGGTCTTGCCCTGCTCGCGCATGCGGCGCAGGATGCCGAAAAACTCTTCCACTTCAAGCGGCGTCAGCACCGCGGTTGGTTCGTCGAGAATCAACAGCCGCGCGTGACGATACAGAGCCTTCAACAGTTCGACACGTTGTTGCTGGCCTACTGAAAGATGTTCGACCGGTTCGTTGGGATTGACGGCGAGCTTGAACTCTTCGGAGAGTTGCCTGATCTGAGCGGCAGCGCTTTTCAGATCGAGCGCGAACGCACTGCCGGGTTCGGCGCCGAGCACGATGTTTTCCGCGACGGTCATCGTCTCGACCAACATGAAGTGCTGGTGGACCATGCCGATGCCGAGCGCAATCGCGTCGTGTGGCGAACGGATATCTCGCACCTGCCCGTCTACAATGATCTCGCCGCTGTCGGGAGTATAAAAACCGTAAGCGATGCGCATCGCCGTCGACTTACCGGCGCCATTCTCACCTACGATGGCATGGATTGTTCCGGGCTTAACGACGATGTTGACGCGATCGTTAGCCAGTACATCGCCGAAGCGTTTTGTGATTTCTCGAAGCTCGAGCATTCTGCGGTTTAGAGCCACAAGAGGCACAAGAAGCCAAAATGAGTTAGCGTGCCTTTTTGTGCTTTTTTGTGGCTTAGGTTCCTATCGCGTCCGTCACTTTGATTTCGCCAGAAATGATCTTCTTCTTCGCGGTTTCGGCTTCCTGAATCGCTTCGGGCGAGACGAGGTCCTTATTGAACTGGTCCATCGCGTAGCCCACGCCGTCCTTGTCCAAGCCAAAAACGTGTATGCCGGCTGCGAACCGATGGTTCACGACGTCGTTAACGATGTCGTACACGGCATTGTCGACGCGCTTCACCATGCTCGTGAGTACAAAGCCCGGCTTCACCATGTTTTGATTGGAATCGACGCCAATGACGAAATGCGTGGCGCGCCCGTTCTGCTTTCCCTGTTGCTCGACGGCGTCAAACACGCCGAGACCTGAATTGCCGGCAGCGGTGAAGATCACATCGGCGCCTTTGCCGATCTGGGCCAACGAGAGTTCCTTGCCCTTGCCCGGGTTGTTCCACGCGCCGTCGGTGATGCCCACGTAGTTTTCAATCACGCGGATGTTTGGGTTAACTGACTTCGCACCTTCTTCGTAGCCTTTGGCGAAACGATGAATGAGACCGATATCCATGCCGCCGAGGAAACCTATCGTTCCGGTTCGCGACGTCTTCGCCGCCAAAATTCCTACGAGATACGAACCTTCGTGCTCCTTGAAAACCAGCGATGCAACATTCGGCAACTTGCTCTCGCCATCGATGATTGCAAACTGAATGTGCGGATAGTCTTTGGCGACCTGTTCCATGATCGGCGCCTGCGCAAAACCCACGCCGATGATCAGATCGAAGTTGCGTTCGGCAAACGCGCGCATGGCCGGCTCGATCGCGTTAGGTGTGCCCGGTTCGATGTCGCGCAGAACAATCGGCAGATCTTTCGCCGCGCGTTGCACGCCCTCCCACGCCGCCGCGTTGAAAGAACGATCGTCCTTTCCGCCGATGTCAAAAACGATGCCGACCTTGATCTTGGAAGGATCGTCAGCCGCGGCCGCTCCGCCACAACCCGATA
>DATEHX010000405.1:0-2501 GCA_035279345.1 Pyrinomonadaceae bacterium | reverse complement strand
CTTCGTCGTTGGAGCAACACAGGGCGCTCTGATGTGTCAAACGCGCCTAGAAAATCGCGGCGTCTGGTGCTCTTAGTTGCAAGAGCACGTTGGTCGCCGATTTGCCAAACACGAATAATGAATTCATTTCGGTAGCCGCAGCCGTACAATAATGCGTCGGTGGATCTGGAAACCGCGGAACGCCTCTGTAAGTTGGGCGGCGTAATCGACGCGCTGAGGTGGTCGACCATACATCAGATTGCGTTTGCTGATACGCAACGTTGTGTCGACGCCGTCCGTGCGGCCGCGAGAGGTCAAGACGGCGTCGCCCGGGTCGATCAATTCTGGGCTCGTGCGTCAATCCGCGCTTTCTTTGCAGGCATGGAGGCCTTGACCTTTGAGATGCGGTTGGGATTGCGTCAAGCGATCGAAGCGCGTCTTCACACTCTTCCACTCGACGAAATACCATTGTTGGCAGACCAGATGTTGGAACTCGATGCGACCGGAACGCCGAAACCACGGCAACGTTTCATTCCCATTGAAAGAAACTTCAGGTTCTTATTTCCTCGCTTTGCGGCGATGTTCGGTTCCAAGGTGACACTTGATGTTGCCGATGCCGGATGGAATGATTTCACGCGAACAGTAAAGATTCGAAATCGGATTACTCATCCAAAATCGCCGCAGGATCTAACCCTCGATGCTGAAGATGTGAGCGCGGCGATGCGAGCAATCAGCTGGTATTCAGAAGTGATGACGTCTCTCATAAAGGAACTCGAATCACTCTTGGGCGAAGCGGCGGCCAGGGTGACTGCGGAAACGGAGACGATTCGTCGGAATACGCAGAACCGATTGAAGTGACCGCCGCGCGGTATCAAGAGTGAACTGCAACGCTGACGGCGTGATTGTAGGCGAAAAAGCCTCAACGCTGGCAGGGGATTGAATGAGTCCTTCTTTGGGAAGAGGTTCGGCGAAAGAAAGCTGGCGCGTCATGCGGAATGTGACGCTTACGCGAAGCGTCAGCATCTGGGAGGCCTTTGTAACTCTTTAAGCGGTGTCGGTGCGATTCGCAGTCGATCTATGGTCGTGGTGAGGCGCGCAGCTCGGCGAGTCGTTCAAGCGGTGTTGCGTAGCCGTGCCGCTTTCGCGGTCGCTCATTGAGGCGCCCAGCGATGGCGTTGCATTGCGCCTGCGTCAGCGACGCGAACGAGGTGCGCTTCGGCAGGTACTGTCGAATCAGGCCATTTGTGTTCTCGTTCGTGCCCCGCTCCCAAGAGTGATATGGAGTGGCGAAGTAAAACTCGAGCCGGGCCTTCCGTTCAATCGTTTCGTAGCTGTGGAACTCGGTTCCGTTGTCAGCCGTGACGGTCTTGAACGAATGACCGTGCTTCCGTTCGAACCGTCTGATCATCTGAACCACGCGCGTATTGAGTGATGCCGTCGAGAGGTTGGCGAGTTTGCCGATCAACGCCAGTCCGGTGAGGCGGTCCACCAAAGTCACGACCGAGTCGCGGCCAGAACCGTGAATCGTGTCGATCTCCCAATGTCCGAACTCGCGCCGTTCGTTCGCCGCTGCAGGGCGCTCAGAGATGTGTCTCTTGCCAGCGACCCGGCCACGGCGCTCTTTGGTCGCATACCGCTTCCGCCGGCGCCTTGTGCGCTGCCGAAGGAACAGGTAGAGAGAGCCTCCAGCGTGCTTATCGGCCCAGACATGTTGATAAATGGCCTCATGGCTTACGTAGAGCTTACCGTCGCGACGCAGTTTGCCGCTGATTTGATCCGGACTGAGACCTTCGCGCAGCAGATCCTCGGCCAGCATCCACTGCTTGCCAGTGAGCTTGCTCCAATGTCGTGTCCTTGAGCGCCGGGCGTTGGTGTGCTCCTGTGCCTGGCCCGCTCGGTAGGCACCGTCACCTCGCGCGGAATTGCGGCGCAGCTCACGGCTAATCGTGCTCGGATGCCGTTCCATTCGACGCGCGATCTCTGCGTTCGTCAGTCGTGGTTGTTGCGTTCTCAGGGCGGCCAACGTATACCTCTCGTCGGGGGTGATCTGGTAATAGCTCATGACGATCCCTTCTTGCCGGAAGTTGTCGTCAGTGTCCCAGATCACCTCCATCGCCGCGAGAGGCATTGCACTTAGTTCTTGAATTCGCGCCGCCTAACTCGAGGTAGAACCCGACGCGGCCCGGCTTCGGTCCGCCGGCCGAGCCGGCTCGTTCGGCGGTATTTGGGCGGCGTCACGCCGCCTGCATAGCGCGCTTCAAATGCGGGCATGCGGCGTGCCGCTGCGGCTTCGGCACGTGGGCCCTGGCCGCGCGGGTTAACCTCTAGACCGTTAGGCGGACAACACTCGCGGCGACGTCACCTTTCCGCCGCCCACCCGCCTTAACTTGAAGGCGATCGTTGCTGGCCAACGGCAGTTGGCGCGATCGTCGCCCGCGGAGAAAGCGCAAGGACTACAGCTGGTCGCGGCCCCGTCGCAATTGTCCGTTAGGCCGACCGATTTTTCCGGCAAGCACACTTCC
>DATEHX010000404.1:0-11167 GCA_035279345.1 Pyrinomonadaceae bacterium | reverse complement strand
GTGGCGAAGCTCGTCGGCGAGTATTACTGTCAGGTGTTCACGCGAGTTTATGGGTTGGAAACTGTTTCGTTGCGTTACTTCAACGTGTTTGGACCGCGGCAGGATCCGGGTTCGCAGTACTCCGGCGTGGTTTCGCGTTTTATCAGTTGCTTGCTCGGCAATGAGCGCCCGGTGATTTATGGCGACGGCGAACAGTCGCGCGATTTCACTTACATCGAGAACGTAGTAGCAGCGAATCTGAGTGCGGCAAGCTCTTCAGGCGCGATCGGTAAGGTCATCAACGTCGCGAACGGCGCACGCATAACGTTGAACGAACTGTTGGCCGAGTTGAAAGATTTAACCGGGAAGCAGGACGTGACCGCCGAGTATCTCGAGCCACGCGTTGGCGATGTGCGTCACAGTCTGGCAGACATCACGATGGCGCGTGAACTTCTCAATTACGAATCCAAAGTCGACCTTCGCGAAGGATTACAGCGAACGCTCGATTGGTGGAAGACCAGCCGCTTCGCCCTCAAGCACTGACAGCCTGTGCAAAAAGCTGCTTCAGCGCCTCTTCGTATGGCGGGCGAGCCACGCCTTTGTCCGTGATGATTGCCGTGATCAGATGATTTGGCGTCACGTCAAACGCAGGGTTGTGAACGCTGATTCCATCTGGCGCTAACTGATACTCGCGAATGTGCGTGATTTCTTTTTCGTCGCGCTCTTCAATCGGAATCTCTTCGCCTGACTTCAACTTCAGATCGAGCGTAGTCAACGGCGCCGCAACGTAAAACGGGATGTTGTGCTCGCGAGCCAGCACCGCGACCATGTAGGTTCCAATCTTGTTAGCCGTGTCGCCGTTGGCGGCGATTCGATCGGCGCCCACGACGACCGCATCGACTTTTCCACTCTTCATCACGTGCCCGGCCATGTTGTCCGTGATGACTGTGACCGGTATCTCGTCCTTGGCGAGTTCCCAGGCGGTGAGTCGAAGACCTTGAAGAAAGGGACGTGTTTCATCAGCGATCACGGCGATCTTCTTTCCGGCATCACGAGCGCCGCGGATGACGCCGAGTGCGGTGCCATAATCACCTGCCGTGGCGAGTGCGCCGGCGTTGCAATGCGTCAGCACGGTCGCGCCGTCGGGAATCAATGGACCACCAAACTTGCCGATGGCGCGGTTCGCGGTGATGTCTTCTTCGAATATCGCGAGCGCTTCCGCGACCAGTATCTTCTTGACCTCTTCGACGTCGTTCTTTGTCTTGGCGCGTTGAAAAGTGGCGCGCATGCGCTCGATGGCCCAAAAAAGGTTTACCGCGGTGGGACGTGTCTTGGCCATCACGTCGCAGATGTAGAGCAGGTCGTCCTCGAGATCGGCGACCGACGTTCCAACTGATTGGCTCGCGCCGAGCGCGATACCCATCGCCGCCGCCACGCCGATTGCCGGGGCGCCGCGAATCACCATCTTCCTGATGGCCTCCGCGACTTCGTCGTAAGAGCGCAACATCAAGTAAATTTCCTCGGCCGGCAACTTGCGCTGATCGAGCATGCTTACGCCATCTTTTGTCCATTCCACAGTTTTGATCATCGTGAACGCATCTTACTCTACTTTTGAGCCACAGATGAACAGCGATTTATGGTGTGTGGTAGACTCTCCCGTTGCTTCGACGACTGCAAATCCATACCTTTCTAGCTCTTTTGCTGCTTGCAAACGCACTCGCCTGCACGCGGCCGCCAAAGTCTCAAAGCGAGTCGCAAGGCCCTTCCGCCACGCAACAACTCACCGATGATGCGGGACGAAACGTCACGCTACCCGCGCGCGTCGAACGTATTATCACGCTCGCGCCGAATCTCACGGAGATTGTGTTTGCAATTGGTGCCGGCGATCGAGTCGTGGGAAACACGAGTTACTGCGATTATCCGCCTGAGGCCAGGAACGTCGCGAAGGTTGGCGACACGTTGCATCCGAGTTTGGAACGGATCATTGCGTTGCGGCCGCAGGTGGTGCTCGTGTCGACTGCCTCGCAGCTCGAGGTGTTCACGCAACAGCTTCAGAGTCAGAACATCGCTGTATTTGTCACGGATCCTCACGATCTCGAGGGCGTGTTCAAGTCGATCGAACAGATCGGGCGCATGTTGGGCCAGGACCAGCAGGCGCAGGCGTTAGTGCAGAAACTGCGCGAGCGCACCGATGCGGTCGAACAGGCCGTCAAGCGCGAGCCACCTGTGCGTGTGTTTTATCAGGTATCGAATGAGCCGCTTTACACTGCGGGTCGCGACGCTTTCGTAACCGATCTGATGAGACGAGCGGGTGCTGTTTCGGTTACCGGCGACGTTCCTGGTGCGTGGCCCAAGTTTAGTAACGAATCGGCGCTGGCAGCGCGGCCGGATGCGATCATCTTGCCGACTGGCGGATCGATGGGTGCGGGTAATGCGAGTCCGGCTGAGGCGTTGCGCAATTCTCCCGCGGTGAAAGCCGGACGCGTTTACAAGATCAATGACGACCATCTCGCGCGTCCCGGACCACGCGCGGTCGACGGGCTCGAAGAGATGGCCCGCGCACTCCACCCGGAAGCCTTCAAATAATGACCACGCGTGTCACCCTGCGGCGCACACTGATCGCATGTGGACTGATGGCGATCGCGCTTGTGCTGGCAGTGGTGACGATGTCGTTGATTGGCAGTGAATCGTTGCCTGCGCGTGAGTCGCTGTGCGCGATTGCTTCGTTGGGCACGTCCGATTGCGGACTGAGCCGCGACCAGTACGACATCCTGTTTCAGATTCGTTTGCCGCGGATCTTACTCGCCGCGGCGGTTGGCGGTTCGCTCGCCACCGCGGGCGCGAGTTATCAGGCGTTGCTGCGCAATCCGTTAGCTGAGCCTTACTTGCTAGGCGTTTCAAACGGCGCCGCGGTCGGGACGATGATCGCGCTGGTATTCTTCGGTGCGAACGAATGGAGCCGTCCGGTGCTGGCGTTCGCTGGTGCATTGGTGGCCACGCTTGCCGTCTATCAACTCGCGCGTGGGCGCGCGGGCGCGACACCGGAGCGTTTGATTCTCGCGGGAGTGATCGTAACGACGTTTCTTTCGTCGGTGATTGTGTTTGTGACGACGTTGATGGATGCGACGCGCATCAGGTCGTTTACGTTTTGGTTGCTCGGAGACTTGTCTGGAACGACGCAGACATTGCTGCCGGTGGCAATCGTTATAACTGTCGCCGGAACAGTTGCATTGACGTTGAATGCGCGGTCGTTGAATTTGTTGATGCTTGGCGAACGTGACGCTTTTGATCTTGGTGTGGAAGTTGGGCGTGTGCGGATCGTGGTTTTTGTGGTGGCTAGTTTGTTGGTGGGCAGTTCGGTGGCGGCGAGTGGCTCGGTTGGTTATGTCGGTTTGGTTGTGCCGCACCTCGTGCGACTCTCGCTCGGGAGCGACAATCGCATCACCATTCCCGCCGCGGCGCTCGGTGGCGCACTCTTTGTGATCGTTGCGGACACCGTCGCCCGCACCGTCATCGCCCCTCGCGAACTCCCGGTCGGCGCCATCACCGCTCTAATCGGCGCGCCGCTCTTTATCTATCTCTTGAAGCGCGTTTAGACAGGATTGACAGGTGCTGGAAGCGCGAGACATCACGATCAAGTATGGCGAGCGGATGGCGGTGGCGGATGTGTCGCTGACTTTAAGGGCCGGTGAGGTCACGGCGATTATCGGACCGAACGGCGCGGGGAAGTCGACGCTGTTGAGGGCGCTGAATGGGCAGGTGCGTCACGCCACGGGCGCTGTGTTGCTCGACGGCGAACCAATCGAAAAGTTTAGCCGCCGCAGCATTGGACGGCGCATCGCGGTCGTAGCGCAGGAGGCCGAACTCCGTTTTCCCGTTACGGTGCTCGAATTCGTACTCGGCGGACGCTTCGCCTGGGCCAGCAACGCGGGCTGGGGTTGGGAAACCGACCGGGACCTGCGCATCGCTGAAGCTGTCATAAACGAAACGGAACTATCCGAACTCAGCGGCCGCTTGATGAATGAACTCTCTGGCGGCGAACGTCAACGCGCCGTACTCGCCAGAGCCTTAGCCACGGAAGCTGGCTTCTTACTCCTCGACGAACCGACCGCGAACCTCGATCTGTCTCACCAGGCGACTCTGTTAACGCTCGTCAGAAATCGTTGCGATCAACACGACTCCGCGGCACTGGTGGTCACGCACGACATCAATCTCGCGGCACAGTTTGCCGATCACATTCTGCTGATGAAACGCGGCAGAGTTATCCAAGCCGGATCGCCACACGAAGTCTTAACACCCGAACTCCTGCGCGAGGTTTTTGACGTTACGGTTTTGGTTGATGCGCATCCGGTGACGAACGCGCCGCGCGTCACACCGGTCCTGGGCGGGAAGTAAGCCGCAAAGAAGCACAAGCCGTCGCGAAATTCGTCCGTGCCTTTTTGTGGCTAAAAAGGTTCAGGTTGCAAGGTGTGCGAGTTCAAGGACGCGAGCGCGTCACTTACAGAATCCGTCCTTGCAACCTGAAAGCGAGACTCAGGCTCTTTTAGTAAACAACCCACCGGCCAGAAACAGGACGCCGAGCAGGATGTGAATCGCGTGATCTGCCGTGCCGAAGTGGAGCGGGCCGACCATCCACATGCGATCGCTCTCCGGATTCCCGAGAGCCAGTCCCAGGATACCGAGCGCCAGGTAGACGATGCCGAAAACCAGTGAGAAAGCTTTGGCTCCCGACAACGACCCGGCAAAGCCGAAATACAATGCAATAACGCCGGAAACTATGTGAACCACGTTATGTGGCGGGGTTAAGTGCGCCCCGAGCAGCGTCGGAGCAGCAAACCCAGCCACACCCACTAACAGAAAAACGACTCCCAAAATCTTGCAAATCGTCTTTGCCATTTGTGACCCGTCCTATGTCAAATAGTTGAGAACCGAGGGGGCAATTTGCGGCTTTTTGCCGCACTGCCTTCAACCCTTCGTGGTGGTTCGTTTGTGCGCCGCATGTATATCAGAGAGGCGGTCTGGTTGCAAAGTTTTTTGCTGTAAATTGTTGGGAGAGTTTTGAGTTCAGCCTTCAGGCTGCTCGGGGAGGCGGCGAGTTGAAGCTTGAACGGGCAAAGCCGCTTGAACTCAAAACGGGCGTCCCTGCGTCGTGACTTAGAGCGGTCAGTGGTATACTGTCCGCCCAAAACCTGGTCTCAAAAGAGGTGCAAAATGATTCGACGCAGCGTTAAGCCGGCAGGTCGAGTCCTGGCGGTGCTTCTGTTTTTGACGTGCGGCGTGATTTCAGCGAACGCGTACACACTCGTGATGCGCGATGGACGGCGCGTTCAGATTCCCGACGCGTTCACAGTGACGAATACCACTTTAACGTATGAAGTGAGTTCGGGAATCCAGGTGACGGTTCAGTTAAGCACCGTCAACATCGCCGCGACCGAACGCGCCAACGGTGAAGCAGCCGGATCGTTCATGTCGAAATCGTCGGCAACACCGTCTGCACCCGCGACCACTGCGCCTTCGACCAGTCGTCCACGGCAAGCGACGCGTCAAACCGCGAATCGTTCTATCACGAACGCCGATCTCGAAGAGTACCGGCGCACGCGTGTCGCCAGTGAAAGGGCTTACGAGAGACGCCGTAAACAGTTAGGACTGCCTTCGCAGGAAGCCGGCCAGCGCGAGTTGGCTGCGGTCACGGAACGCACGGTGGAGCAGTTGCGCAACAAACGCGATCAGGAACAGGAAGGCGAGGCTTACTGGCGCGGTCGAGCAAGTTCGCTGCGTACGGAGATCGCTACAAACGATGCGCAGATCGCTTTTGTCAGTCAGCGTCTGGAAGAACTGCCGGTAAGCTATTCGTTGGGCGGATATGACACCGGTCCTTTTGGAAATCCGGGTTATCCTACCGTGTATGGTCCATTCCCGAATTACCCGAACTATCCGGTTTTGGGAAACCCGTTTCCGTTTCCTAACAACCGCCGCTCCAATCGCGGTTGGAACCGTCGCGGGCGTTACCCGCAAACGAATGTGGTGATACTGCCGAATCAGAACTACGACTACGGTGAAGAACGTTTGAGCCTGCGAACTCAATTGAACGAACTAATGATGCAACGCGCGGCGCTCAGCGTGCGCTGGAAGGAGTTTGAAGAGGAAGCGCGCCGCGCCGGCGCCTATCCCGGCTGGCTCCGGCCGTAAGACATTGCCGATTTTCGATTTTCGATTGCCGATTTGAACAGCAGGAGGTCGGCGCACGAGACAACGGACAATCGACAATTGGCAATCGAAAATCGAAAATCGTTATGTCCTGGGAAACTGTTATCGGTCTCGAGATTCACGCTCAACTCAGCACTGAATCAAAGATCTTCTGCGGTTGTGCAACGCGTTTTGGCGACGAGCCAAATTCGAATACCTGTCCTACCTGTCTGGGCCTGCCCGGCGCGCTTCCGGTGTTGAACCGGCGCGTTGTGGATCTTGGCGCTCGCGCCGCACTCGCACTCGGCCTGCGCATCAATCTCCAATCGATCTTCGCACGCAAAAACTATTTCTATCCCGATCTGCCGAAGGGCTACCAGATATCACAATTCGATCAACCGTTCTCGGCTGATGGCGAACTGGAGATCATGACTGCCGAGCGCGACGCCGCGGGCCATCCGCTCGAATGGCGTCCGAAGAAGATCCGCATCACTCGACTGCATCTCGAAGAAGACGCGGGCAAGAACGTGCACGAGGGTTTGCCCGACGTCGATCGTTACTCCTACATCGATCTGAATCGAGCGGGAGTGCCGCTGGCGGAGATCGTCACCGAGCCTGACTTCCGTTCGTCTTGGGAAGCTTACGATTACGTCAATCACGTCCGGCGTGCGTTGCAGTGGGTCGAGGCTTCCGACGCTGATATGGAGAAGGGAAATCTTCGTTGCGAGGCGAACGTTTCCGTGCGGCGTGTTGGTGAGGAGAAGTTTGGGACGAAGGTTGAACTGAAAAATCTGAACTCGGTGCGGTTCATGCAACGCGCGATCGAGTTTGAAGTCGCGCGTCACATCAAGGTGCTGGAGTCAGGCGGGCGTCTCTCACAGGAGACGCGGCTGTGGGACGATCGGGCGCAGGAAACACGCGTGATGCGTTCGAAAGAGGAAGCGCACGACTATCGTTATTTTCCCGAACCGGATCTCCCGCCGCTGATCGTGACGGAGGAGTTTGTCGACGACGTGCGCGGATCGTTGCCGGAGTTACCCGAACAAAAGCTGAAGCGATTTGCCGAAGAGTACGGTTTGAGTTTTAACGATGCGTCGCAACTCGTATCAGAACGCGCGCTGGCCGATTACTATGAAATGGCGGCGAAGGAGTCGGGAAATCCGCGCGCCGCGGCCAACTGGATCCGATCGGAGTTATTGCGTGAGCTCGAAGCGTCCGGACGAACCGCCGCTGATTCACCGGTGCCGCCTGAGGAGTTAGGCGCCCTCATCCATCTGATCGACGAGGGAAAGATCAGCGGCAAGCAAGCGAAGGACGTGTTGGTTGAGATGTTCAAGACCGGCAAGGGCGCGCTCGTGATTATTCAGGAACAGGGTTTAGTGCAAGTGAGCGACACCGGCGAGATCGATGCGCTCATTGATGAAGTGATCGCGGCGAATCCCGATCAGGTCGCGAGTTATCGTGGCGGCAAAGAAGCGTTGATCGGCTTCTTCGTTGGACAAGTAATCAAGGCGTCGAAAGGCAAGGCAAACCCGAAGGTTGTGAACGAACGACTGAAGGCGAAGTTAGCCACATGATCCGTGTATGGCTTTACTAACGAACAAGACCGCAGTCGTTACCGGTGGGACAAAAGGCATCGGGTATGCAATTGCTCGTGCGTTAGTCATCGCAGGCGCGGATGTCTCGATTAGCGCTCGTCGGGAAGACGAGGTCGACAACATAGCCGCTGAGTTAAATAACTTTGGCGCTGGCCGTTGCGTTGGCTTTGTTTGTGACGTGCGTGATGAAGCGCAAGTCAAATCGCTTTTCGCGAGCACGGTCGAAAAGCTCGGCGGGGTCGACATTCTCGTCAACAACGCGGGCATCGGCATCTTTGCGCCGGTTGAATCAACCAGCGGCGATGCTTTTCGCGCCGTGATTGAAACGAACCTCTGCGGCGTTTTCTATTGTTGCCACGAAGCCATTCCGTTGATGAAACAACGCGGCGGCGGTTACATCATCAACATCTCTTCACTCGCCGGCGCCAATCCGCATCCGAAGATGGCTGCGTATAACGCGTCGAAGTTTGGTCTGAACGGTTTCAGCGAGGCGTTGATGCAGGAAGTGCGTCACGACGGCATCAAAGTGAGTTACATTATGCCGGGTTCGGTGAACACTGAATTTGGCGGCGACGAGCCGAGCCCTGAGAAGAGTTGGCAGTTACAACCCGAAGACATCGCGAGCGTCGTGATGGACCTCCTTCAGTATCCGGGTCGCGCGCTCGCAAGCCGCATCGAGATTAGACCGAGTCGTCCCCCTAAAAAATGAAGATACTCAGCCTCCTGTTACTCGCAACCTCCCTACTATTCACATTCAACGCCTCGCAGGAAACACCCGAATTGCAGGAAGCCACTACGTTGACTGCGTCCGTCGTGAAGCTCTTTAACCAGGGAAAGTACGAAGAAGCACTGCCACTCGCGAAGCGTGCCTTGCAGATTCGAGAAAAGGCGTTGCCTCGCACCGACCAGCGCGTGGCGGATTCGTTGACCAATCTTGGCGAAGTCTACATTGGAAAAGAAGACTACCGAGCAGCAAGAGACACTTTCAAGCGCTTGCTCCAGGTCCTGGAAGAACGATTTGGCCCTGAGGATGTGCGACTCGCCTCGACACTCGATCGATTGGCCCCGCTTCAGTACCGAGCGGCAAGTTTCGACGACGCCGAAGAAGCTTTCAAGCGAGCGCTCGCGCTGCGCGAGAAGGCTCTTGGCAGCGACAACGAGGAAGTCGCGCGTGCAGCGTTTGCCATTGCGGATTTTTATCGCAAGCGTCGAAACTTCCAGCCGGCTGTGGATAACTACAAGCGAGCGATGACGACTTACGGACGACTTTCCGGTGTCAAGACCGATGCGTTTGAACGTGTGAGAGACGGGTTCTATTGTTTGTCTTACGAACATAACAAACCGGAATTGGGGAAGGAAATAAGCCGGATTTATGCGGAGCTTTCGGGAGCGGATCCGGCGCGCGAACCAGAGCCTGGAACGATCTTGAATGGCCGGGCCATAAGTTTGCCAAAGCCTGAGTATCCGGAAGGCGCGAGGCAACGCCGGCTTCAAGGAATGGTAGTAGTGAGCGTTATGATCGATGAGGCTGGTGGCGTGATTGGCGCGAAAGACATGTGTCAGGGGCCGCCATATTTGAGCGAGTCTTCTGTAGCTGCGGCTCTAAAAGCGCGCTTCACGACGACCAAGTTGAGTGGTATGCCGGTGAAGGTCACGGGAGTAATCGTTTACAATTTTGTGGCCAGGTAACGATGAGAGCCGTATTTTTCGCCACTCTGATTTTCTTCAGCAGTTTCAACTCACAGGACCCCGCGGTACAGGAATCACCTGAACTTCAGGAAGCGTCTACGCTGAGTGAATCGATCGTCAAGTTATTCAACCAACACAAGTATGACGAAGCGCTGCCGCTGGCAAAGCGCGCGCTGGAGATCAGAGAAAAACTGTTGCCGCGAACCGACCCGCGAATCTCGAGTTCCTTGACCAACCTCGGCGAGATTTATCTTGCCAGGAAGGATTACAAACCCGCCAGAGAAACGTTTCAGCGGCTCTTACAGATTCAGGAAGAAGTGTTTGGTCCAGAGGATGTGAACCTCGCGTTTACACTCGACCGGCTCGCGCTCCTTCACTTTGCAGCGCGAAATTCACGCGAGACTGAAGCTGCATACAAACGTGCGCTGGCGTTGCGTGAGAAGAGTCTTGGTCCTGACGATCCGCAGGTGGCGCAATCGTGGTTTAACCTCGGCGAGTTCTACCGGTTTGAACGTGATCTCAAGCCCGCGTTGGAGAGCTACCGGAAGGCGATTACGGTTTATGGAAAACTCGGCGCTTCCAGTAACGCTGATTTTGAACGCGCGAGTGAGGGGTTTCAGTGTTTGGCTTACGACCATGACAAGGCGGAGTTATTTAAAGAGTTGCAGGAGATTAGAAAACAGTTTGGCGGTTTGAGCGCTCCGGAGCTTGGAGCCGTGCTGAACGGCCGTGCACTCAGCTTGCCTAAACCCGAATATTCGCGCACTCCGGCAGAGCGCGGGGGCGCGGAAGTCGTGGTGGTGAAAGTAGAGATAGATGAAAGCGGAAAAGTAATCAGCGCGGTCGATATGTGTAAGGGGTCGCCGCGTGTGAGCGCGGCCGCCGTGGCCGCGGCATGGAAAGCGCGATTTTCTCCAACCTTGTTGAGGGGTCAGCCGGTGAAGGTCAAGGGCATTATCAGATACAGCTTCAGGTAACTCTGTGTCTCTGTGCCTCGGTGGTTCAATAATGCTTAGCAAAATTAACCACAGAGGCACAGAGACACAGAGAAGAATGTTCAAAAAGAGATACTGGAACTATGCGAGCAGTAGTGCAACGAGTAACACGCGCGCGCGTCAGCGTTGACGGCGAAACTGTCGGCGAGATCGGAAACGGTCTCGTCGTTTTATTGGGCGTGGCTCACGACGACACTAAGCAGGACGCGGATTATCTCGCAGCGAAGATCGTGTCGCTGAGGATCTTCGACGACAACGAAGGCAAGATGAACCTGTCGCTGAAAGAGATCGGCAATGGAGAAAAGGGCGGATTGCTCGTAGTTTCTCAGTTCACGTTGTATGGAGATGTGCGCCGTGGATTGCGGCCGTCGTGGAGTGATGCGGCCCCGCCGGAAGTGGCGGAACCGCTTTACGAATACTTTGTCGAGAGCAGCCGGAAACTGATCGTGCGCGTGGCGACGGGCAGTTTCCGCAAGACGATGCAGGTCGAATTAGTCAATGATGGGCCGGTGACGATAATGCTGGACAGCCGGAAGCTCTTTTGACGTCTTTCAGATCATGTCCTCGTACGCTTTGGAATTTTCATCAAGCTCAAACCGATCGCGGTCGCGCTTTTCAATCTTGTCGATAAACTCGAGTTCCTCGTTGTCTTCGAAACTCACGCCGATCGCGTTGGCGTTCTCTTCCACAAGCGATTGATCCGGCGTCGGATTGTCGCCG
>DATEHX010000403.1:0-19726 GCA_035279345.1 Pyrinomonadaceae bacterium | reverse complement strand
CCGGGAATGAATGTTCCGCCAAGCGGCGCGTTGATGTTTACAGTTCGCTGCAGTCGTGTCGTGCGGCCGTAGAAGTAAGTGATCGAGAGTTTGATCTTGGCGGGAAGCAGTCGCTCCATCGCGAACATCGCGCGAAACGATTTCGAGGCGCGAAGATCGTCTGATTTGATGCGACGGATCTGCGGTTGCGAAAACGTGTCGAGCAGGTCGATCGGCGGCACGACCGGGAAGAGATTCAGCACTGCCGGATCGGTAACGAGAAATTGCTGCTGGTGAATGCCGTCGAACCTGATCGATTGGAGTGTGATGTCTTCTGAGATGCGGTTGTAAAAGTATCCGACGGCGCCACGGAAAACTGTCTTCGGTGGACCAGCAGGCGGAGGCGCGGGCGCTGGAGCGGGCGCGGTTGCTGCACCGGACGCCGCTGGTGTAGCCGGTTGCGCCGCGGCTTTTGGTTTTCCAAACACCGGCGACCACGCAAACGCGACGCGTGGCGCGAAGTCGGAGTTGCCGTTGATGTTGCTCTGGTTTTCGTAACGCAGACCCGGCGAGATCGTGAAGTTTGGTCTGACTTTCCACTCGTCCTGAATGTAGAACGCGACGTCCCACTGTTTAACTTCCGCTTCCGGATCGCCGCCCGCGATCGAAAACTGCGTGGCGCCGCCGCCGAGCAACCTGATTGCCGCCGGACTCAACCCGGCGCGTTGAAACGCAAGCGTGCGGCGATAACGTTCGAGACTGCTGACCTGAATGATCTGCGGTTGGCCGCCAGGTCCGGGCACGATCTGATCGTTTTGGTCCAGCAGTGGTCCGGGACCGCCCGAGAAGGTGTAAGTGCCGCCGAAGTTTCCCGGTGAGATGCTGTCGATGTGCGCGCGCCTGACGCGCCCGCCGACTTTCAGAAAGTGATTACCGCTGGTCCATGAAGTGAAGTTCTGCAATTCGAAACGCTCTTGCTCGTTTGACGACGACCCGACTTGCGCGCCGCCCCCGAAGAAAGAGTCGAGCACGTTCAACGCGAAACTATTCAACACGCTGCTTTGCCGGAAACGGCTTCGTATCCACTGAAGACGCGTTTCGTTGACCGTCTTTTCGTTGAGCATCGCGGTCTCGGTCATCTGGAACGTGAAGTTGGTGCGCCTTCCGCTGTACGCGCGTGTCGGAAGTGAGAATCCGCCGATGCCTTGCAGGTCTTGCGTTGAGACGTTGTAGTTAACCCTGCCGACGAGCGTGTGCTTTTTGTTGATCTTGAGATCGCCGCGAATGTTGCCGTAGGTGTTCTTTTCCGGCGTCACGAATGACTGGTTGACGCTGACTGGTTCCAGCGTGTCCAGATCGAGAGTGGTGGCGTTGACGACGGAGTTAGCGTCGCTCATATAGCGGCCGAAGAATGCCGAGAACGACGCGCGCTTCTTGATGATTGGACCGCTGAGACTGAAGTTGTAAGCGCGTTGTTGATAAGGCGCGCGAAACGTTGTGTACGGGTTGCGGGAGTTCAGGCTCTCGTCGTTGAAGTCGAAACTGGCGGAGCCGTGCCACTTGTCCGCGCCCGGTTGCGTGAAGATCTCGATGCCGCCGAAGCCGGGAAATTCGTGCTCCGCGGACCACGGATTGTTGTTCACGCGCACTTCGCGAATCGCTTCCTTGGGCGGGACCTGGCCGTTTGAAAAGCCGTCGACTTTAACCTGCGGGCCGCCGCCTTCCGGATCGGCGGGACCGGCGAGAGCTTGCAACGCGGCCATCAGCGCTTGCGGATCGTTTGGCAGTGCTTCGAGATCGCGGCCGCGTAAGACGACGGCGCCGGCGTTGTTATCGGAGTCGGTGCTGATGTTTCGGTCGTCGACCGTGACCTCCTGGTTTTCAAAGGCGACGGTGAGTTGTGCGTTTAGCGTGTGCGTTTCGCGTGCGTGTATTTCGACCGACTTTTCTTCGTAAGTATTGAAACCGGGCGCGATGATCTTCATCTCGTATGTGCCCGGAGCGAGTCGTTTGAATTCGTAAAGGCCGGAAGAATTGCTGGTGGCGCTGATCACGACGCCGTTTGCGTTTTTCAACGTGACGGTGGCGCCCACGACGAGACTATCGAGCTGGTCCGTAACCGTGCCCTTGAGCGTACTTGTGGTTTGCTGGGCCGCGGTGGACACAGCGAGGGCGCAGAGGATAAAAGCGCAACGCAGGAGCATGATCAGTTAGTGAAGCTCGACCAACAAAAGTTTCAAGACGACGTTTACACGTCACGACCCACCGCTCGTTCCGCAAATCCCACCAACGAAGTTGGTGGTGACTTTCAGATCCTACCTACAGCCTCCAACACTGGAACGACAATCCCACCAACGGAGTTGGTGGATCTTTCATATGACTCGGCTGCGCCGGTGAACAATCCACCAACTGCGTTGGTGGGATTGTCGCCACAGAATTTGTTTTGTAGGTCATCCCTGAAAAGAACCACCAACTGTGTTGGTGGGATTCGGTCAACCCTCACCGCGGACGGCTTTGAGTTCTTTGATGAGATTGCCGATCGCGTCCTCCGCGAAGAGCACCTTGTGGGCCCGCCAGACGACGCGTGGCGGTTTTAATTGCTCCGGCGCCCCTTTCACGATCACAAATAACTCGCCGTAAGGATAAACAGTGTCGAGAATGCGGCGAAATTCGACCACGTTGAAATAGATCACGTAATCCGCGTCCGCGAGGCCTTCAGCCGGAAACAGGCTCCGGTACTTTTCCTTGTACTTATCGAGCTTGCGCGCGATCTGCGTGTGAACCCAACGAAAGCGTCCCTTCGGCCTCGGATCCGCTTTCAAAACATCTTCGATGATGGCGCGTTCATTACCACTCGCGTCGACAACGCGCGAGCGAAAGACTAGCAGCAAAACGCGGCGCATGTCGCGCACTTCAGCTAACGAACTAACAGCATGAGCCGTCTGCAAACGCGCGCTGCTGTCCTGTGCGACAGCAGAGACACACGTTGTGAGCACAAGAGCGACAAGCAGAATGAGCGCGTTTTGTTTATTAACGCAAACCATCGCTTTAAGGAACCCGAGCTAGGTCGCACTCTTCGGCGGATGTGGCATGGGCGAACTTGCGTCGAGGTCCACGTGTTCGAGGCCGAGACTCTCAGCACCCTGAGGCGTTAACGAAATGTAATCGAAACCTTCCTGAGTATGGCGCACCAGCAGGCGCTCGCGTTTTTCCAGGTCTTCAAGTGCCCGCACGAGGTCGGCGTTGGCAAACTCGCTGGTACTGTTGAATAGTTCGTTTGCGAGAACGCGCGTCCGCCGCTGCGCCTGAAAGAAGGTCAGCACGTACATCTCAATATGCTCGAGCCGTCGTCTATCCACTTTTTCCCCGGTGTAGTAGACTGAATATAACTCACCGCCCCGCCAAAGGAGAAACAAGTTGTGAAAAACCTTGTCGTAGTCTGCCTGGGCGTTTTGGTCGTGGTGACGGCGGCGGTTCCGGCTTATTCCCAGGATAAAGACCTGTCGCCGTTTGTGCGGGTGAAGCGCATCGGCGAGCCGCCCGCGCAGATGTTTTTTCAGTTTTCGACTTCAGTCAGTAACTACACGATTCGTAACGATGGAATGGGTGAAGTGCCAGGGCGCATCAGGAAGAAAGATTTCCATTTGAAAGTCGGATCGAAGAGCTTCATCGAGCGGCTTTACTTCTTTGAGTACCAGGGCGATCTGATCTTGCTTTACGAAGCAGGCGCGGCTGGCTATCTCGTACGCCTCAACCAGAAGACCACGACGATTAGAAGCACGACGGCTATTAAGGAAAACTTCGAGCCACCGCTGCTCAAGGAGCAGTCACTGACTTTCACGGACGGGACGGTCGTGCCACTGAATTAAGTTCTCTTGTGCCTCTTGTGCTTTTTGTGGCCTAAACGCGTTGCGAGGCGGTGTAGGCTTTTAGATCTTTCACCGAAAGCTTGATTAGTTTCTTGAGCGTGGGGACGTGAATGTCGGAGAGGCGTTTGATGTACAGGCACGCTTTGCTCTTCCGATGTTTGCCCAACTGGCCCAACAAGTCCTCGTACTTCTCGAAACCAATCGTGAGATAAAGCGTCAGGTCCTGTTTGCGCGGCGAGAAGGCGGCGATGGGCCAATCGCCTTCGTGTCCGCTCGCATATTTGTAGCTGAAAGTACCAAACCCGATGATCGACGGTCCCCACATCACCGGCTTGCTGCCCGTGATCTCCTCCATCATCTTCGCGATCGCAAAACAATCCTCGCGCCGCGCGGCGTCGGGAATCTTGTCAATAAACTGTGTGACACTCGCCTTCGTCGGTTTAGTTTTCGCTTCCGCCACTTTGCGTCGCTCCTTCCCTCACGGTCGGATACTTGATCCCTAACTGCTCGAGATACGTGTCGTACTTCTCCGGGTTGTAGTAAAACTTCCGCATCTGCTCGCGATACGTGTCCATCGTGCGCTTGTTGAGATACGTCGCCGGTTTATCTTCCGGACCGATCAACGGCTGATACTTCGTGTCCTTCGTTTGTACCTCTCGAAAATACTTCCACGACTGTTCGACCAGTTCCGGTTTAGTCAACAGATCGATCATCGTCATCGCGACAACTTTCGCGCCGGCAGTCACGCCCTTGTGCGCGATCGGCGTGGCCATCGCGATCGCGTCGGTCCAATTGTGCCCCGGCAGACCGGGAATGTTCGACGGATAGCGCAACGAAACAGTCGGAACGTTCCACGACACGTCGCCGATGTCGTCCGAACCACCGCGATTGCGTTGTTCGTCCGTGACTGGTCCAGCCAGCGGTTGCAGTTCCTTCGCCAGACCATTTTGCTCGCGCGACTTCAATTCTTTTTGCAATGCTTTCGCGAGTGTTTGATCCGCTTCGCTCCACTGCGGCAGTCCGACCTGTTTGATGTTTTCATACATCGCTTCCGCAACGGGCCGATTGAAGTGTTGCGGCCACGCAGAACCCAAAACACTTGAAGTTACCGAGGTGTTCGTCATCTTCGCGGCGCCTTCGGCCATGGCGTCGCCGATCTCGCGCATCTGTTTGATGTGTTCGTAATCGAGTTCGCGGAAGTAGTACCAAACACTCGCGAGGCGCGGCACGACGTTAGGCTGATCGCCGCCGTTAGTGATCACGTAATGCGAGCGTTGTTGCAAGCGCAAGTGTTCGCGGCGGAAGTTCCAACCTATGTCCATCAACTCGACGGCGTCGAGCGCGCTGCGGCCCTGCCACGGCGCACCCGCCGCGTGTGCACTCTCGCCGCGAAACGTGTATTCAACCGACACTAAACCCGTCGCGGAAGATTGTCCCCACGACGTGTTGAGATTGTTGCCAACGTGCGTGAACAGCACCACGTCCACGTCTTTGAAAACGCCCGCGCGCACAAAGAACGCCTTACCCGCGACGAGTTCTTCGGCAACTCCGGGCCACACTTTAATCGTGCCCGGAAGCTTCGCGCGTTGCATCTGCCGTTTCACAGCAATCGCGGCGGTGATGTTCAAAGGCACGCCGGAGTTGTGACCTTCACCGTGTCCGGGCGCGCCTTCAACCAGCGGATCGTGATAAGCCACACCGGGTTTTTGTGAAGCCTGCGGAATGCAGTCCACGTCGGAACCGAGCGCGATTACCGGTTTGCCCGAGCCCCACGTTGCGACCCATGCGGTCGGAATTCCCGCTATGCCGCGTTCGATCTTGAAACCCTCTTTTTCGAGAATGCCCGTGAGGTATTTGGAAGTCTCGACTTCCTGAAATCCGAGCTCGCCGAAGCTGAAGACCATGTCGATCATCACCTGCGACTGCTTCGCCATCGACGCAACGTCAGCCGCAACCTGCGCCTTGTAATCTTCAATCGACGACGACCGCGTGGCGGTAGTTGGAAATGGCGCGGCTAGCAAAGCCGCTAGGCACAACGCAACTACAACCATTCGGAAGCAATGTTTATGCATGTGGCATCTCCTAAGAGAACTAAAAAGAGAGCTGCGGCAAGGGCGGAACTCAAGCGCACGCGACGAATGCGCCGCCCTTCCATCCGTTCGATTTTGAACGTTAGATTGTCGTATTGGACCACTTCGCCCGGCTGCGGCAAATGTCCAGCCTGGTCCATCAGAAAACCGGCGAGCGTGGTATAGCCGCTATTTTCGGGCAGGTCAAGCTGCAACTGCCGATTCGCGTCGCGCACCGTGAGAATGCCGCTCAGCACGTAGCTGCCATCGGCTTCTTTCGTGATCTGTGCGCGGACCTCTTCATCAAACTCGTCGTTGATCTCGCCGACAATTTCCTCCAGCAAGTCTTCCAACGTAACGATGCCCTCGATGCCACCATGCTCGTCGACAGCGAAAGCGAGATGACTTCGTTTTGCCTGCATCTGCTTCAGGGCCGCGCCCAGACGCGCCGTAGCGGGAATGAAGTGCGGCGGGTGAACGAGCTTTCGCAAATCGAACGAGTCCGGCGGCGGCGCTGACTGGTCCAAAAAAGGCTCGAAGTCACGCCGCACGAGCACGCCGACCACATTGTCCAAAACGTCTTGATACACCGGCAATCGAGAGTATCCCAGGTTGCGCAGCGCGTCTTTCGTTTCCGCTACCGTTGCGTTCACCGGCAGGGCAGCGATCGAGGTGCGCGGAATCATCGCCTCACGCACCTGCGCATCGGAAAAATCGAAGACGCGATTGATCAATCGTTGTTCTTCGGCTTCGAGGTGACCGCTCTGATGCGAGATGTCGATCAGTTGGCGCAACTCGTCTTCGGTGTAGATCGACGCATGTTCGCCTGACGGATGTAGTCCAAACAACCTCACGGTTCGCGTGCCTGCCCAGTCGAGCAGTTGTATGGGCCAACGAAACGTCTTGTAGAAGATTTGCAGCGGTAGAGCAATCGCGAGCGCCGTACGTTCGGCGAGTTCGAGCGCAAGAGTCTTCGGCGCCAGTTCGCCGAGCACGATGTGCAGGAACGTAATGATGCTGAAAGCGATGGCAAAGGAGATGGTGTGAAGCAGCGCCTCCGGAATACGGCCGTGAAGCGGAGCTTCGAGTAAATGCGCGATCGCTGGTTCGCCAATCCAACCCAGCGCCAGCGACGCGAGAGTGATCCCGAGTTGAGTTGCTGAAATGTAAGCGTTCAGGTTGTTGAGCAAAGGCAACAATCTCTTTGCCCGTCGATCGCCTGTTTTCGCCAGTATTTCGATTCGCGATTTGCGAACGCCAACCAGCGCAAATTCCGACGCGACAAAGAACCCGTTCGCGAGAACGAGGAGAACCACGATCACTAAATTGAGCACTTCAATCATAATTAATCAATTAATCCCAATTGTACTTCTCATACTGCGGGTCTTCCGAGAGTTCGTGTTTCTTCAGAAACTCCCACGCCGTCTGATTAAACTTCGCCGCGCCGTCGTAATACCAGTGATCGTAGTTCTTGATCTCGATCAAATCCACGGGAAAACCAGCTTTCTGCAACGCGTCTCTCGTCGCCCGCACGTCTTTGAGCGGAAAGTACGCATCGCTGTCACCCACTTGAATCGAGATCGGTATCTTTCGTTTCGGCAAATCGATCAACTCAAACTCGTTATCGCTTCTGAGTGCGCCAGCGTGAATCGCGGCGGCCGCGAAGTACTGCGATTCCATCAACGACATGTGGATCGCAAAGCAAGCCCCAGCCGAGTGACCAAACAAATAGACGCGACGGGGATTGATCGGGTACTTCGTTTTGAGCTCCTCGACGAGATCGCGCAGGAAATCGGGACCGTCTTGCGGCGACGACCAGCCTCGCGAGTTACTTGCGTCAGGACCCGCGACAATGATGCCTTCTTTTTTCGCGTAGTCTTTCCACTTCTCGACGAGCGTGATGCCGTTTCGTCCCGAGCCGTGGAGCATCACGATCAGCGGCGCCGGTGACGACGCACTGACTGTCGACGGAACGTAGAGATAGTAAGCGCGTTCTTTCCCGTTGGACTTGATCAGTTCCTTGGTTATGTCGTCTTTGACCACGGATGACACGGACGAAACTGATGACACGGACAGGAAAAGCAGTGTGAGTGAAAGGAGAAGTTTCATTGTTGACTCCTTATTTAGTGACGAGTGGTAGTTCGATAAAACTCGCCTGCCCGGGAGCGTTGTAGATTCGTTGAGTTGCTTTAACGTAATCCTCCGGCTTGGCCCAGAAGATGTTCTTCACGAACGTCTGCGGATTGCGATCGTAAAGCGGGAACCAGCTCGACTGAATCTGCACCATGATGCGATGGCCCGGCAGAAAAACGTGGTTCGCCGTGGGCAAGCCAAAGCGATAGAGCAGGGGAGTGTTTGCGGCGATCGGTTTTGCAAACTCCAGACTCTCACGATAACGCCCGCGAAAGACGTCCGCCGAGATCATTAATTGGTAACCACCCATGTTCGGTTGTCCGGCAACCTGATCAGGATACACGTCGATCAACTTCACGACCCAATCCGAATCGGTGCCACTGGTGGAAGCAATCAGGTTCGCGATCGGTTCACCACTGATCTTCACCGGCGCGGTCAACACGTCGGACGTAAACACCAGCACGTCGGGACGGCCCGATTGCTCGCGTTGATCGTCCACCAGCCAACGCGACCAACTCGACGCATCGATCGGCCGCGCACGAAACGGCACCGGCTTCGCCGGATCGGAAACGTACTCTTCATAACCCGGTGCTTTGGAATTCTGCGTGAAGCTCGTCTTCAATCCCGCGGTGAGATAAAGCGGCGCCGGTTTCACTGTGCAACCCTTTTCACAGCCCATCGGCCACGCAGGGAGGTTGTGCCAACTGTTTGTGCCGGTCTCAAACGCGACCACCGGCGCGATGTTTGGTTTCGGCGCGCCTTCTTTCAGGTAATAATCGAGAAACGGCCGCAGGATGTCGCGGCGAAACGTGAGCGAAGTGTCGCTGCCAAACTTGATCGCGCCGAGCGCACTGCCGTCACGAATCATCTGACCGTGATGCCACGGTCCAAGCACGAGAAACACCTTGTCGTTGTTCGTGTCCTTCGGCTCGATCTCTTTGTAGACCGCGATGTCGCCGTAAATGTCTTCCTGGTCCCACAAACTATGGACCAGCATCACCGGAACTTTCAGCGGCTCTTTCGCGAGAATCTTGTCGACCGCCTGATCGCGCCAGTAAGCGTCGTAACTCGGGTGCTCGAGAAGCTTGCGCCAGAAGCCGACTTGTTCGAGACCCCGGCGGCGTCCGAGTTCGCCTGCGTTGCCGGCTTCCATGAACATGTCATAGTCGTCGGCGTGGCTGGTCCACCAAAGGATCTCGTTGCCGCGCGTTGCTTCCTGATCGTAGATGTAACTCATGCCCTGCTGGCGAAACGCGCCCCAGTGAAACCAGTCGTCACCGCGCCAGCCATCGACCATTGGATTCATCGGCACTGACACTTTCAACGCGGGATGCGGATTGATCAGCGCCATCAACGGCAGGAAACCATCATAAGAGATGCCGAGAATGCCGACGCGCCCGTTGGTTTCGGGAATGTTTTTGACTAGCCAATCGATCGAGTCGTACGTGTCAGTGGCATGGTCCACGCTGGTTGGATTCTGTGGTCCATTCAGCGGGCGATTCATCACGTAATCGCCTTCAGAGCCGTACTTGCCGCGAATGTCCTGCACGACGCGGATGTAGCCGCCTTCGACGATCGTGTCGGTGGCATTGTCGTAGCCGAACAAAGTCGAACCGAGATCGGAGCTGTTAGTGTTTTTGGTCAGGCCGTTTGCGTCGTACGGTGTGCGGGTTAAAAGGATCGGGGCGTTGCGCGCGCCTTTGGGCACGAGGATGACGGTGTGTAGTTTGACGCCGTCGCGCATCGGGATCATTACTTCGCGGCGCGCGTAGTTGAAGCCCGCATTTGTGACTTCAAACTTCGAAGGTGTTTCGGTTGGCAGCGTTTGGGCCACGGATGAAACGGACACAACACAGACAAGAAGGATAATTGAAAGAGTTCGCATTGGGACTCCGTAGGAAAGTTAGTATTTCACAAACTCGAATTTCAGTCGCACACTTCGATCGGGACTGTTAAAGAAAGTGCCAAATTGCGGGCTCGCGAGATTGTTTTGCACGTCGCGCGGGTTCCAGTGATTCGTGATGTTGAAGACGGTGAAGCCCGCGCGTCCTTTGTATTTCTTGCCGCGAAACGGAATCGTCAGTCCCTTCATGATGAGCAAGTCGAGTGTGACTAACTGCGGAAAGCGCCCGCCTTCGTTACGCGGGCCGACGAAATCCTGCTGTTCGTTCAGCAGCGAAAACGGAAAACCGCTGTGCCAATCGAGCACGGGCGTCGCGACGATATCGAACGGCAACCCGAACTCGCCCCAGAAGAGCAGCCGGTGAGGCACGTCGAATGGTTGTTTGGCGTACTCGTCTGGACGAATCACCGGATGTTTTTGATTGCCGAAGTAGGTGTTGAAGTCGTTCAGATTGCCGCGCGCCTGCGAACGCACGTACGACAAATAAATGTTTCGGTTTTCCTGAAAACGAAACCGCGCGACCGCCTGCAATTCGCGATAACGAGATCTTCCGTTGTTTTGTAATAAAAGCAAGCCCTGGTTGGGAGTTGCTGTGTTGACGACAGGTTCGAGCATGAAGTCGCGGCGCGTGCTGCGTTCTTCGTAACCGAGCCGCAGCAACAGGCGCGGACTCACCTGGTGGTCCGCCTGTAAGTTCCACGCGAGACTGTAAGGATTCTCCAGATCGTCCGGCGCGGTGTTTTGAAACGTACGTGGACCATCGAGGACCGGGAGGTTGTTGATTGCGAAAGTCGTCACGACCTGATTCTGATACTGCTCAAACGACCCGACGTTCAGCGGAATCTTGTCGTAGAAAAGACCGATGCCACCGCGAATGATCGTGCGATCGGAATCAGCCGGCGCGATTACAACACCGAGCCGCGGAGCGAAGTTGTTTTCTTTTCCGATTTGATCGCGATCGTAACGAAGCCCGAGATCGAGCACGAGACGTCTGTTCAGTTGCCACTTGTCCTGCACGAAGGCAGAGAACTCGTTTTGCGTGCGCGCGAGAACTCCCGGGCCGCTGAACTCGATCAACTGATACCGCGATCCGTCGGCGCGAAGAATCGTTACCGGCGTGCTTCTGTCGGTGCCTTCGAAAGACGTGTGACTGAAGTTCACGCCGGTCTTGAACGCGTGCGAGCCGCGCCACGTCCGCGGACGAAAGTGATAAACCTCGAGCAGTTCGTAACGCCTGCTTTCGCGATGCTGGCGATCGAACCAGCCGCCGAAATTGCGATCGGGCGTGATCTGATATGGCGCTTCGCTGTTGCCGAAGATGTCGCCGTCAAACTGCTTCACGCTGAAGCTCGACTGTAGCAACGCGCCCGATTTGAACGTCGCCTGTTCGTTGAGCGCGAGAAACCAGCCGCGTTGGTGAAAGTTCGCGGTCGTGTCTGCCGGGTTGAACGTGTTGAGATTGAAGAAGTCAAACTTCTGCGGAAAGATCGAGAAGCTGCCGGTCAGACGATTGTTTTCGTTGATGACGTAATCGAGACGCGTGAAGGAGTCGAAGCTTTCGCGCTGGATGTCACGTTGCTGTTCGTTCAGACGTTCGAGACTCTCGACGTTGGTCCGCACGAAACGATACTCGAGGCTTTGAAAAAAGAAGAGCTTGTCTTTCTTGATTGGACCACCAACGGCGATACGCGGCGTGGCTGCGCCCATGCCGAAGATCGAGCCGTCGCGCCAGCGTGGACGCGGCAACACGCCGGTCACGAGATAACGCCAATCGTTGCTGCCGGAACGCGTTTCGATCGTCGTCACTGCGCCGGTGAACTTGCCGTACTCCGAGGAATACGGATTCGAGTGAACCTGCACCGTGTCGACTGCTTCGAGCGGCAACTCGATCGCGGGCGCGCCTGTAAAGGGATCGGTCACGTTCAAACTCGAAACGAGAATGCCGCTTTGACTCGGCCGCGTGCCCTTGATGTTGAGGTTTCCGTCCGGGCCGCGCACGACGCCGGGCAACAACGGCAGCGCGTCCTGAAACTTCTGATCGATCAGCGGCGCGTCGCGCAGGTTTTGTGTCGTGATGGTTGAAGGTGTAGTTGATTCGGTTCTGACCGCGTCAGTGCGATCGTCAGTGACCGTGACCTGTTCGCTCAGCGGCACTGGTTGCAGCAGGATGTTCTGTTCGACAGTGGCCCCGATTTGAAGGCTGAGTTTTTGTTCGAATTTCTTGAAGCCGGAATACTCGACCGAGATCGTGTAATCGCCGGCAAGCAGTCCGTTGAATTCAAACTGGCCATCCGCATCGGTAATCGTCTGCAGCTTCTGGTCGCGCAATCGCTCGCTGCTCAGCACAACCACGACGCCCGGAAGCGCCCGCCGTTGATCAGGAATGTCCGCCACCACTTTGCCCTTGATGCTGCCGCCCTGCGGAATAAGAAATATAAGTGCCGCTAAAAGATTCAACATGGCGAAATTCCTAGCACAGAATTGACTTCCCGGCCAGCACCGTGATGGAGGAGAATTTTTGACAGGATTGCAGGATGAACAAGATGGTGTCGTGGCCCGGTTTGTTAGTTCTCGTCGATCCGGCGTTCGATGCGGCGATCGGGGATGAGCCAGATGATGGCGACGAGGATGTAGAGCGCTAACGCGAGCCACGAGCGAACGAACGCGAGCGGGATTGCGACGGCGTAAATAACGACCGAGATCTTGCCTTTGAAGTCTGAACCGAGTGCGGTTGCGAGCAGTTCGTTTCCGGGTGAGGAGAGTAACGCGCGCACGAGTACGATGTAAGAAATCCCAGCCAGGAACAGCACGGATCCATAAAGCGCGACGGGCCATGTTGCGAAGTGGTTCTCGCCCATCCACGCCGTTGTGAACGGAATCAACGACAGCCAGAAGAGTAAAAGTAAGTTGGCCCAGAGGCACTTGCCGTTCACGTGCTGCGCCGCGTGGAACAAGTGGTGATGGTTGCTCCAGTAGATGCCGACGTAAACGTAGCTCATCACGTAGCTGCCAAACACTGGCAGCAGCGGGCGCAGGCCCGCGAGCGTGACGTCGTGAGGCGCGCGCAGCTCGAGGACCATGATCGTGATGATGATCGCGATCACGCCGTCGCTGAAGGCCTCAACTCTTCCAGTGGTCATCCGTTAAGCTTTAGCCACAAAAAAGCACAAAAAGGTGTTTACAAAACTCTTGTGCTTTTTGTGGCGCTACTTCTTCCGTCCAACAGCGAAAAGACTCTGCGCTGTGCGAACGTACATAACGCCTTCGGACAGCGCGGGTGTGGCCATCACGAGTTCGCCCATTGAGTTCGTTTTCAGGTGGGCAAACTTCTCGCCGGCAGAAACGACCAGGATTTCTCCGTCTTCGTTAGAAAGATAAATTTTCCCATCAGCCGCGATCGGCGACGCGCTGAAACCATTGCCGACGAGTGGCAGACGTTGTCGATAAATCTCGTCGCCGGTTTTCAGGTTGTATGCGTCGAAAGTGCCGTTGTTGGCGAGCACATAAAGAACGCCTTTGTAAATCAGCGGCGTCGGCATGTACGAGCCGCGTCCGGTGCGGCTCCACATGATCGCATCGCTGCTGGTCTTGCCGTCGGGCAACGTCAGATCGCCGCGCGCTCCGGCTTTGACGACGAAGATCGGGCGTTCTGGTCCACGTCCACTCGCGACAACAAGAATGTCGTCAGCGAAGATCGGCGTCGGCGCCGTGATCTTCGAACTCTTGCCGAGACGCCACAACTCTTTGCCAGTGCGTGGATCGTAACCGCGAATGAAGTTCGACGCGTTCGCGATCAGTTCTTCGCCTTTCGAAGTTGTCGCGACGGTCGGCGTGCCCCACGACGGAATCTCATCGCGATCGGTTTTCCAAACTGTCTCGCCGGTAGCGGCGTTGAGTGCGATGATGAACGAATCCGTTTGCGTGTCGCACTGAAGGATAACGAGATCCTTCCAAATGATCGGCGAGCTCGCCGAACCCCATTCGACGGTCGGCACGTCGTAAGCGCCGAGATCGATCCGTCCGAAATCGACTTTCCACAGCGGTTTCCCGTTTACGTCGTAAGCATGAACACCTTGCGAACCGAACCACGCAACCACGATGCGGCCGTCGGTGACGGGCGTGGAGTTGGCGTAGGTGGCTTTGATGTGGCGCTTCTCGCGTGGCTCACCGGCAAACGCGACGCGTTCCCAAAGAACCTTACCGCTGCGTTTGTCGAGCGCGTAAAGCATCCACTTGTGAGTCGAACGATCCTTCGAGGCATCACCATCGCCATAAAGCCCGGGACGGAAAGACGCCTTCGGATCGCTGCTAACCGCGCTCGTTACGTAAATGCGATTGCCCCAGACGATCGGGCTTGAATGTGAGAGGCCCGGAACCGGCGTGCGCCAAAGAATGTTCTGGCCGGTTTTTGCGTTCCACTCGTCGGGAAGATTCTGTCCCTCAACAACGCCCGAAGCGTTGGGACCACGAAACGACGGCCAGCTTCCGTTCGCTGCTCGCGCGTTCGGACGCGACGACGACGGACGCGCGCTCGCGGTTCTGACGAAGTTTCTCACCGGCTTCGCCACCGCTTCACCGGCCGGCAGCCACGTGCTGCCGTCAAGAATCATCATCCGAACTTTGCACTCGTCAGCAACAACGCCCATCGTGACGTGCTTGCCGTCAGATGTTGCGCGATATTTACCTGGTCCATCGCAACCGCCCGGCGCATTGGCCAAGCCGCCAACCGCAAGTTCAAACTCCGTGCCCTGACTTTTCCAGTTGCCGCTGAGTTTGGGCCAACGATCGCCTTCGACCGTAAACGTGCCGGCGGGATCGAAACGAGCGGTGAAAACGCCGAAAGACATCGGATTAGAAGGTAACGCTCCCTGCTGTTTCTGATGTTTTGCGATGTACTGCCGCGCAAACTCGTTCAAGTGTGGATTGTCGCGCAGCCCGACCCTCTCAGCTTCTTTTTCGGCGTCTTCGATCTTCCAACCGTCGCGGAGCACGCGCCTGATCATCCAAAACGCGCCGACGCGAATCGCAGCGGTGCAATGAATAAACGCCGGGCGGTTTTCCGGATCGTCAGTGACCTTCAGAAACTCGTCTACTGGTTCGTCTTTCGGATCGCTAACCGAGAACGGGATATTGAAGTAGCGCAGGCCCAACTCCTTCACCTTCGCTTCTTCTTCGGCCGCGCGATGTTCGCTCGGCTGGCGCAGATTGATAACCGCCTTCACGCCCTCGGCTTTCAGTTGCTCGAAATGCTCGAGGCGTGGTTGACCGCCCGTGCAGAAGTCTTTGTTCACGCGCAGGAAATTTCTGATCGGCAGTGACTCCTGTTGGGCCGCAAGCGGAGAAATGAAGATCAGGGCCGCGAAGAGCAGGTAGAAGATTTTCATGCGCGACATTCTACGACAACACCTGTGATTTACTGCCACTCTTTCGTGCCGATCAGCACCCGCACAATCACCGGCGAATTTGCTAACAACATCATCAGCCAGGTGCGCCCGCGGTTGATGTCTTCCGCGAGATAGAACATGCGCGGCGGGAAATAGATCAGCAGCGCGAGGAAACAGAGAAAGAAGAGCCGTCCGAAAAACTCAATTGCGCTGGATGGCCCGCCGAGACCCGCGAAATTCAGCAAGTTCCACACAATCTGGAAGAGAATCATGTTCACGAAGATGCACACGTCGCCGAGCAACTCGCTTTGATGTTGCACCAAAAACTCGTGCTTCGGCGGTTTCTGTGGCGGAGAGAAGTAACGATAAATCAGAACCGTCTGGATGATCGTGCAGATCAGGCCACCGAAAATCAGCGGCAGAAAAATCGCACCGTTCTCCAGCAAGCGCCTGCCAAACAAGAACTGACCAGCGCCGGTGACAATCGCCGACATCAGGACGAGGTTCAGGCAGAAGTAGAAGATCGGATTGAACAGGCAGCCCAGGTGAGAATCCAGATCGATCGATCGTCCTTCAGCTTTCAACCGGTGATGAAAGTGCCAGCGCTTCAGCACTGCTCCGGCTGCGGGCAAGACCCACATCGCGATACACAAGAGCAAGAGTACTAGCTGCGCGATTGGATCGCCGTCATTAGCAAGGCCAAACAGTTCCAGCGCGTAGCCCGTCAGCCGTTGCATCAGAAACAAGTTGAGAACGAACACGACGATATCGAGCAACAGCCCGCGGTTCTCTTCAGCCAGTACTGTTTGTAAAAATCCGTGTTTGGTTTTCACCGGTAGCGAACTATTTGAAGTGCGCGTCGTCGACTAAAAGCAATCCACAGATTACGCAGAGACTTTTACCAGTCTGCGTAATCTGTGGATGGTTTTACTTCACCTGGTCAGTTGGCGGTACTTGATGCGGTGTGGCGTCTCAGCGGCTGTGCCGAGACGCGCTTTGCGATCGGCTTCGTATTCGGAATAGTTTCCTTCGAACCAGGTCACTTTGCTGTCGCCTTCGAACGCCAGCATGTGCGTTGCGATGCGATCGAGAAACCAGCGATCGTGCGAGATCACCACGGCGCAACCGGCGAAATTTTCCAAAGCCTCTTCAAGTGCGCGCAACGTGTTGACGTCGAGATCGTTCGTCGGCTCGTCGAGCAACAGAACGTTCGCGCCTTCTTTCAACATCTTCGCGAGATGCACGCGATTGCGTTCGCCGCCCGACAACATGCCAACCTTCTTCTGCTGGTCCGAACCAGCGAAATTGAAGCGCGCGACGTAAGCACGCGAATTGACCTCGCGCGTGCCGAGCTTCAACATGTCTTCACCACCACTGATCTCTTCCCAAATCGATTTCTGCGGGTCGAGCGTGCGGCTCTGATCGACGTACGCGAGCGCGACGGTTTCACCAATGCGAATCGTTCCTTTGTCCGGTTGCTCCTGATTGGTGATCATGCGAAACAGCGTCGTCTTGCCCGCGCCGTTTGGTCCAATCACGCCGACAATGCCACCCGGCGGCAGTGCAAACGTCATATCTTCCACTAAAAGCTTTTCACCATATCCTTTGCTTATCTGATCGGCCTCAATCACGACATTCCCAAGCCGTGGCCCAGCGGGAATATGTATCTCAAGATCTTCACGCCGCTTCTCGGTCTCCTGTCGCAGCAAGTCTTCGTATGAATTGATCCTTGCTTTGCCTTTCGCGTGCCGGGCTTTGGGCGACATGCGAATCCATTCGAGTTCGCGCTGAAGCGTCTTCTGCCGCTCGCTCTCCGATTTTTCTTCACGCCGCAGACGTTCCTGTTTCTGTTCGAGCCACGATGTGTAGTTTCCTTTCCACGGAATGCCCTGGCCGCGATCGAGCTCGAGAATCCAACCGGCGACGTTGTCGAGGAAGTAACGATCGTGTGTGACCGCGATGATCGTGCCGGCGTAGTTCTGCAAATGGTGTTCGAGCCACGCGACTGATTCCGCGTCGAGATGGTTCGTCGGTTCGTCGAGCAACAGGATGTCAGGTTTTTGCAACAGCAAACGGCAGAGTGCGACGCGACGGCGTTCGCCTCCGGATAAGACCTTGATCGGTGTGTCAGGTGGCGGACAACGCAATGCGTCCATCGCCATTTCGAGCCGCGAGTCGAGATCCCACGCGTCCTGCGCGTCGAGTTTTTCCTGCACTTCGCCCTGGCGTTCGAGCAGCGCCGACATCGCGTCGTCGCTCATCTCTTCGCCAAACTTCGTATTGATCTCGTCAAACTCTTTCAGCAGATCGACGGTTTCCTGCACCGCGTCCTGTACGACTTCGCGCACGGTGCGCGCGTCGTCGAGCAAAGGTTCCTGTTCGAGATAGCCGACGGTGTAGCCGGGTGAGATCACGGTCTCGCCGTTGAACTCTTTATCGACCCCCGCGAGAATGCGCAGCAGCGACGACTTACCCGATCCGTTCAAACCGATGACGCCGATCTTCGCGCCGTAGAAGTAGGACAGATAGATGTCTTTAAGGACCGGCTTCTTGTCGTAAAACTTACTGACGCCGATCATCGAATAAATGATTTTGTTTGGTTCGGTACTCATTCCCCTAAATTTACCCCGGTTTCGTAAGCAGTTAAAGGCCACGGACTAACGCGGACGACACGGATGATTGAAAGCTGTCTGTGTCAGTCTGTGTTGTCTGTGGCAGATTAGTTCTTAAGCAGCTCGCGTGCGTGGCGGCGGGCGCTGTCGGTGATTTCGGCGCCGGTGAGCATGCGCGCGATCTCTTCGACGCGGCCGGCGCGATCGAGTTTGTTGATGCTTACTGAAGTGCGTCCGCCGAGTGCTTCCTTTTGCACGACCAGATGATTGTGGGCGAAGCGCGCGATCTGCGGTTGATGCGTGACACACAACACCTGGTTCGTTTGCGAGAGTTTTTTGAGCTTGATGCCGACCGCTTCGCTGACGCGCCCACCGATTCCGGTGTCGATCTCGTCGAAAACGATTGTGCGTGGAAACTCTGACGCGTTTGAGACTGTTTTGAGCACGAGCATCAAGCGCGACGCTTCGCCGCCGGATGCGACGCGCGCGAGCGGCTTCACGTCTTCGCCGACATTAGCCGAGAAATAGAACTCCACCTGATCGATCCCGGTTGGCCCAATCCGTTCTAGATCTTTTTCATCCCCGTTCACTTGTACCTGAAACCGAGCGTTCTCCATTGCCACTTCGGCGATACCTTCCTCCACCGCTTTCTCAAGCGACTTCGCAGCACGTACGCGTTCCTTGTGCAGTTTTCGAGCGCGATCGAAATAGCGCTTTTCCGCAGCGGCGACTTCCGCCTCTAGCTCTTGCTCGCGTTCGTCGGAAGTCTCAATTTGCCGCAAACGGTCCTCGGCCTGCGCTAGATGCTCAAGCGCCATTTCGATCGAACCGCCGTACTTACGTTTAAGACGTGAAAGCTCAGCAAGACGATCTTCAATCGTCGCGAGTCGCGCGGGCGAGAACTCGAGCTTGTCAGCAAAGTCGCGCAACGCAAACGAAAGATCCTCGAGCACCGCACGCGCCGATTCGAGTCCTTCCAAATACTCGCGAAAACTCGAATCGTATTCGCTAAGCTCTTCGACTTCTTTCAGCGTCAGCCGCAGCCGCGCGAGCGCCGCGTCGTCGTCTTCATAAATCCGCGTATAACTCGACTGACAAAGCGTGGTCAGTTTTTCCACGTTCGCCAGCCGCCGCCGCTCCTCTTCCAAACGTTCATCTTCTCCAAGCGAGAGCTGTGCGCGTTCGAGCTCATTGATCTGAAACTGCAACGTATCGACAAGCTGAAACTTTTCCGCCGAATCCTTGCGCAACGCCGCGAGTTCGCGTTGCAAACCACTCAACCGCTCGAAAGCTTCAGCAACCTCAGTACGCAATGCCGCGTGACCGGCAAAACTGTCGAGCAATTCCAGATGCGTGTCCGGATCGAAAAGCGTTTGCTGATCTCCTTGCCCGTGAATGTCGACCAGAAACGGTCGCAGATCGCGCAACAGTGTCTGCGTCGCGAGTTGATTGTTGATGAAGATCTTGTTGCGCCCGGTGGCGGAGAGTTCGCGGCGAACGATCAGCTCGTCGCCGTTTTGCAATCCCGAATTTTCGAGCAGGGTTTCGAGTTGCGGACTCAGAGTTAAAGAAAACAACCCCTCGATCGACCCGCGTTCCGCGCCTGACTTCAGTAGCTCACTCGTAAACCGGCCACCGATCAGAACGCCAAGCGCATCGACGATGATCGACTTTCCCGAGCCCGTCTCACCCGTGAGCAAGTTCAACGCACCGTCAAACTCCACCCGCAGATCATCGATCAGCGCAATGTTGGAAATGCTGAGGAGTTGTAGCATTT
>DATEHX010000402.1:0-45741 GCA_035279345.1 Pyrinomonadaceae bacterium | reverse complement strand
CACAAGACAGTAAGAAAAGAATATTGAGTGTCCAATAAGTTATTTTGTGCCTTTTGTGCCTCTTCGTGGCTGTGTTTTGCGCTAAAATAGGCGCGTTCCTGTATTCCTGCCTGAGGACAGCAAATAGATGAGAAAAGTGACTCGTGCCCTGGGGGCAGTCAGTCTTTCACTGTGCTTCGTACTCCAGCCCGTCCTGGCCCAGACGTCGCCGGATGTGATCGATAGCGACGAGTTTTTCCTTCGTAACAATCAGATCAAACCCCTTCCCGATCATTCGCAAAAGATCGAAGCGTTGCTCAAACGTATGACGATCGAAGAGAAAGTCGGGCAGATGACCCAGCTCGCCATCGGCATGATTGCCGCCGGCAGCGATCAGAACATCAAGGTCGATCCGGCGAAACTCGAAAAAGCAGTCGTGAAGTACGGCGTCGGATCGATTCTCAACGTTTCCGATCAGGCACTCACGCTCGATCACTGGCACCAGGTCATCGGTCAGATTCAGGAGGCCGCGACTAAAAAGACGCGCCTCGGTATTCCCGTCATCTACGGCATCGACTCGATTCACGGCGCGAACTACGTGCAAGGGGCGACGCTCTTTCCGCAAGAGATCGGCATGGCCGCGACGTGGAATCCGGAACTGATGAAACGCGCCGCCGAGATCACCGCCGCGGAGACACGCGCGGCGGGAATTCCGTGGAGTTTCTCGCCCGTACTCGACCTCGGCCGCAATCCGCTCTGGCCGCGCTTCTGGGAAACGTTTGGTGAAGATCCGTATCTCGCAACCGTGATGGGTGTCGCGTTCACGCGTGGACTCGAAGGAACGGACGTCGCTTCACAAACACAGGTCGCGACGAGTCTGAAACATTACATGGGCTACAGTTTTCCGCTCACCGGACGCGATCGCACGCCCGCATGGATTCCCGAGAACTACTTACGCGAATATTTCCTGCCGCCGTTTGCCGCGGCGATTAAAGCAAACGCGCGCACGATCATGATCAACTCCGGCGAGATCAACGGCGTGCCCGGTCACATCAATCGTCACGTGCTTACCGGAATTCTACGCGACGAGCTCGGCTTCAACGGCTTTGTTGTTTCCGATTGGGAAGACATCAAGAAGCTCGTCAACATCTGGCGCATTGCGGCCACCGAGAAAGAAGCGACGCGTCTCGCCGTGATGGCCGGCATCGACATGAGCATGGTGCCGAACGATTACAGTTTCGCCGATCACCTGCTCGAGTTGGTGAAAGAAGGCGCGGTGCCGCAGACGCGGATTGACGAAGCGGTGCGCAGAATTTTGCGCGTGAAATATGAGTTGGGACTGTTTGAGAACCCTGGTCCAAACGCGGCTTTGAAGTCAAACTTCGCGCGGCCCGAGTCGCGCCAAGTTGCTTTGGAAGCCGCACGCGAGTCGATCACGCTGCTGAAGAATGAAAACAACTTGTTGCCACTCGCGAAGAACAAGAAAGTGCTCGTCACTGGTCCAACGGCAGATTCATTGATTTCATTGAACAACGGTTGGACTTATGTTTGGCAAGGTTCGGAAGAATCGCTCTATCCGAAAGATCGACACACGGTTCGTCAGGCGATCGAAGCGAAGGTTGGCGCCGCGAATGTGACTTACGTGCCGGGCACGAAGATCTTTCGGCAACCGGGTTCGACTTCAAACAACAACCCGACGAGTTTGGAAGAGGAAGTCGATATTCCCGCAGCCGTGCGTGCGGCGCAGTCAGCCGACGTCGTGGTGCTCGCGCTCGGCGAAGGTTCGTATTGCGAAACACCGGGAAACATCACCGACCTGACGATTGGCGAACCGCAGCTCAAACTCGCGGACGCGATCATCGCAACCGGAAAGCCGGTGGTGCTGGTGCTCGTCGAAGGACGCCCGCGCATCATCAATCGCATCGCCGATCGCATTCCCGCGATCGTGATGGCCTACAATCCGAGCAACGAAGGCGGCACCGCGATCGCCGACGTGTTGTTTGGTGATGTGAATCCGAGCGGAAAACTTCCCTTCACTTATCCGCGCACGCCGAATGGTCTGATTAATTACGATCACAAACCTTTCGAGACCGAGAACACGGCGTTTGGCAACATGGCGTTCAAGCCGCAGTTTTCGTTTGGCGAGGGATTGAGTTACACCACGTTTGCCTATAAGGATCTCCGCCTCGACAAACAAGCGATCTCAGGTAATGAAGAGATCGGCGTCAGTGTCACCGTCACCAACACGGGCGCGCGCGCGGGTAAGGAAGCGGTGCTGGTCTACGTGAGCGATCTCGTGGCTTCGCTTTCACCTCCCAACCGGCGGCTGCGACGCTTTGCAAAAGTGAATCTCGAACCGAATCAAAGCCGCACGCTTACTTTCAAACTGCGACGTGAAGACCTCTCGTTCATCGGAGCCGACAATAAACCTGTAGCCGAGCCCGGAGCGTTTGAAGTGAGGATTGGCGACCTAGTACAAAGGTTCACCTTAAGATGAAAACTACCCGCTACCTTCTCTTAACACTGATTCTTCTAATCTGTGGTCCACTTGCGGTGGCCCAACAACACAACCTGATGCCGGTGCCCGCGTCCATCACGTTCGATAACGATCGTTTGGCCGTCGACGAATCGTTCAAAGTCGCGACTCGCGGACATTCGGACGCACGCTTGCAAGCCGCCATCGCGCGTTTCGTCAAACGTCTCGAAGGCCGCACTGTTTTATCGCTCGCGCCCGGTCTCGCGCTCGACGATCAGATGACGACACTGATCGTTCACTGCGAAGGCCCTGGCAAAGACATCCCCGCGGTCGATGAAAACGAGAGTTATCGCATCGACATCACCCGCCGCCAGGCATTGTTAAGCGCGCCGACAGTCGTCGGCGCGATCCGCGGACTCGAAACCGTGTTGCAGTTGCTCAATGCGGATCGCGGCGGTTACTTCCTGCCGGGCGTGAAGATTCAGGACCAGCCGCGTTTTCCGTGGCGCGGTCTAATGATCGACGTCGCGCGTCACTTCGAACCTATCGAAGTGCTCAAGCGCAATCTCGACGGCATGGCCGCGATGAAGCTGAACGTCTTCCACTGGCATCTCTCCGAAGACCAGGGCTTCCGTGTTGAAAGCAAAAAGTATCCAAAGCTGCACCAACTCGGTTCCGACGGAAACTACTACACGCAGGAACAAATCAAAGACGTCATCGCGTACGCGCGCGATCGCGGCATTCGCGTCGTGCCGGAGTTTGACATCCCCGGTCACAGCACGAGTTGGCTCGTCGGTTATCCCGAACTCGGCAGTGCGCCTGGTCCATACACGATCGAACGTCGGCCCGGCATCTTCGAACCCGCGCTCGATCCGACGCGCGAAGAGGTTTACAAATTTCTCGAGGGCTTTCTCGGCGAGATGACGGCACTCTTCCCCGATGCCTATTTCCATATCGGCGGCGATGAAAACGAAGGCAAGCAGTGGGATCGTAACCCCGCGATTCAGGCTTACATGAAGCAGAAAGGAATCAAAGATAACCACGCGCTGCAAGCCTACTTCAACACGCGGCTGCTCAAGATTCTTCAGAAGAACAACAAGAAGATGATCGGGTGGGACGAGATTCTGCAACCCGAGATACCGAAGGACGTCGTGATTCATTCGTGGCGTGGAACGGCTGCGCTCGCCGAAGCCGCACGCAAAGGCTACGACGGAATACTTTCCAACGGTTACTACATCGATCTGATTCAACCAGCGTCGCAACACTACATTGCCGATCCGCTGCCCGCCGACAGCACGCTCACGCCTGCTGAGGCGAAGCACGTGCTCGGGGGTGAAGCGACGATGTGGGCCGAGTGGGTGACGCATGAGACGATCGATTCGCGTATCTGGCCGCGCACTGCCGCGATTGCCGAAAGACTCTGGTCGCCGCGCAACGTCACCGACGTCAACGAAATGTATCGGCGGCTTGCCGTGATCAGTTTACAGTTGGAAGAGTTGGGACTGGCGCACAAGAAGAATCAGGACATGATGTTGCGCCGGATTTTGCGCAGCGACGACATTGGACCATTGAAGACGCTCGTGTCGATCGTCGAACCGGTGAAGGAGTACCGGCGCTATCAACAACGCCCGCAGACAATGCTGAGCCCGTTGACTGGCGTAGTGGACGCAACGACACCCGACAGCGAAGCAGCGCGCAAGTTTGCGTGGATGGTGGATGCGTTTCTCGCGGATGCGCCGCGCTTTCAACTTTACCGTTCGGAGTTGGGCCAGATGCTGGCCGATTGGCAACGCTCCGGCGCGACGCTCGAACCGCTCATCGATCGTTCGCCTTCGTTGAAAGAGGTCAAGCCGCTCGCGGCAAATCTTTCAGTGTTGGGCGAGACAGGTCTTGAAGCGTTGTCGTATATAAAACTCGGATTACCATCAACGCCCGAATGGCGCACGCAAAGTCTCTTGAAGATGGACGAGGCGGCAAAGCCTTACGGCGCGCTCGAATTCATGGTGGTCCCGAGTGTTCGGAAGTTGATCCTTGCGACTGGTAAATAAGCTTTTCTTTATCGGTTTGATTTGTGTTACCCGCTCGCTCACGCTGGCGGCAACCGACGAGCAGTGTCTGTCTTGCCACAAGACTTATGGCGGTTACCTCACCACCGCCCATCATTTCACTTCGCGCGCTGCTTCGCGGGAATCGATCCTCGGCAAGTTTGACGACATACTCAAAACCTCCGAACCCGAACTCTTCTATCGCCTGGAAGCGAGAAACAACGGCTTCTTTCAAACCGGCGTACTCGGGACGCCGCCCGACGCAGTTTCGATCTCACAGCATTTCGATATCGTCATCGGTTCCGGACGCAAGGGCCAAACGTATCTTTACTGGGGCGAGAATGATCAACTCTTTCAGCTACCGGTTTCTTTTTGGACCACGGTGGGCTGGGTCAACAGTCCCGGCTATGGTGATCGCACGTTGGATTTCAGCCGGCCGGTGTTGCCGCGTTGCCTTGAATGTCACGGGTCGTTCTTTGAGCCCGTCGGCGGCGCCGCGAATCGCTACCGACGAGTAGGCTACGTGCTCGGTATCTCGTGCGAACGCTGCCATGGACCGGGCGAGCAACACATCGCACTCAACTCTCCTCCGAACGCGAAACCCGCGCAGCAAGCGATCGTCAATCCGGCGAAGCTTTCACGCGAGCGGCAGATTGATACGTGCGGGCTGTGTCATGGCGGCGTCGGCGTTGCAAAAACACCGCCGTTCTCTTTTACCGTTGGGAACGTCCTCGAGGATCACCTTCAACTCGAGAAGCCCAAGCCGGACGAACCGCTCGACGTTCACGGCAATCAACTCGCGCTATTGGAACGAAGCAAGTGTTTTATCAAGTCAAACATGACGTGCTCGACGTGTCACGACGTGCATCGTCCGCAACGCGAGGTGAGCGACTTTTCCGCGAAGTGTATGCAGTGTCACAAGGTGCAGAGCTGCGGATTGTTTCGCACGCGCGGGCGCGCGATTGAAGGCAAGTGCGTGGATTGTCACCTGCCGAATCAAACCTCAAACGTAATCTTCTCCAGCCACGACCGCGTGCGCATCACTCCCAAGGTGCGCAACCACTGGATCAAAATCTACCGTTAGACTAAAGCAATCCACAGATTACGCAGATGCTTTTACTCACCTGTCCTAGCTCATCTGCGTAATCTGTGGATTGCTTTGGTTAGCGTGGAGTCGGTTCACCGGGTTTGACGACGCGGATCCAGTGGTCGGTGAATTCTGCGTGCATTCCGGGAAGCTCGACCTTGGGCATGTGACACGTCGCGCATTTCTTCGTACTCACCGGACATGGCGCATCCTTGCGCCGCTCGGTCTTCGTCTCTTTCGCCGTCGTGAGATGACATGCGAGACACTTCTGATCGTAATACGCCGTGTCTTTCTGCAACTTCTCGTGCGGGTTGTGACAACTCAAACAACTGATGCGCGAATCGTTCGTGTTGTGACCGCGGCTATTGAACATGCGATAGGGTTGAAAACGAATGTTGTTGATGCCCGACTGTCCGGGTTGCAGCATCGCTTGTTCGAAGCTCGTGTGACACGTCCCACAAAACGATTGCGACAATTCGTGGCCGCCAAGTCCACCGGGATTGAAGATCTGCGGCTCGTCGAGATTCTTTGCCTTCATCGCCGCCAGATGTTTCTCGCCTGGTCCATGACACGCTTCACAACCCACGCCCGGGTTCAACTGGTCCAACTTCAACTCCAGTCCCTGCACCGCGCCCGTAGTGTGACAGCCAAAACACTGCTGCGGCTCTTCACCGGCAATCGCGCGTCCGAGCGCGTCTTCCAACGACGCCGGCGCCTCGGGACGATGACCGATCGTCAAGTCGAGACCGCGCAGTTTTTCGAAGTAACTCACGCGCGTCTCGTAAAGCATGTTGTTGTGACGAAAGAGAAACGTCTGCCCGACGTGGCCTTGTCCGAAGCAGTAGAGGATCGGTTTCGTGAGCGTGTTCTTGCCGTCGGAGATGCTGTAAGTGATCTGTTGGCCTTCGCGCGCGATGTTGAATGTATAAGGACCGTTGCGAAAAGTGAGCTTGCCTTTCGCGGTGACGATGCGGCAATCAGGCGCGACTTCCAGCGCCTGGCCCATCGGCGTGTTTAACTGTCCAGCCTGTTCTTTGTGGCATTCGACACAGGCGTTGTTGCCGACGTAACGAATGCCGCGCGTGTTGGAATTAGGACGCCACTCGGAGAAAAAGTTGTCCTGCTGGGCGTAGCCAGCGACGACAAGCAATCCACAGATTACACAGATTTTACCGAGCTTGGCCCACACCTTCGACGACCTTTATATATTTGTTAACCGGTACGTTTGTGAGTTTGTCCGTGGCTCCACTGGGCCAACGAATCTGAAGCGATTCAATCTTGTTAGCAGCGCCGATGCCGAGAATCTCGCGCGGATCGTGCGACGAAAGATAACTGCCACCGCCGGTGCGCAGACGTGTTCGTTTCACTGCGCCTACTTGCCACGTGATCACTGCGCCGACCGCCGCCGAGTTGCTCTTCTTTGCGACCAACTCCAATCCCACCCAATTGTTTTTGTTGCCGCCTTGGTTGCGCAACAACAGCGGCGGCTCACCATTGTTTGACGCAAGCACGTCCAAATCGCCGTCGTTATCAAAATCGCCGATCGCCATGCCGCGTCCGGAAAACATTTTGCCAAACACCGCGCCCGACGTTGCGCTCACGTCTTTGAAACCGCGTCCGGTGTTTTCGAAAAGCAACAGCGGCTCTTTGTGCTTCACCCGCGGAATGCGCGATTCGATCATGTCGTCCGGATGGCCGTTGACGAGAAACAGATCGGGATCGCCGTCGTTGTCGTAGTCGAAAAACTTCAAGCCCCAACCGCTCAACAAATGCGTCGACGGCGCGATTTCGCCCGGCTGATCCGTGAAGATCAACTCTTTGTCGTTGTGATAGAGACTGAAGAACTCGTGATCGATGTTTGCGACGAAGAGATCCTGCCAGCCGTCGCCGTCGTAGTCCGCGGCATCGACGCCCATACCCGAACGCGGCCGGCCGGCTTCGCCATAAGCAACGCCCGCGGCCAAACCGATCTCTTCAAACTTGCCCCCGCCTTTGTTGACGAAAAGAAAGTTGGGCATCGTGTCATTGGCGACGAAGAGATCCATGAGGCCGTCGTTGTTAATGTCCGTGGCGACAGCGCCAAACGATTTTCCGGGATGATCGGCGATGCCGGATTCGCGACTCACGTCCGCAAACGTGCCGTTTCCGTTGTTACGATAAAGACGCGATGGTGTGGGTTTGAAAAGACGCGGCACGCAGTAGTAGCGGCGTTGCAAAGTCGCGTCGGTGCAGAGCGGATTCTGCGACTTATCGTAGAAGACAAAGCTCGAAACGAACAGATCGAGTTTCCCGTCGTTGTCGAGATCAAACCACGTTGCGCAGGTGGACCAACCCGAAGACGCGACACCCGCTTTGTCAGTAACGTCAGTGAACGTGCCGTTGCCGTTGTTGCGATAGAGAATGTTGGGTCCGTAGTTGGTGATGTAAAGATCGACAAAACCATCGGCGTCGAAATCCGCCGCCGCGACACCCATGCCGAACTTTCCACCCGCAACGCCGGCTTTATCGGTGACGTCGGTGAAGGTGCCGTTGCCGTTATTGCGATAGAGCGCGTTTTTCAACGGCGTGGGAGGCGTGAAGAAATCTGATGGACCACTGTTGACGAAATAGACGTCCAGCCAGCCATCGTTGTCATAGTCGAGAAAGGCGCAGCCCGCGCCAACGGTTTCCGGTAACTGTCGATCCGCTGACTGAGCATTGTTGTGAACCCAGGTGATCTTGCTCGTTTGCGGCGAGACCTCTTCAAAGACCACCGAGCTCAACACCAAGATTAGAATTAGGGCCACGGAGTTCACGGATGACACGGACTTTACTTGGGATTTGTGGGCGGTAAAACTACAACGCCATCACTGCCGGCGCCCTTCGCTTTCAGTTTCTCCACGATGCGCATCTCTTCCTGCGCGCGTGCGGGATCTTTCAATCTCGCATATAGCAGCGCAAGATTGTAGTGCGCGGTGGGCTCCTCCGGATCGAGTTTCACCGCCGTTTCCAATTCTTCTTTCGCGCGCGGATAGTTGCGCAACTTGATGTAACTGGAACCGAGCGCGATGCGCGCGTGTGCGTAGTTTGGAAGCTTCTGTACGGCCTTTTCAAACAGGCCGATCGCTTTCGCGTCGTCGTTCTGCTCCTGGGCCACGAGACCGAGATAGTAGAACACTTCCGGGATCGGCGCAGCGGATCGAGCGCTCTTTTCGAGCCACAGTCGCGCTTCGTCGTACTTCTTCTGGTTCAGCAATACGTAGCCGAGATGGACTTGCGCCGGATCGTTGTTGGGCTGCAACTGGATCAGTTTGCGAAACACTTTTTCGGCTTCGAACAGATCGCCTTTGCGCAGCCACGCGATGCCGTAACCCAGCATGTAAGCCGGATCGTTGGGACGCAGCTTCAGTGCGTTTTCGAGCGCGGCTTTCGCGGCGTCACTCATGCCGACCTGAAGTGCGAGCAGGGCGAATTTGTAAAGCAACTCGGGTGACGTTGAGTTCGCGGTAAGCGTGCTGACTCGTGTCAGGTAGATCGTGACTTCTCTAAGTTCACCTTTGGAGCGCGAGATTTGCGCAAGACCGAGGAGTGCGCCCGCGTTGTCGAGGCGGCCATCGAGTGCGCTCAGGTATTGTTGTTCGGCTTCGGCGAGCGCGTTCGTGGACAGGTACGCATCGCCGAGCATGACCATCACGTCGGTGTTCGTTGGTTCCGCTGAAAGAACTTCTTTCAGTTGGACCGCTGCTTTGTCGGGCTCGCGCTTTTGCAGATAAAGATATGCGAGGTTCATTCGCGCGCCTGAGTAACGCGGATCGTTGACTACTGAACGAACGAACAACGTCTCGGCTTCGTTGAGGCGGCCTTGTTTGGCGCGAATCGTGCCGAGCAGGTTTAGGGCGACGGGTTCGTTTGGTTTGGAACGTAACAGGATCGCGAGTTGGCGTTCGGCTTCGATGGTTTTGTTGTCGCGAATGAGTACAGCAATCCGCTCTAATCGCGCAACATCTTGCCCGACGGCCACGGACGCGAAGATCAGAACAAACACGAATTTCCACGGATTTATTCGGATGACCTAAATTCCTTCTCGTCGACTTTGCCTTGTCCTTCTTTGATGGTGATGATGCGGTTGATGCCGGCGCCGCTGATCTTGTCGACCGTGCCACTCGGCCAACGCACCTCTATCAAATCAATTTTGGTTCGCTTCTCGAGGCCGAAGTGCAATCGCATGTCGCTCTGTGAAATGTAACTGTCGCCACTGCGCACTTCGTCGACTTGTGTCAGGTCCCCGGAGACGACCTTCACGCGCGCGCCGATGCCGCTGCGATTGCTCTTCACGCCAATGGTCTTGATGAGAATCGAATTATTCGCGTTTCCGCTGTCGTTGCGCAATAGCTGCGGCGGGCCATCCAGATCCGCGACTAACAGATCGATGTCGCCGTCGTTGTCGATATCGCCGAACGCAACACCGCGGCTCGCACGGTTTTCAGTCAACACATTACCAAACTCAGCAGCGACTTCGGTGAACGTCCCATTACGATTGTTGTGATGGAGCAAACGCGGCTGACGATAACTCGGAAGCTGCGGATAAACGTGCCCGTTCGCGACAAATATATCTACCCAGCCGTCGTTGTCGTAGTCGAAAAACTTCGTGCCCCAACCGACGTGCGGCAAACTCACGGCCGCGACTTTCGCGGCGTATGAAAGATCGGTGAAGCCACCAGGGCCATCGTTGTGGTAGAGCGTGTTGTACTCGTCCGCGAAGTTGGTAATGAAAAGATCGATTCGTCCATCGTGATCGTAGTCGCCGGCAGTGACGCCCATGCTGCCCTGTTCGCTGCCGTTCTCGTTGACCGCGGTACCGGCGGTGAATCCGATCTCCTTGAACGTGCCGTCCCCATTGTTGCGGTAGTGAAAGTTGGGCGTCGAGTCGTTGGCTACGAAGATATCGATCAGGCCGTCGTCGTCGAAATCGCTGGTCATCACACCGAGACCGTAGAAGCCGTCCGCGTCGGAAACGCCCGCTTGTTTCGTAACGTCAGTGAACGTTCCGTTGCCATTGTTGCGAAACAGCGAATCGCCCGCGCCTTTGAGTCCGCGTGGACCACACTGCACGGGAATCGATTTGTACTGGCACGTCTGGCCCTGCCCAAACTCAGGCAGATTGTTGATGTCGAAATCGACGTAGTTGGCGACGAAGAGATCGAGATCGCCATCGCGATCGTAATCGACAAACGAAGCGCCGGTGGACCAGCGTGGATCACTAACGCCGGCTTTGGCCGTGACGTCGGTGAACGTGCCGTTTCCGTTGTTCTTGAAAAGTTTGTCGGGGCCGAGGCAGGTAACGTAAAGGTCTTCGAAGCCGTCGTTGTTGTAATCGCCGATGGCCACGCCCATGCCCCAACCGATATCACTCACGCCCGCTTTCTCGCCGACCTCGGTGAACTTTCCATTGCCGTCGTTGCGATACAGATCGCTCTTCGTTTTTCCTTTTGACTTCACCAGATCGACTGTCAGTGAATTGACGAGATAGATGTCGAGATCGCCGTCATTGTCATAATCGAAAAACGCCACGCCGCCACTCATCGACTCGACGATGTACTTCTTGTCAGGCGAGGCGACGTGCTTGAACTTGATCCCTGCTGACGCGGTGATGTCAGTGAAAGCGGCCTTTATCTGTGGCACAGGTGGAGGCACGACAACGAGGGCAAGCACCAACAGAAGTGGTTTCAGTATCATCTGTGTAATCTGTGGCTGGCTTTAGTTGTCCTTGGCGCGCGCTTTCTCCTTCAGTTCGCGCGAGATTTCGAGCTGGTCTTCGCCTTCTTTCTTACGGCCGGCCGCTATGTACGCGCGGCCGAGTTGATAATGAACGTGCGCCTGATTGGGTTTGAGCTTCGCGGCGGCTTCGAGGTTTTGCACGCTGCCCGGAACATCGCCCTGCTGTAACAACGCTTTGCCGAGCTCGTAGTAAGCATCGGCAAACTCCGGACGGTCGCGAATGACTTCACGCATCAGCTTCACGCCACGCTCAATCTGTTGCTGGGCCAACGCTACGAATCCGAGGTGATACTTGGCCGTTAGATCGTTTGGATTCACTGCGAGCTCACTTTCAAACTCGCGCGCCGCCAGATCCATTTTTCCATCTTTCAAATAGATGAGACCGGTGTAAAAGTGCGCGAGCCGAACCTTGTCGTCGAGCTTGAGCGCCACCTGAAGTTCCTCGAGCGCTTTTGCAGTGTCGCCGCGTTCGTAGTTTGCCTGACTCATCAGGATGTGCACCTGCGGACTGTCGCCACCGATCAGCACCATCTGTTCGATCGCGCGGTTCGCCTCGTTGATCTTTCCGTCCTTCAACAACGAAAGCGCATACGGATAGTACAGACCGGCTTCCTGCGTCTTGACCGCCACCACCTGTTCCAGCAGCGATACTGCTTTCGCGTAGTTCTCGGTCATGAAGTAACTCAGACCCAACAACTGCTTGATGCCGATATTGTTTGCGTCGACTTTGAGTTCGTTCTCGAACGCGGGAATCGCGTCTTTATAGCTTTCCGATTTGTAAAGAGCGAGACCGAGATTGTAGTTGAGTCCCGGCTGGCTCGGATTCAACTTCGCGGCTTGCGCAAACTGCACTGCTGCTTCGCGAAAGTCCTGTTGCTCGGCACGCAGTCCGCCGATGCTGTTGTGCGCCGCCGCCGCAAACTTCGAATACACCGTCTCCTCTGATTTCAACTTTTCGAGCGTCTTCCAATCCAACGCCACCGGTTCGGCAACGACTCCTTCAGCCTTCACCAGATTACCTTCCTGATTCGGCGCCGGCGTGCCGCTTAGAAACGCGCCGACTTTCTTCTCGTCCATCTTGAAGCCTTTCGACTTCAACTCGGCAGACGTTTGCAATTCCTTCTCGCCTTCGGCCGTGCGGCCCACTTTGATCAACGACTGTCCAAGACGGTAATGCGCGGTGGTCACCTGGTAGTCGTTATGATCGAGTGACGGAGTCAGCGCAATGGTCTTCTGCAAAACCTCGATTGCTTGCTGGTGTTTGCTCGCGCCCTGATAAGCCTGTCCCAGGTGGAAATACGGATCGGGATTGTTTGGCTGCTGGCGCACTGCTTTCTCGAGCAACGGGATCGCATCGTCAAACTTGCGCTCCATGATGTAGAGAATGCCGAGGTAAAAGTTGGCGAAGTATTCATCGGGATTGGCAGCGAGTTCGACCTTAAACTCCGCCATCGCATCCGGCATTCGCGCGGCGCCGTCTTTGTAGAGATACGTGAGGCCGAGATAATAATGAACGCGCGGAAACTTAGGATCGAGCGCAATCGCTGCTTTGAATTCGTCGATCGACTCCGGCAAAAAACCGGTCTCGCGATACGCGCGCCCGATCAGCACACGCAGCGCAGGGCGATCGCCGAGTCGCTGGGCCATTCCCTCGTACAACTGCTTCGCCGAAGCGACATCTTTCCGTTTCAGGTATGCCAGGCCGAGTGTGTACTCAGCATCGTAATCGCCGGGCGTCAACTTCAACGTGGCCTGCAACTCCGCAATCGCCTTCTCAAACTCTCCGATCATGAAGTACGACTTGCCGAGCATGTGATGCGCGGCGGCATTTCGCGCATCAGCAGCGAGCGCGCGCTGCACTGGTTCGACTGCTTTCGAAAACTGGCCTAAGTGGAAATAAGCGATCGAGAGATCGACAAGCCCGTCGGCCGAATCAGGGCGAATTGAGGTTGCGGTTTTCAGTGCGGCGGCGGCGGGTTCGTATTTCGCCTGGGCGGCGTAGACCTTGCCAAGGCGCAGATACGATTCGGCCAGAATGATCCTGAACTCAGCTTCGGCGGCAGCGTAGTTTCCGGCTGTGTGATACTGCTGCGCGGCTTCGTAGTGCCGGCGAAACAGATCGCCCTGAGCCTGGGCCTGAAAGATAAAGACTGAGATTAGAAAAGGAAGAAAGGCCGAGCGCAGGTACATCATCACCCCTGACCTAGAACTCTAAAAAACTTAGACGAAGAACTGAGGGGGATCGCTCAGTTCTTCGTCTTTAGTTAGCCTGACGGCAGTATATCAGAAGGTAAACTTGATACCGAGTTGAATCTCGCGCGGCGCTTGCGTCGCAGTCAAGAGACCGAACGCCCCGGCCTGCGAGATATCAACGTTATAGCCGATAAAGTTTGTGTGGTTGAAGAGATTGAAGAACTCAGCGCGGAACTGAATGCCGTACCGCTCCTTGAATCTCCAGTTCTTGGCCGTCGAGAAGTCGACCGTAGTGATCGGCTTGCCACGTACCGAGCCCTTGCCGAGCGAGCCCATCTGTCCGGGCGCAGGTCTCGCAAATGCGGCCGGGTTCAGGAACTGCGTCGCGTCATTCGTATTGAGATAAATCGGCGCCCCCGTATAGTCCGGGCGTTGGCCGACAGCCGATGCTGTTCCGATTGTGTTCGCATTGGTAGTGAGTTCGATCGGCGTCGCACCGAAGTACGAAGCGATCAGGTTCAACTGCCAATCGCCGAGTGCGAAATCCGCGGCTCGGCCCCAGCGTTTCGCCGAGGGCAAGACATAAACGAGGTTACTGACAAACGTTTGGCGTCGATCGAGGTCGGCGTCGCCCTTATCAGCCTTGAAGTTGAACGGATCGCTCGTCGAGTTGGTAAACGCGGTCAGCGCTACGTCAGAGATCGAATGGCCCCACGTGTAAGCGACCTGGAACGCGAGACGATCGGTGAAGCGGCGATTAACCCACAACTGCATTCCGTGGTACGTGGAGTTACCGTTGGATTCATCAGTGGTGATGTTGCCAATGTTTCTGAACAACCGGTTATCGGCAATCAATATTCCCTGATCCTGCACGCCAACTCCAACCACAGGACTCGCGACGCCCAAACCGGCGCGAGCAATCTGTACTCTCGCGGAATCGCTGCTGCCGTCGCACTCGGCGCCACGGCATGGTCCGAGCGGAATGTCGTTGCGGTTCACGTTGCGGCGCCAGATGTGCAGACCGTGGTTGCCGATATAGGAAGCTTCAACCACTGTGTTTGCAAAGAGCTCGTGCGCAATCGTCAGGTTCCACTGATAGCTCTCGGGTGGCCTGAAGTTTGGATCGATCGCGGCGAAGCCGGCGTTCGGATTTACACCCGCCACGTTGTTGATCAATCCCGGATTGATCGTGTCGAGACTGCGGCAGGTCGGGCAGTTAGCCAGCGTAGTGCCGGCGCCATTCCAACCCGAACCCGCGCTGACCGTCGTGGTCCATGGCGGATTGCCGGTCAAGCGCAGCAAGTCTTCAATGACGTTTGAACGGCTCATGTAACGGCCGAAACCGATTCTGGCCGAGGTCTTGCCGGTGCCGAAGATGTCCCACGCGAGACCGAAGCGTGGCTGCCATCCCTGCTTGTAGGTGTTAACCGTGGACTTGGGAAGACCCATCGCAACTGCTTCGTCCGCCGTGACCAGGCCGGTGTTGAAATCAACGCCGTTGTAGAGATTCGGGAAGAAGTTGGAGATGCGATTCTCTGCTTCCCAGGCGGTCGGGAATTGCGAATAGCGCAAGCCGAGAGTCAACGTGACGCGCGGATGAAGTTTCCACGTATCGTTCACGTAGAACTCGTAATCACGCCAGCGTCCGTTCGCGACTTCCGTGTTCGCGATTTCTGTGTAGTTAAGCAAAACGGTGTCGCGCAGCAGCAGGTCGGCGATACAGTGTCCGGTCTGTTCGCCGCAACCCTGAATCGTCAACTGCTGATTACCACCGCCCGCACCGACCCCCGGCTCATCCTTGAAGTTATGGGCGAAGAGTCCGCCGAACTTCAGATCATGCGAGCCGACGATCAACGAGAAGTCATCCTTCCAGATGTACAGGTCTTCGCGATTGGCCCACGGCGCCTGGTGCCAGATGTTGGCATAACCACCCGCGCCCCAGAAGAGTGACGGTGCAGTGCCGCCGACCGGATTGTCGTGCGGGAAGACCGTCGGGAACTTCGAAGCGATCTCGTCTTGCAATGCTTGAGTCGCCGGGTTGGTGGTGATGATGATGTCGTTGCCGGCGATCGAGAACTGGAATTCGTTCACCGCTCGTGACGACAACGTGTTCGACAGCTTAACCGCGAAACTGTGGCTCGGCTGACTCCAGTCAGATGAAAGCGTCGGATACGGGGAATCGCCCCAGAAGTTGTTTGACGCTCCGAGGTGCGTCCACTTTTCATTGATGTAGCGGACCATCAGGTTCATCTTGTCCGTGATGGTGATGTCACCACGAAGGAGATCCTGACGCGTGTCGATTGGCTGAAGCTGAGTGGTCGCAAAGTTGTTGCCGACAAGTGCACCAGTCGTCGGATCCGGGAAGAGCTTTACGAACGCGAGCCCGGCGGGGCTAAGCAAGCCCGTTGGAATCGTGTCATTCGGGAAGCAGCCGGAGGTGTCGATACCAGGCGGGGTGCGGTCGCACACGCCACCCGGGAAATGCGGCAGGGCTCCTGTAAGCCCACCGCTGAAATTGCCGGCTTTCTCCGCCGCCGTTGGCACGCGTCCTGTAAGCACGACGCCGCGGCGTTCACGACGCCACTCTTCCGACCAGAAAAAGAACACGCGGTTCTTGATGATTGGACCACTGAAGTTGCCGCCGAAGTTGTTGTACTTCAACTTGCCCTTATCGCCGCCGGCTTGATTGATGAAGAAGCTGTTTGCGTTCAGCGAGTCATGGCGGAAGAACTCGAAGAATGCACCGTGAAATTCATTCGAACCGCCTTTGGTGATCAGGTTGACCACCGCGCCCTGCGCCTGGCCAAACTCCGCGCTGAAGCTGTTGCGCTCAACGCGAAACTCCTGAATCGAGTCGACTGACGGAAACACGAGCAAGGTGCGGTTCGAACCGACGTCCATGTTGTTGACGCCGTCGACGGTCCACAGATTGGCGTTTGACTGGTTGCCATTGACTGACATGTCAACGCCGGCGTTAAGACCGGTGCCGCGAGTAGCAAACGCGCCCCCCGCGCCTGCCTGCGTCACTGGGGAAACACCGGGAACCATCAAAGCTAGCTGCGCGTAGTTGCGGCCATTCAGCGGCAACTCCGTCACCTGCTTCTCGGAGATCAAACTGCTGACCTCACCGCTGCGCACCTCCACTGGCGCCGCATCGCTGGTGACAGTCACAGTCTCTGTGACTTGTCCGACTTGCAGGTCGAGATTGACAGTCTTGTTTTCGTTGACGTGCAGGTCGACAGCGGTCGCGATGGTCTTCTTGAATCCGGCGGGCGATGTGCTGATGGTGTAAACACCGGCTGGCAAGCTATTGAAGTTGAAGAAGCCGTCTTCGTTAGCCGTTACCGTGCGTGTCGCACCAGTCTTTTCTTCGGTAACAGTGACTTCAGCTTTCGGCACCGCCGCGCCTTGTGGATCGCGAACGGTGCCGGTGATGTTGCCGGTAGTGCTCGACTGGGCGTGTACGCCGACGAGTAACCCTAAGCTAAGCAGGAGTAGCAAGGCCTGCAATCCTAACCTTCTCGACATACCGCACCTCCTCAGAACTTTCTGCCTGCGAAATGTGAACTTCTGACCGGGTACTGCTACTACCGATTTATGAATCTATACAACTTTAGTTTGAGTGCACTTTGTTGCAGAGGCTGGCAAAAGTATTTAATACTTCTCCCGTTCCTTGTCAAGAAGATTTTCAGAAATAACTTTGTTTTCAGGGCCAACAAACCCCGGGCGTGAGGTTGATGGGCTCTTAGGTAACGGAAACGGAAGCGAATTTACTGGCAAGCACCAGGCTGATTGCGCCCATTAAAGTCGGCTCGGAACCGAGCGTCGAGGCGATTATACGCGTCGAAGGCAATCCGCGGCAGATTGTTGTTTCGACCGTGGTCTTGATGTCGTCGGCAATCACTGGCCACGAACGCACGATCGGACCGCCAACAATCACCGCTTCCGGCGCGAGACCACGAATCAGGTTGGCGATACCGATGCCGAGAAAGCTCGCGGTTTCTTTCAACGCCGTTCGCGCGGCCCCTTCACTACGCAACGCCTGATCGATCAGATCGCCAAAGGTGATGTCCGCGGCGCCATTCAAACCACGTGAGAGATTCTTGTAACGCGCGAGTGCGGAACGTTCGGACGCAAACGCTTCCCAACATTCACGACTACCCGATGCACACGCTACCGGCGCTCCCTGCCCGATCGTCATGTGTCCAAACTCACCGGCGGCGCCGTTTTCACCGCGATAAACCTGTCCGTCGAAAACGATGCCCGTACCGACACCATCTTCAACCAGCACGAGAATAAAATCTCGTACTTCAAGAATTTCCGGTCTGCCAAACCAAAGCTCCGCGAGCGCCGCGGCGTTGGCGTCGTTGTCGATCGAGACCGGCAATCCGGTCGCGGCATTTATGTCTTTTGCTAATGGAATATCGCGCCAGTTAAAGGTTGGGACAAATAATTCCGTGCCGTCGGAATTGACCAGCCCCGGGAGACTGACCCCGATTCCCTCGATTGTGCCGTTGTTTCTTCTGAGTAGTTTGTTGGCGCGTTCGATGATCAGTCGCGTGGTGGTTTCGGCGTCGGGGTTGGTGTCGAAACTCTCTTCTTCCAACACGCGGCCGGCTAGATCGCTTGTCGCAACCAGGGTTTTGTTTGTACCGACGTCAACGCCGATAGCCACGGCATCCGCCGTGCGCAGCGACAACAAAATCGGCGGACGGCCGCCGGTAGATTCGCCGCTGACCTCTTCAATCAGGCCGTCAACGCGCAGATCCTCGACGATCAGCGAAACGGTCGAACGTTGCAGCGCTGTTTCGTGAGCAATTTCAGCGCGGGAGATTGGGCCGCGTTCCCGCACGTAGTTCAAGACAATCTGGCGGTTGATGTCTCGAATCGTGTTCGAGCGGGCTACGTTTGCCTTCTTCAGATCTATTCGTCGCATCTTGCCAAGCGCAGAGAATAATTCATCTGTCTAACCTATGTCATCTCTGCGTCATTTAATGTATGTCAACTCCTCGTCGACTAAGCTATACTACATCACACAAAATATTCGGGAGGCCTGCAATGTGTAACGCGAGCAAATACTCATTAATCGCGATCCCCCTCCTGTTATTCCTGAGCGGCTCAACCTTCGCACAGCGGGTTCCGACGGGCGGAGCACCTGCCGATCGGCGTAACGCAGACCGCGTTCGCCAACAGGAGATGAGCAACCGCGAGTGGCAACTGCGAAACTTTGGCAACGAATCGAATGCGCCCAAAGATCGCCGGCAACTGGAAGCCCTGCTGGAGCAAACGGAAGAAGATTTCAATCGCATTCTGACGATACATAACGAATTCGCCCGACTGCTTTCCGCTTCCAAACCAATCGAGTACAACTTCATCACGGAATCCACCACCGAGATCAAGAAACGCGCGACGCGTTTGCAGTCGACACTCAATCTGCACCAGTTGCCGACTGATAAGCCCGTGGTGGAGCAGGCCGATGAGCTTGACGACGCGCAATTGAAGGACGCGGTGATTCGGATGTGTCAACAGATCAAAAGCTTCGTGACCAATCCCGTAATTGCGCAGCCGAACACGGTTGATGCGCAGCAACTCACGAACGCGCGGCGCGATCTGGAAAGCTTGATTCAACTTAGCGGGCACATCAAAAAAGAAGCTGGCAAGAAACACAAGACTACCGCACTCGTCGTTAACTAGGTTTTGCGGGCGTTGCCGAAGGCGTTGCGGCAGGCGTTCGAACGAAAATGATCGGCTCCGCCGCGATCACGCCCTTGCCTTCCTGCACAGTTATAGCTTGATTAGGTTTGACGTCAGAAATTCGATCCTTAACTCCACTGGGCCAGGTGATTTCTAAAGTAAGGGTCGTTCCTTCCTCGGGTTTGCCAAGACCAAACACCAGCGGCAGTTCCGATTGCGAGCAGTAACTCGACCCCGTGCGTACCATCGCATTCACCGCTCTGCCTTTCGAAGTCTTCACGACAACCTTCGCTCCAATCCCGTCGCGATTAGACTTCGCGCCGACTGTTCGCACGCGCAGGAGATCGTTCTGGTTCGCGTTGTCGTTACGCAGCAAACGCGCTGGTCCATTGTTGCTCGTGATCAGCAGATCCAGATCGCCGTCGTTATCAAAATCTCCATACGCCGCGCCACGTCCGACAATCGCGCGATTCAAAGCGCGGCCGAGTTTCACTGTCACTTCTTCAAACTTCTTCTTGCCCTTGTTGTGAAAGAGATGCGGCGGTTGCGCGTACTTAACCGTCGGCTGCACGACGCTGATGTCGTCAGAAACGTGTCCGTTGGCCGCGAAGATGTCCGGCAATCCGTCGAGGTTGTAATCGAAAAAGAAAACCGCGAACGTCAACGACTGCGCGGACATTTTGCCGATTCCCGAAGCCGGTGCGTCGTCCGTGAACAGACCCGACCCGTCGTTGTGATAGAGGGCGATGCTTTCGTTGGTGAAGTTGCCGATCACAACGCTCTGCTTGCCCGAGCCGTCGTAATCCGCCGCGTCAACGCCCATGCCCGCGCGCGGTGTTCCCGCGTCGCTGAAAGCAACACCGGCGATCACCGCGTTGTCCGTGAACGTGCCGTTTTTATTGTTGTGATAGAGCTTGTTGGGTTCGGTGTCGTTGGCAACGAAGAGATCCATCCAACCGTCGTCGTCGTAGTCGAGTAAAGCAACGCCTAATGTTTTTCCGGCAGGATCGTTTAATCCGGCGCGCGCGGTGGCGTTTTCAAAACTGCCGTTGCCGCGGTTGCGATACAACGTCGCGCTCTGGCCTTTGTACGTTTGCGGCGTGCAATACGATTTGTTCTTGTTATCGAGCGAGCAGTAGACATCGGTTTTCTCGGTCCACTCGACGTAGTTGCCGACGAAGAGATCGAGATTGCCGTCGTTGTCGTAATCGAACCACGCGGCGCTGGTTGAAAAACCCGGATCCCCGACGCCGGTGCGCGCGGTTACGTCCATAAACTTGCCGCCGCCGATATTGCGGAAGAGACGGTTTGGACCAAGGGCCGTGATGTAGATGTCGATGTTGCCGTCGTTGTCGTAATCGGCAGCCGCGACGCCGATACCGTAGATCTCCACGCCGAGTCCGGCCTGGGCCGTGACGTCAGTGAAGGTGCCGTCTTTGTTGTTGTGGTAGAGCGCGGGAAAAGATTTCCGCTTTTTGTTTTCCGGCCAGTCCATCGAGTTGATCAAAATGACGTCCTGCCAGCCGTCGTTGTCGTAGTCGAGGAAAGCGCAGCCTGAGCCGATCGTTTCCGGAAGATACTTTTTGCCGAAGGCGCCGCTGTTGTGTTTGAAACGAATGCCTGCTTCGGCGGTGACGTCAGCGAACTCGATGTCGCCTGAAGGACGCGGTGGTGTGGGACTCGGTGTTGGCGAAGGCGTTGCGACCTCAGCGGTTTGATTATTCTGCGGCGCTTCTACCGCGGGCTGTTTGCAGCCACAAATCAAAAGACAGATAGAAAGCAGGATAAGAACGGATAGACGTTTCATGCGGCTGGGGACTCTTGGGTTGCGGATTTTGTGACAACAGGACGGCGCGACTCGAGCCACAACTCGATAAGCATCGCCGTTGGTCCAACGATGAAGAGCGCGTAAAGCGGCGCGTAGATCGACTCATTTAATCTCAAAAGCATCTCTGCGAAAGCAACGAAGAAAACAACAACACATTGACCCGTTTTGGATCTAACCGTCGTTTTCGGATCGGTGATCATGAAAAAGACAAACAGTTGGTACATCGGTCCGGTGAGCGGCGCGACTTCCGCCTGCCACGGATGTCCTGTGATCCAACTGCGCAAAAACGCAAACAGAAAAAACGACACAACATAGGTGAAACTGATGTGAAACCGTTTCGCACGCCAGATGATGATCGATCCCAAGATCCAGATCACGAGCATCGGCCAGATGAAGTTGCCCCACTGAATACTCAAAGCCGTCACCGTTTCGGGCGCCAGCAACAGTAACGCGCAGATGCCAAAGTTTGACGGGTTCCACAGATGCCGATCTTTAACCCGCAGCACGTATTTCGACATGATCGAAAGCACGCTGCATAGCGCGAAAGGCCAGAACGCCGGCGAACGAAGCAAAATTCCAACGCTGATACCGCTGATGTACGCGCTCGACAGGTTCAACCACTTGCCAAAAAAGATCCGTCCCAGAATCAGTTCAGCAACCAGCGCCGCCACGATCGCAATCGCGGTTCGTTCGTAACTCTCGAGAATGCCGTAGAACAGGTGACCCACCAGCAGTATGCAGGTGATGAAGAGCGGCGCAATGTAGCGGTTGTCTAAACGAAGCTTCATACGTTAGTGGACAGGATTACAGAATTAACAAGACTGCACAGCAAGTCGGCTATCTTGTTAATTCTGTAATCCTGTCAAAAGTCTCTTTGATCTTGTAGACCTGACCTGGCGAAGGCTTATCGATGACTTGCGCCTTTCCTGACGGCCATCGAATTTCCACCTTTTCAAGCGACGGATTTTTTCCAAGTCCAAAATGCAATCGCCGCTGATTCTGCGAACAGAAACCATTGCCGCCCGTGATCTGTTGCACCTGTTGCCGCCCATCCCAAAACACACGCACTTCCGCACCGATCGCACTACGATTACTCGCCGTGCCTTCGAGTTCGAAACCGATCCACTTATTCTCCGGAGCGACCGTGTTCTTGTAAACGAGCAGCGGTCCTTTCTGATTCGCGACGACCACATCCAACACGCCGCGGTTCCACAGATCGACCATTGCCACAGAACGCCCGTCGTAAACATCGCCCGCCCCAACCGCCTGCGCGACGTTCACAAACTTGCCCGTGCCATCGTTCAGCCAAACTCTCTTATGTTGATAACCCGACAAGCTGCGCCCGTCCATCGAAGGCCAGTGCGCCGCGTCTTCAATAATCGTCGAGTTGCCGCCCGCGATCTTCGAGAAGTCGTACCAGTAGTTCGTGTTTCGATTCGCGGAGATGTAACCGTTGACGAGATACAGATCAAGCGTGCCGTCGTTATTCAGATCGCCAAACTGCGCGCCAAAGCTCCAACCGCCAATTTCGATGTCCATCGCGCGCGCGAGATTGTCGTACTCGAGCGCGTCGCCCGCGGTTCCTTCGCGCGGCACCCAAAGATTGTTGCCCTGAATCAGCACGCCCTCTTCGGAGATGTTCGAAACGTAGATTGAATACTTGCCGTTGTTGAGCACATCCGCCATCGTGGCGTTCATGCCGCTCTTGGGCGCGAAGCCGACACCGGTCTGTTTGCCGACTTCGCGAAAACGCTTGCCGTCGTTGAAGAAGAGTTCGGAGATGCCGTAGTCATTGGCGATGAAGAGATCGGGATAACCAGTACCACGCAGATCCGCAACAGCCGCGGCCAAAGCCCAGCGCCGCGTATCAATCCCGAGCTTCTGGCTCACCTCTTCAAACGATCCGTCGCCGAGGTTATGGAAGAGATACTTGCGTCCGCCGTTGCGTGCGTATTCAAAACTCTCCGGCATCATCTTCGTCGTTTTCAGATGCCAGAGATCGACGTCTTCTGAGTAATAACCACCGAGGAAAAGATCTAACCGTCCGTCGCGATCGTAGTCGAACCACAGCGCGGTGTTCGCGTTGACCCACGCGGGCAACTTCGCCTTGTCAGTCGCACGACTGAAAGACTTGGCTGCGTCGTTGTGGAAGAGTTCCGGCCGGCCCCACTTGTAAAGAAACAGATCTTCGTAGCCGTCGTTATCGTAGTCGCCCCAAACCGCGCCCATCGAAACACCCGAACCCGGCTGATTCACATCAGCGATTCCCAAATCCCCGGCCACATCCTTGAACGAACCGTCGCCGAGATTGCGATACAGCGCGTTCTTACTTCCCTCGCCGCTGTTCGTGACGTAGATGTCAGCCCAGCCGTCGCGATCGTAATCGACGATCGAAACACTCGCGCCCATCGACGCGACCTGCGGCATGATGTGATCCAGCTTGGAATCGAGCGCCGGCGCCTGGTGCACAAACTTCGCACCTGTCGACTCCGCGATTTCAGTTAGATAGAACCCGTAACGCTTCAAAGCAGCCGATGATTCGAGCGTGCCGTTCGCCGCTTCACCTCGCGTGCGAAAGCGCTTCAGGACGAGCGGCACTGCCAGTAGCGCCACAAAAATCACGGTGAGCACTACTCTTGCAAACTTGCGATCAATCATTGCGACTTCAGTCTGGGCCTCAACATGTTTCGGAACTCATCCGGCGCGACGTAACGCGTGTGATACTTAACCCAGTCGTCAGGAAAACGACGATAGACAAACTCGTCTTCCAGTTTCCCGGGCTTTGTTTCGTATTCCTGCTGCGCGTGATGCGGCAGCGGCTGCACCGTGCGCGAGTGTGTCGAATTGTAATCGCCGTCCTTGATCCAACCGTCGCCCATGATGATGTAGTCGCGCACCCATCCCGTGGGCGGCGGAGGCTGCTCGGGAAACCTCAACGACATTTCATCACCCGACGCAACGATCACGTAGCGATCGTCGATCTCCCGCACGAGTTCGCCGACCTCACCGTGCCGGGTGTAGTAGCCTTCCAGATCGCGCCAAATCTGTTTTGTTGACAAAAGCCTGTTGTAATCAGGTACTTCAGGTGCGCCGGCGTCCGGCCGATTAATTACCGAGTAGCCGCGGTAATGAAGGTCAACGCTTGCAGGTGCTAAGCGTACCATCTTCACGCCGGCATCGGGTAGACCCCTCGCCCATTCAAGATGATCCCAATAGATTTCCAGGTTGGTTCTGATGCGCACGCGGCGCGGTGTTCCGGGCTTAAAAACATCCGTGAGATTGAATAAAACCGTTTTCTTTCTTCCGGCAGGGAAGCCGAGATTTTCCTGCGCGACTGTCCAACCGCCTTTTCCATCAGGTACTTCGAGACTCATCGGCCGTGCTTTCCACTTAGTGCCTTGAGTGATCGCGACGTTGAGTGACGACTCCGTGTCGTGAATCGAACCGTGCGCGATCAAATGAAGCGGGCCACTCGCCGGCGCATCGTCACCGAGATCGACTTCGACGTAATGATCGCGTGTGAGTCCCTGGTATTGCCCGCGGCCAAACGTGTCGAGCGCTTTGCCATCGCGTGCTGCGACCATAGCTGTGACGTCGTTTCCGTTGTCGTCGATCGCCTGTTTGATCGGTCGCGGAGTCTCGACTGTCGTAAAGCCGAGTTGCGCGGGCGGAATCACAAAACGTTCGTCGACGAAGATTTCAGTTCCCACAGGATGATCGATCGGCATGAGGCCGATGTAGTCGTAGTAGTAAACTTCCCATAACTCCGCGGTGACGCGAATGTCGTAATAACCATCATGCGGGACGAGTTGATCTCTTCTGATCTTGTACCACTCGCCCGTCGCGGCGATCTTCGCGGAACCGAGCGTGTTGATGCGCAGGCCGATCGCCGAACCCCACGGCACGGCGTCCTTTACAAACTCCATCGTCTTGCCGTTGTAAGCAAAGAGAAACGGGCACGACGCTTTCAGGCGTTGCTCGGTTACGACTTCCTGATCGCCTTTGACTTCAAACTCCGCGCGCACGGTACCGTTGGGCCACACGACGCGAATCACGTCGGCAGTTGCCTGTTCGCCGAGACCGAAATGCAGCAATGGACCAGTGATCGGTTGTTTTTGTACGAGGAGACCGGAACGAATCTCCATCTCACCGCCGACGCCAAATGGATTGATCCGTTGATCGCCAACGGCGTTGCTGGCACGCGGGCGAACGACTTGCCAGTGATAGTTTTTCGTTCCTGTATTTATCCCCTCCACCAGACTCCCGCCAAAGACGCCTAACAAGTCCAGCCGACCGTCATTGTTCACGTCCGCAACATCATAGACGTTTTCGTTGACACTCTTCGCAGCCACAAACTTCCCGTTTTCATCACTCAGCAGAACAGATGAGCCGACCACCAGATCGAGCCCGCCGTTGTTGTCGAGATCCGCGATGCGCAACGCGAGCGGTTCATTGGAAATGTTTTCAACCTTCGCGACCTCGGCAACGTCCCAACCCGCGCCGTGATCCTTATCCGACAGCCGCACGATCGCTCCGTCAGCGCGCGCGATCGCCAAATCAAGCACGCCGTCGTTGTTCAAATCCGCGACACTGATTACCCGCGCGGGACCGGTGTCGAAAGCAAACGGCACCTCGCGTTTGCTGAACTGTCCCTGGCGTTCGTTACTAAAAACGTGGACGAGGCGAATCTCGTCGACGAACGCCGCATCGGGATCGCCGTCGGCATCGAAGTCCGCCCAAGCGAAACCGGTCACTCCCGAAACGCCCGCGAAAGGCTCAATATTGAGAAACGTGCCGTCGCCGTTGTTGCGCAACACGATCACGTTGCCGCGTCGCGCGCCTAGCACGATGTCTAGATCGCCATCGGCCTCAATATCCGCGGCCCACGCCCCGCTAAAATCTGCGTTAATCACTGCCGCAGGCAGTTTCGTTTCCGCGGTCACATCGACAAATGCTGTCGGACTGTCCTGACGAAAAAGTCGCACACCACCAGCGCCCGCAAGCACGAGATCGGTCTTGAAGTCATAACTAAAATCGATCGCCAACACACCATCTGGCGCAGGCGCCGTATTCGCAGCTCCGCCAGGAAACGGCAGCGTTGCACCACTCGCCAAACGAACCTCATGCGCTGTCGCCTTCGCCACAATCGCCGCACCGCTTCCACTCAACGCAATCGCCCCAACCCAATCCGTCTTGTCCGTGTTATCGGTGTTACTCCGTGGCTCAAATTTAAGATCCATATCCGCGGCCGCGGTCTTGAACACCGGCGCTTCGATTTTCAGAAAGCTCGTGAACGGCGTCGCCTCTTCGCCCGGCGGCGGTTTGATTGCCGCCAGACTGCGCCGGTACTCAGGCACGCGCATCAACACGTTTCGCAAAAAACTCGTGCGCGTCGCTGCGCCACGCAAGTCGCCACTATTCGCGGCTTGCGACACCGCGTTCACCTGCTCCTTCACTTCATCAGGCCACGATGACGATCGCGCGGTGAGCTTTGCCACGGAAGATTTCAACGTCTCGGTATCGCCTCGTTTGGCCGCCACGCGGCTGAGTTCCACCAAAGCGGCCAAATTGTCCGGCTGTGCAGAAAGAATCTGATTGATGAGACGTTGAAACTCTTCTTCGTTTCCTTCGCGCTCGACTTCTTCCGCGAGTTTGTAGGTAGCGATCGAGTTTTGCGCATTCAGCTCCACTGCCTTGCGCAACGCCGCGATCGCTTCGGCAGTTTTTCCACGACTGCTTTCGAGCAGGCCGACGAGGTAATAGATGTCGCTGTTGTCGGACGCAAGCGAACGCGCGCGTTCGATTCGTTCCGCCGCGGTGTCGAAGTTTCGCTGCCGCAACGCGAGCACGCCCCAGTTGGCCCAACCGGCGGGCTCACCCGGCGCGAGCTGCGTAAACTGCGCGAGCTTCTCGTCAGCTTGCACGTCGTGACCGACTTGCAGGGCCGCGAGTCCGATGTAAAACGTGCGCACAATCTCGTTGTATTGCGGCGACGAGCGCGTCGGCAGCGTGCTTGTGGGACGGCAGGAGCTGAAGAGTAAAACCATCAGCAGTACAAAAATCCGTGTAATCTGTGGTTGACTTTGCAACGTTCGCATTTATATTCGAGACACTTATGCAGAAGTTCAAAACTGGTGTTTTATTGCTGGGCTTCCTGATCTGCTCTCTTACCGTCGCGTCATTAATAAGGCCAACGTCGGCTCATCGTCAAAACCCGCCCGCGAAAACGAACGCGCGCGAAGACGCTTATCGCGCGAATAATCTGGGCGTCGCGCTGCTGGAACAGTTTAAGTTCAAAGAAGCGTCAGACGCATTCAAACGTGCGTTACAACTCGCGCCCGATCTCGCTTTGGCGCGCATCAATCTCGGTATCGCGCTCTTTAACGTGCCCGATCTTCCCGCCGCGCAACGCGAGTTACAAGCGGCGAGCACGGCCGCACCTTCCGCGCCGCAACCGTCTTACCTGCTCGGTCTCGCGGCCAAGACGCAAAACAAACCGGAAGAAGCAATCGCGTATTTTCAAAAAGTGCTGCGCATCGATGCGAACGACGTCGGTGCGAATGTAAACCTGGGCCAACTTTACGCGCAGCAGCGTAAGTATCCGGAAGCAGTCGCTGTGTTGCGCACCGCGATCGCGGCCGAACCTTACAACGCCACCGCACTTTACAATCTCGGCACCGCTTTGATTCGCGCCGGCCAGCGCGAAGAAGGGCAGAAAGTCATCGCACAGTTTCAGGAGTTGCGTCAACGCGGCAGCGGCACGACGCTCGGAACGAACTATCTCGAACAGGGTCGATATGCTGAGGCTGTTGCGTCAACGGGAGCCGAACCGGACCTCGTCGACAAGAACACACCGAACGTTGTTTTCACTGACGCAACCGCGACTGTGTTGCCGGGCGACCGTGATTGGGCGCCAGCGGATCTGAAGGACGGCGGCGCGGCAGTGTTGTTTGATTATGACGGCGACGGCGATCTCGATCTGCTCGAAGTCGCGGGCGGGAAACAACGTCTGCTACGCAACGATGGCGGCAAGTTCGTTGATGTAACGGCAACTTCCGGCTCATTAGCAAAAACCTCAACGGGCATCGGCGTCGCAGCCGTCGCAGGCGATTACGATAACGACGGCAAACCCGATCTCTTCATCCTTCGCTCAGCGGGCAGTGCGCTTTATCACAACGATGGCAACGGAACGTTCTCCGACGTAACCGCTGCTTCGAAGATTTCGATCGGTTCGTCTTCATCCCGATCAGCAGCCTTCGTAGACGTGGACCACGACGGCGACCTAGATCTCTTCACTGGCACCGTTCTCTTGCGCAACGACGGCGACAAGACGTTCTCCGATCAAACCGCAACCGCAAAACTCGCTGACAAGATTGCCGCACGCGCTGTCGTGCCGACCGACTTCGACAACCGCCGCGACATCGATCTCCTCGTCGCTTCAGACGAAAAAATCTATCTCTGGCGGAACCTTCGCGACGGCACGTTTCGCGACGTTGCAAAGGAGACTGGACTCGCTGAGGTTGAGGGCGCACCGGTGATTGCCGCCGGTGACGTAAACAAAGACGGATTTACAGATTTTTATTTTGCCAACGGCGGGACTGGACGCTTCGCTCTCAGCGACGGTAAAGACCATTTCAAAATCACGCCGGCACCGGGCGCCAGTAATGCCTCACAGTTTGTTGATTACGACAACGACGGTCTTCTGGATCTCGTCTCGATCGTGGATGTGAAGTTGCGAATCACACGCAACACCGGCGACTCTTGGGTCGATGTCACGCCCCAAGCCGCTCGTGAGAATCTTGCTGAGAGTGGTCCACAGGGAAGAGTCCTTGTCTCGGGCGACATTGATGGTGATGGTGATACCGACTTCATCTTCGGTGCACCGGGTGCCGGTTTGAGCTATGCGCGAAACGATGGCGGAAACGCGAATCACTCGTTGCGCGTCAGTCTTGCGGCGAAGGTCAGTAATCGCAGCGGCGTCGGCTCGAAGATTGAAATCCGCGCCGGCAGTCTCGCGCAAAAGCTCGAAACGTATTCGGCGTTTCCCGCGCCCGCGCCCGCTGATCTCGTCTTCGGCATTGGCAGACGCACGAGCATCGATGCGGTGCGCGTGTTGTGGCCGGCGGGGATCGTTCAGGCGGAAACAGATATAGCAGTCAGCAAGACGCTTTCGCTCACCGAACTCGATCGCAAACCTTCGTCGTGCCCGTATCTTTATGTTTGGAATGGCAAGAGCTTCGAGTTCGTCACCGACTTCATGGGTGGCGGCGAGATGGGCCATCTCGATGCGCCCGGTATTTACAACACGCCCGATCCGGACGAGTACGTGCGCATTCCGGGCGAGCTTTTCAAAGCGCGTAATGGTCGCTACGAGTTGCGCGTCACAAACGAACTGGAAGAGGCGATCTTTTTCGATCGAATGCAGCTCGTTGCGATTGCGCATCCGCAGGAGACGGAGGTTTATCCGAATGAAGGGCTGACAGCTCCTCCGCCGCCGTTCAAACTTTATACAACGCGTGATGCGAAGCCACCGCTGAGCGCCGTCGACGACCATGGGCACGACGTTTTAGCGAGGATTTTAAGAATCGATCGGGATTATCCCGACGACTTCAAAACCCACCAAATACGTGGTTTCGCTGACGAACACACGTTAACACTGCGGATACCGGAAGGAAATAAGATCAAGTTGTTGTTAACGGGTTGGACCGATTACGCGTGGTCCAGCGATAACCTCGCGGCTTCGCAAAGCGGCAAATCGCTCTCGCTTCCCGCGCTGCAAGTGAAAGACAAACAGGGTGAGTGGAAAACCGTTATTGAAAACGTTGGCATTCCCGTCGGGCGGCCGCAAACCGTGGTCGCGGATCTTACCGGAAAGTTTTTGAGTGCGAGCCGGGAAGTGCGGATCCTGACAAACATGCGCATCTACTGGGATCAGATCCTCGTGGACACTTCCGATGGTAACGCTGCGACGAAGTTAACCAGGCTGCCGCCAACTGTTGCGGATCTGCGCTGGCGCGGGTTCTCGCGTGAGTACTCGCCTAATGGGCGCGAACCGATGACGTACGACTATTCCGAAGTGTCGTTCACGTCGCCTTGGAAAGTCATGACTGGACGCTACACACGCGAAGGCGACGTGCGCGAACTCTTGTCTGCCACTGACGATATCTTCGTCATCTCGCGTCCGGGCGACGAACTGATTCTCTCATTCGACGCGCGCAAACTGCCGCCGCTGCCAAAGGGCTGGAAACACACGTTTCTGCTCTACGCGGACGGCTTCAGCAAAGAGATGGATATCAACTCCGCGAGCCCGGATCAGATTGGACCACTGCCCTTCCACGGCATGAGCAAATACCCGTACTCGTGGCCCGAACGATATCCTCTGACGCTGAAGCGTCAGAGGTATTTGGAAACTTACAACACGCGAATCGTTACTTCCCAGGTAGACAGGATCGCAGGACTAACAGGACTTAAACCGTGATCAGATATTCAGTCGCCGCGTGCCAAACAGACAATTCAAATCCGATCGATCGCCGCGGTATGCGCGCCAACACCGATCGTATTCTCTCGATGATCGATTCGGCTGTGATCGGCGCCTCGCCGTTTCTGCCGGTGCGGCTCGTTGTCTTTCCCGAGTTTGCTCACGCTGCGCCGGTGTTCGAAACGGCGGCTGAGCTGATCGAAAAACTCGCGATTCCGATTCCCAACGAGCACACCGAAAGGCTGCAACAGAAGGCCAAAGAACACGATATCTATATTCAAAGCGGCTCGATGCTGGAGGTCGATGCCAAATGGCCGGGACACGTCTTCAACACCACGTGCCTGATCGGTCCCGAAGGCGTGCTGTACAAGTATCGCAAGGTGAACACGTGGCTACCCTTTGAAGTTCACACGAGCCCGCACGATCTTCCTGATTACGACGAACCACTTTTTCCAGTGGCCGACACGCCGATCGGAAAACTCGGCTGCGCGATCTGTTACGACTGGTTGTTTCCCGAAGCGATGAGGCAGTTAACGGCAAACGGCGCCGAGGTTTTGATCCGAGTTTCGGCTTACATGGATCCGTGGGGCGCGACCGAACCGATGTCGTGGTGGACCATCGTCAACCGTTGCCGCGCGCTCGAAAACCTCGCGTATGTCGTTGCGGCGAATCAGGGTGCGAGTTTGAAACACTATCCGCCGTACTCATGGCCGGGCGGAAGTCAGGTCGTGGATTTTGATGGACGATTGTTGGCGGAAGCGTCACCTGGACCAGGCGAGCGAATCGTGGTGGCGCCGATCGACATCTCCGCGCTGCGGCACGAGCGCGCGACGCGGCGCGGGCATTTAATGTTGGGCCACCTCCGAACTGAGGCGTACCCTGTTTACAAAAAACACTTCTATCCGTGATAGTCCGTGAAAATCCGTGGCTCAGATCTTGATGAAGATTCGTTTCCGGTAGAGCAGCCACATAAAAAAGAAGCACACCAACACTAAGCTGATCGCAAATGCCAGAGACGCGTTGATTGGCGACAGGCAGGACGAAAACACGCGATCGTAAATCCAACCGCCGACCGAGTCGTTGCCGACCTTGATCAGTCCAAGCAACACGGCTATTAAGTCCGCGAGAATATAAAGCGCGATCGCGTTCAGGCCGAAGATCTCAAACGGTTTGGCCCAGCGGCGATAGCCTTTGATGTCGATCAACCAGTAACACAAAGCCAAAAACTGTAACGCCAAACCGCCGGTGAACAGCACGTACGAGCTGGTCCACAGCGCTTTATTGATCGGAAAGAACGCGTTCCAACCCCAGCCGATCGCCGTCAGCACCGCGCCCGCGACAAACATACCGGCGACCTTTTCCATCCGCGTTTTCTCGTTGCGTAACCAATGGCCCGTGAGCACGCCGATCATCGTCGTGACCAGCGCCGGTATCGTGCTCAACAATCCTTCCGGATCGTAAACCTTCGCCTGTGCCCACACGTGTTTGCCAAATACGACGCGGTCGATGAACGAAGGCAGACTGCCTTCTTTCGTCAGATCGCCGGCCGCGAATCCCGGCGCCGGGACAAACTTAACCAAGATCCAGTAAAGCAATAACAATCCGATCGAGATCAGGATTTGGGTTCGCCAACGTGTGTTGAGAAAAATGATCGACGCAAAGAAGTAACAGACCGCGATGCGTTGCAACACACCGGGAATGCGCAGTTCCGGCAGAGAAAAGAACGGAAAGCCGTTCAGAAAGAGTCCGATCGCGAAGATGATCAGCGTGCGTTTGATGATCTTCAAATAGAGATCGCGCTTGCTGCCGCCAGTCTCGACCCGATTGCCGAGCGCCAACGTGATCGACACGCCGACAATGAACAGAAAAAACGGAAACACCAGATCGGTCGGTGTCCAACCGTGCCACTGCGCGTGCTCGAGCGGCCAGTAGATGTGTTCCCACGATCCGGGATTGTTGACGAGCACCATTCCGGCGATCGTGATTCCGCGAAAGACGTCAAGGGAGAGCAAACGGGATGTTGGCATCGGCGGCGGATTCTAGCACAATCAGGTAGCCACAAAGAGGCCCAAGAAGCACAAGCGAGTTTGCCATGGAAAAAAGAGTAACTCCGATGATCCACGTTCCCGACGTGCGTGCGACCGTCGAGTGGTATCAGAACATCGGGTTCGAAGTTGTCGCCACCTACGGTGATGGAACGGGTGAGAACTTCAGTTTTGCGATCGTGTCGTTCGGCACGACCAGAGTGATGTTCAATTGCGAGGGCGAACCCAGCGACAAGGGCCGGCGCGAAGTCGATCTGTACGTCTACACCGACAACGTCGACGAGCTTTACCAGACTCTGAAAGACCGCGTCGACGTCATCGACTCACCATGCGACAGGTTCTACGGCATGCGCGAACTGATCATTCGCGATCTGAATCGTTTCTGGATCACGTTTGGCCAGGAGAGTTTGCACTCGCTGCTGATGAGCGGGATTTACGAGGGTGAGGCTGAACGCGTGCGGAAGGCGCTCGACAGCGGAGCGGTGAAGCCGGTCACACTCAACGTCGCACTCGCTTTCGCCTCGGTCACAGAGAAAAGCGACGCGCAGATCGTCGAGATGCTCACAACCGCGGGCGCACAGCCGCTGCCTGAAGTGGACCTGGCGACGCTCGAATCTTATGCGGGTTCGTACAAAGGCGAACACGGCGCCGCTGCTGAAGTAACCATGAAAGATGGGCGATTGTTCGTCACGCCGGCTGGAGATCAAACGATGAGTTTGTGGCCGTTGGACCAACGAACTTTCACGCCAGTCGCCATGGCCGGTGCGATGCTGACATTCGAGGTCGAAAATGGAAAGACCCTCGGGCTCATACTGAACCACGAGGGCCATCCGGTAAAGCTCAACAAGCAATCCACAGATTACACAGATGACTTATAAAAAACTCTGCGTAATCGTGGATGGTTTTAGCTACCGTGAACCCGGCGCCGGTTTGCGCGGCAGCTTCTGATCGCGCATCGCCGTTTGATAGACAAACGCCGCCATGATCGTTGCCGCCTGCTTCATGTCATCCGCCTGAATGCGATCGAACACGTCCTGATTCGAGTGGTGCGTGCGCGTGTCGTATTCAATCTCGTCCTGAATGAACTGAAATCCCGGCAGCCCAATCGCGTCGAACGCGAGGTGATCGGTGCCGCCGGTGTTTGAGATCGACAACGTCGCCGCGCCCATGTCTCTGAACGGCGCGAGCCATTGACGGAAGATACCGCGTACGCCTTCGTTGCCTTGCAGGTAAACGCCGCGAATCTTGCCGGTGCCGTTGTCGAGATTGAAATACCCGCTGAACTTTTCGTAGTCAGCTTTCTTCACCAGCACTGGCATGGCCTGCGGCGCGGACCCGTTGCCGTTTCCATTTCCCGCGCCACCGCCCATCGTGTTTGTGCTCGCGCCGCCGGTTGCGGGTACGGCGGAAGTTGTTGACGGAGGTGTCTGTATGCTGCCGAAGTGTTCGGTCACGTAAGCTCGCGAACCAAGCAGTCCCTGTTCTTCACCGCTCCACAATGCGACTCTGATCGTGCGTCGTGGTTTCAAACCAAGTGCTTGAATGATGCGCACGGCTTCCATTGCTACTGACACACCCGCGGCGTTGTCAGTCGCGCCAGTGCCGGAGTGCCACGAATCCATGTGCCCGCCGACCATCACGATCTCGTCTTTGAGATCGGTGCCCGGAATCTCGGCGACCGTGTTGTAGCCCATCAGATCCTGGTCTTGCCACGCAACACCGAGATCGACAGTCATCTTCACGGATTCGTTCGCCTGGAGCATGCGCACGATACGGTTGTAGTGCTCGACCGCCATCACGAGTTGCGGAATAACTTTCGGCCCGCTCTTGTCGTAAGGTCCCATGCCACGTCCGGTTGGTGTTGCGTTTGGATCCTGCACCGGTGGAACTATGGAAGCTGCGCCAACGAAGATGGTGCCACCGTCGCCGCGGCCTGGATCGATCAACATCGCCGCGCCTTCCTGATCGAAGAAGCGCATCTTTGCGTTAGCGAACTGAAGCGCCGCGCGGAAAGCGTTGTTGCCAGCGGCAAAGTTACGGCCGGGACCCTGTCGCGGTTCAGGCGCGTCGGCGAGCGTCAGTAAATCTTTTTCGTTCAGGCGTGTGCCGAGAGCGTCGAAGTGAGCCGGCACCTCGCGTAGCGTGGAAGTCAACACGATCTTGCCTTTAAGCTTGCCGGCGTACTGTTGCAGATCGGCTTCCGTACGGGCGTCGAAGTAGACTACGTCCGTAGTGATTGGACCACTGGTGCCAGGCGACCAGGCTTTGGGATACGCGATAACCGGAAAGGCGGTTGGTTCGCTGACCTGCGCGGAAAACTTTTTCAACGTCCAGCCGCGGCCGAATGGTCCAAACGGTTCGAGGTGCGAGTTCTGCAGGCCCCACTTGGTCAACTGATCGCGCGTCCACTCGTTGGCGCGCTTCATGCCGGGCGATGAGGTCAGACGTGGTCCAATCACGTCGCTCAGGTAGCTCAGCGTCTGCATCACTTGCGAGCGATTCATACCTTCGTCCTTGATGCGCGCGACTGGATCGTTTGGATCGGGCGCGGGGGTTTGCGACGTGTTAGTGCTCGAAGGTTGGGCTGCGGGCGTTTGCGCGAGCAGCGTGGCCGGTGACAGGACAAAGGTCAGAAGCAGCACTATTGCTGCATAGCGCCGAACAATCATGGTGGATCTCCTCGAATTGTAGGTTTTCACCGCCGCAAGCCGGCGGCTAAGACTGGACTGAAGTTGTAATACTGCACCCGCTTGCGACAGGTTGGCAAGCGGGGACACGATTTCAGGATTAACAAGATTAGGTTGCGGGTGGGCGTGTGGACCGAGTGGTTGGTGGTTTTACGATTGGCTCCACGGCGTCATTCGAGCGATAGCCGCATGCTTCATCCGCACAGTAGCGGAAGGTGCCCTGTTTCTTTGTGGTCTTTTCGAGGAGGAAGGGCGCGTTGCACTGCGGACACGTATCGGAGACGGGCTTGTCCCAATAAACGATGTTGCAGTTTGGATATTCGGAACAGCCGTAAAATGCTTTGCCGCGTTTCGATTTCTTCACCACGATCTCGCCCTTGCAGCCCGGACGAGGACACGAAACGCCGACCGTCTCCTGCTTGATGTATTTGCACTTCGGATAGTTCGAACACGAGATGAACTCACCGAAGCGTCCGAAACGTTTGACGAGTTGTGCGTCATCAACCGGACACTTCTCGTCGAGCGGCACCGGCGCAGGCGCGGCCACGCCGGTCTTTCCGATCTTGCGAATGTTGCGACACTCGGGATAACCCGTGCAGCCGAGGAACGGTCCAAAACGTCCACGCTTCAACTGCATCGGCTTCCCGCAAAGTTCGCAAACTTCGGGCTCGGCAGCTTCTTCGTTTCCGTTCGCGCCATCCGCTGAAGCGTTAGCACCGTCTGCACCAGCGGGCGCAGCCGGTTCCGCGTCGCGCGTGGCTTCGCAATTGAGACATTTGAGATACGGACCGAAGCGGCCCCACTTCTGAACCATGCCGGGCGCGTTGCACTTCAAACACACCTCGTCGGTCGGCACGTTCTTCTCTTTGATGTCTTTGATATAGGTCTGAAACTCTTTCAGGTCGCCTTCAAACTTCTTGTAGAAGTCGCGCAGCGCCTTGGTCCACTCCAGCTTTCCATCCTCGATCTCGTCGAGCTCTTCTTCCATGCGCGCGGTATACGTCTCGTTGAAGAGATCGGCGAAGCCTCCTTCGATCAAAAGATCGTTGACGGTCTTTCCGAGCGCGGTCGGATGGAAACGACTCTGGAGCTTTTCGACGTACTCGCGGTCCTGAATCGTCGACATGATCGCCGCGTAAGTCGAGGGGCGGCCGATGCCTTTTTCTTCGAGCGCTTTCACGAGCGTGGCTTCAGTGTAACGCGGCGGCGGCTCGGTGAAATGCTGTTCCGGCGTGATCGAGTTGAGCTTCAGCGTTTCGCCTTGCTCGACGCGCGGGAGACTGAATTCGGCCTCGTCGTCGTCTTCAGTCTTTTCATCGCGGCCTTCCTGGTAGATCTTGAGGAAGCCGTCGAACTTCTGCACCGAACCGGTTGCGCGGAAAATGAAACGTCCCGCCTGAATGTCGATCGTTGTTTGGTCGAAGATCGCGGCAGTCATCTGCGACGCGACGAAACGTTGCCAGATCAACCGGTAGAGCTTCAGTTCTTCCGGTTTGAGAAACTGTGCGAGTGATTCGGGCGTGCGTGCGACTTCCGTCGGACGGATCGCTTCGTGCGCGTCCTGGGCGTCTTTCTTCGAACGATAGTGAACGGCTTTTTCCGGCAAGTAGTTGTTGCCGTATTGCTGGTTGATATAGTCGCGCACTTCGCCGAGTGCTGTGTCTGACACTCGCGTCGAGTCGGTACGCATGTAGGTGATCAAACCGACAGAGCCTTCAGAACCGAGTTCGATACCTTCGTACAGCTTCTGCGCGATCATCATCGCTCTTTTGACCGGGAAGCCGAGTTTGCGCGCAGCCTCTTGCTGAAGTTTTGAAGTGATGAACGGCGGGACCGGATTGCGTTTCCGTTCCTTGGTCGTGACTTCGTTGACAACAAACGACTGCTGCTGCGCTTCGGCTACGAACCCGTCCGCCTGCGCCTGATCCTGAATCAGGATCTCGCTCTTCTTGAGCTCTTGATCGAAACCGCCTGTCTTGACTGTTTGTTCGCCGACTTTGAACAGTCGCGCGTCAAACGCCGGCGGCAGTTTTGAATTGAGATTCGCGCCGATGGTCCAGTATTCGGTTTTGATGAACTGCTCGATCTCGCGTTCGCGCTCGACGACCATGCGCAACGCGACCGATTGCACGCGTCCGGCGCTCAACCGTCCGCCGATCGTGCGGCATAACAACGGTGAAACCTTGTAACCCACCAGCCGATCGAGCACGCGTCGCGCCTGTTGCGCCTCGACGAGGTTCTCGTCGATCTGCCGCGGATCTTCAAACGCCGCATTCACCGCGCGCTTCGTGATCTCATTGAACATCACGCGGTACGTCGGCTTAGCCGGCCGTTTCGGCACGATCTCTTCAGCGAGATGCTGACAGATTGCTTCGCCTTCACGATCAGGGTCAGCCGCGAGATAGATCGCTTCCGCTTCTTTCGCGGCTTTCTTCAGTTCCGCAACGATCTTCTTGTTGTTACGTTTCTTCGAATCAGGAATCAGTTCGTAGGTGGGTTCGAAGTCATGTTCGACGTCTACCCCCAGTCCTTTTGAAGGCAGATCTTTAATATGGCCTATCGAGGCCTTCACCAGATAGTCTTTTCCTAAGTACTTGTTAATTGTTTTCGCCTTTGCAGGCGATTCAACGATTACTAGATTTTTCGCCATTTATAGTCTTCTCACAAAACATCTACCGGGCAGTGCGCGCACCAGCTCGCGCATTTCCAACGCCAACAACGCCGCGGTCAAATCCGAGACCGGAAGCTTGCTTTTATCAACCAGCCAGTCGACGTGCGCCGGACTGTCGTGACTCAACAAGCGAAACACGGACGTCTCACTCTGCGACAATCCTTCCGGCACGAACGCCAGCTTCTCTGCCAACGACGGCTGCGCGCGCGTTTCCGTAAACGGCGGTGGCAATAACCTGGCCGCTAGTTGCTGCGGCAGTTCCTCGGCAATGTCTTGCCACTGCTGCACCAGCTTCGCGCCCGCACCCTTGATCAGGTAATTGGTGCCGAACGAGTTTCGGGAAGTAATGTTTCCCGGTACTGCGAAAACTTCCCGATTCTGTTCCATCGCCAACCGCGCAGTTATCAAAGAGCCCGAATTCTCGGCAGCTTCCACGACCACTATGCCTAAACTCAGTCCGCTAATGATGCGGTTCCGGTACGGAAAGTTTTCCGAGACCGGCGGCGTGCCGAGTGGAAACTGGCTGACCAACGCGCCTCCGCCGGCCAGTATTTCTTCCGCTAACTTCTTGTGATCGCGAGGGTAAACCTCGTCGATCCCCGTTCCGAGAACGGCCACCGTGCGCCCGCCGGCGTCTAACGCGCCCCGGTGCGCCGCAGCGTCAATTCCCCGCGCAAACCCCGAAACTACGGTTAATCCTCGCTGTGCCAGGTCGCGCGCCAGCATCATTGCGGCGTTCTGGCCGTAGGTCGAACACTTACGAGACCCTACCACGCCGATGCACGGCTGATCCAGACATTCCGCCCACGCACCTTTTACATAGAGAACAATTGGCGGGTCGTAAATCTCACGTAAGGATGAGGGATAAACCCCGTCGTCCAACAGGAGAATGTCACCGCCGAGTTTTCTGACCGCAGCGATTTCGGCTTCCGCGGTGGAGCGCAAGGCGCGGGAAATAATGCTGTCAATCGCTTCTGGCGCGAGTCGCAACTGTTCGAGTTCGGTTCGGGTAGCGTTGTAAACGGCCTGCGCCGAACCGAAGCGCTCGAGGATTTTGGCAGCGGCGCGAGGACCGATGCCGGGTGTCATATTGAGCTCAACCCAATCTCTGATCATGTGAGGAAATTCCTTTTCTGAGCTTCGCTTTTGCTCTTGTATCAACAATGCAAAGAACTGTTGTGCCCTCGACTGGGGCACCTGCGTGGCGGAGGCGTGTAGGAATCGAACCTACCTGAGCCCGCTCTCGCGGTCTCACTAACGGTTTTGAAGACCGCGCCATTCACCAGAACAGATTCGCCTCCCGCGAGGCCACAAACCCTACGCGCCGACTGCCAAGACTGTCAAGTTTGAAAGCAAATACTCATTCGCCTCTTCCCTAACAATCCTTTCCCAGCGTACGGCACTGCCGTATGATGCGATGACGGACGTTGCCGACGAGGACTATTAGCCACAAAGAAGCACAAGAGGCACTAATGTTGTCCGCAAATTCCGCTTGTGCTTTTTGTGCCTCTTCGTGGCACGCACACACTTTGAGAGAAAGTTTGACAAGCTACCCACTGAATTCTTGGCCAAACTAAAGCGAGGAGTTGAAGATGCCCTCTGAAATGGAAGTTTTCCAGGAAGATTTACTGAAATCTGTTAAGCAAATGCGTCGCGGGCAAGCTTCCCGCGTCACTCGCGTCAAAGTCCCACAAGCGGCGGAGGCTCGGTCGCGCGTGGGTCTTTCCCAACAGGATTTTGCTCGTTTGCTTGGCGTTTCTGCGCGTACGCTCCAGGATTGGGAGCAAGGCCGCCGCAAACCGACCGGAGCTGCAAAAACGCTGCTCCGCGTTGCGTTTAGCCATCCCGAAGTGCTTCTCGAACTCCAACCGATAAAACAGCGCACGTTTGACCCCAGCGTCTTTCTCCTCTAAAATCCCGAACGAACGTTCGAACCGGAACCAGTATAGAGGCAGAATGATTAACTTTCAAACGTCGCCGGATCGCTATCATCATTGGAAACTCGAGATCTCGGGGGCGGTGGCGACGCTCTCGATGGATGTCCAGGAAGACCAAACCTTAGCTGACGGCTATAAGCTCAAGCTCAACTCTTATGACCTCGGCGTCGATATCGAACTCGCCGACGCCGTGCAACGGCTGCGCTTCGAACATCCGGAGGTCGCGGTTGTCGTTATTACGAGTTTGAAGCCGCGCATCTTCTGCGCGGGCGCGAACATTTACATGCTCGGGTCGTCGTCGCACGCGTTTAAGGTGAACTTTTGCAAGTTCACGAATGAGACGCGGTGTGCGATTGAAGACGATTCGAGGCATTCTGGGCGGCGTTACATAGCTGCCCTCAATGGCACTGCTTCGGGTGGCGGCTACGAACTCGCGATCGCGTGTGATGAGATTTATCTCGTCGACGATGGGAACTCGGCGGTTTCGCTGCCGGAAGTCCCGCTGCTCGGTGTGCTGCCTGGAACCGGGGGTTTGACGCGGTTAGTAGATAAGAGAAAGGTGCGGCGCGATCGGGCGGACGTGTTTTCGACCTTGGCGGAGGGGTTGAAAGGTAAACGTGCGAAGGAATGGAGACTAATCGACGGTTACTTTCCTACCAGCAAGTTTAGCGAAGGGATTAACGCGCGAGTTGAGCAAGTGGTTGCCGCTCAATCGAAGAATGGATTAAAGGGCATCAAACTCAATCCGCTTGAAATCCAATCAACCGACAACTCACGCAACTACCGATATATCCGTCTGCAACTGAATCGCGAACAGCGCTACGCAGATTTAACGGTCGACGGGCCTGAAGGTGCGCAGCCCACGACTGTCGAGGAAATTCAGGAACTCGGCGATGCGTACTGGCCGTTGCAAGCCTACCGCGAACTCGACGACGCGTTGCTCCATTTGCGCGTGAACGAAACGGAGATCGGATTGGTTTGCTTGCGTACGGAAGGTTCGAGTGAATCGGTTCTGGAAATCGATAAGGTTTTGGCGGCGAACCGCGATCACTGGCTCGTGCACGAGATCATTTTGAACATGGCGCGCGTGCTACGCCGGCTAGATCTGACTGCGAAGAGTTTCTTCGCGATCGTGGAGCCTCGGGCCTGCTTCGCAGGCGATCTGTTGGAATTGTTATTGGCTTCCGACCGCAGTTACATGTTGATGGATGAGAAAGCATCTGTCGCGGTTTCGGAACTGAATGCAGGCGCGTTTCCGATGAGTAACGGACTGACGCGTTTGCAGTCGCGTTTTCTCGCTGAGCCCGACAAAGTCGACGAGATCTTCGGCGATAACAACGTATTCGATACTGAAGAAGCCGAAGAGCTCGGACTGATCACTTTCGCACCCGACGATCTTGATTGGGAAGATGAGATTCGCGTCGCGATCGAAGAGCGCACGTCACTCTCGCCCGACGCCTTAACCGGCATGGAAGCTTCGCTCCGGTTCGCCGGACCCGAAACACTCGACACAAAAATTTACGGACGCCTGACCGCGTGGCAAAACTGGATCTTCCAGCGCCCGAACGCCGTCGGACCAGAAGGCGCGCTTACCAATTACGGTAAACCGACGCAAGCGCACTTCGACTACAAACGAACTTAGGCCACGGATATACACAGACGAACACGGATATGAATTTATACGACCGCATTCCGAATAACGTAAATCTCTCCGAAGACAAGAAGCTTCAGCGAGCGCTCGAGAAGTGGTTGCCAAACTATCTCGACTGGTGGTGCGAGATGGGTCCCGATGGCTTTCAGCAGAAAGATGTGTGGCTGCGCACCGCGGTCGATGTCGGCTCCGAAGGATGGGCACACTTCGACTACGTGAAAATGCCCGACTACCGTTGGGGCATCTTTCTCGAACCAGCGAAACGCGACGCTATCGTCGGTTTCGGCGACAACTACGGCCGTCCCGCTTACCAGGAAGTGCCTGGCGAGTTTCGCAACTCGCTCAGACGCATCATCGTCACGCAAGGCGACACCGAGCCCGCTTCCGTCGAACAACAACGCCAACTCGGCAAGACGTGTCCTTCACTTTACGACATGCGCAATCTCTTCCAGGTGAACGTCGAGGAAGGCCGTCACTTGTGGGCCATGGTCTACTTGCTCCACGGTTACTTCGGACGCGACGGGCGCGATGAAGCAGACGCGTTGCTCGAACGCCGCAGCGGCAATCCTGACAAGCCGCGCATCCTCGAAGCCTTCAATCAACCATGCGATGACTGGTTGAACTTCTTCGCGTTCACGATGTTTACCGATCGCGACGGCAAGTATCAGCTTTCAGCACTCGCCGAATCTGGTTTCGAACCACTCGCGCGCACGTGCCAGTTCATGCTCACGGAAGAAGCGCATCACATGTTCGTCGGCGACACCGGTCTCGGCCGCGTCGTGCGGCGCACGGCGCAGTTGATGAAAGTAGGCGACGTGCGCGAACTCGGCGGCATTCCGCTCGACATCATTCAGAAGTACATCAACTTCTGGTTCAGTTACTCGCTCGATCTCTTCGGCGGCGAGATCAGTTCGAACTCGGCTGACTTTTTCGCGGCGGGTTTGAAAGGCCGATACCAGGAGCAGAAGCAGTACACGGAACACACCGCGGCGAATGAAGTCTTCACGATGCAGGTCGTCGAAGACAATCAACTGAAGTCCCGCGAAGTACCGATGCGCAATGCGTTGAACGAAGTGCTGCGCACCGAGTATGTAAAGGATTGCGAGAAAGGTCTCGCGCGCTGGAACAAGGTCCTGACCGAAGAAGGATTGAACGAACGGCTTTATCTCCCGAATCCGCGTTTTCATCGTCACGTCGGCGAATACGCGGGACACACATTCGATCTCGCAGGGAATCTGATCGCACGCGAGGAATTTGAGAAACACAAATCCGAGTGGTTGCCGACGATGGAAGACCGCGAATACGTGCGCAGCCTGATGCACCCCGTAACCGAGATCGGCAAGATCGCCAACTGGATCGCGCCGCCGGCCGCGGGAATCAAAGGCAAGCCGTTTGACTTCGAATATGTGAGGCTCTGAGCGCGTGCAGGTTTCTCGTCACGATCAAAAGCTGGAGTTTATCCTGCGCACAGCCGCGCGCATTTTCGCCGAGAAGAGTTATCACTCGACGTCGATGCGCGACATCTCGCGCGAGACAAACGTCAGTCTCGCTGGCCTGTATCACTATTGCCGCTCGAAAGAAGAGTTGCTGTTTCTGATTCAGGACAACTGCTTCGGCCGCGTGCTCGAACGGCTGGAAAAGCAGTTGGAAGAAGTCAACGATCCGGTCGTGAAACTGAGCATCTTCATCGAGAATCACCTTTCGTTCTTTGCCGCAAACATGGCCGAGATGAAAGTGCTGTCGCACGAGGCTGAGTCGCTGCGCGGCACTCTGCACGAGCACGTCTCGGTTCGCAAAGATAACTACACGAAAGTCCTGCGCAGGATTCTTCAGGAAGCGCAGGAGGCGAGCGAAAACAAAGAACCGGTCGATCTGACTGTCGCGACTTACGCTTTGTTTGGCATGATGAATTGGATCTATAACTGGTACGACCCGACGGGAAAACTCAAGGTCCACGATCTGGCCCAACACCTGACGCAACTCTTTCTCGGTGGCTTTGTCCCAGGACTTTCGCTGGAACCGGTTAGCGCCACAGTCGTGACCCGAAGGACCGAGAACCTGAGCATCTGGAACCACGGATTAAACGGATGAATTCTTATTCCAACGAAACTTACGGCGAACGCATGGCGGGTATTTATGACGAGTCGTTCCCGGACTACGACAGTCATGCGATCGATACACTGGCCGATTTGGCCCAGGGTGGCAGAGCGTTGGAGTTGGGCATCGGCACCGGACGGATCGCGATGCCGTTGGCAACCAAAGGCGTGGAGGTTCACGGAATCGATGCGGCCGAATCGATGATCGCACAGTTGCGTGCGAAGCCGGGCAGTGAGCGGATCACAGTAACGCAAGGCAACTTCGCGGAGATTGCGGTCGACGGAAAATTTTCGCTGGTCTATATCGTTTTCAACACGCTCTTTGCGCTTACGTCTCAAGACGAGCAGGTGCAGTGCTTCCGCAGCGTTGCGGCACATCTTGCTCCCGGCGGTTGTTTTGTCATCGAGGCGTTTGTTCCCGATCCCCGGCGTTTCACCGGCGGACAGGTAAACTGGGCGACGCGAGTAACAACCGATCTGGTTGAGCTGGACGTCGGGCATCACGATGCCGCGTCGCAACGCGTTGTCAGTCAGAAAGTGGTTTTCAACGACGGAAACGTTCACTTGTATCCATTGCAGATTCGTTACGCGTGGCCTTCGGAGTTGGACCTGATGGCCCAACTGGCAGGCTTGCGTTTGCGCGAGCGTTGGAGCAGTTGGAAACGCGATTCGTTTACGTCCGAAAGCACAAAACACATTTCGATCTATGAGTGAAACTTCTTCAAAACTCGAATATGCGGTCAGTGACGGAATCGCGCTGATTACGCTCAACGATCCACCGGCGAATACCTATAGCTACGAGATGATGCAGCAGCTCGACCGCGCGATTCTCGACGCGCGTATGGACGACGCGGTGCAAGTGATCGTGCTCACCGGTAAAGGCGAGAAGTTTTTCTGCGCCGGCGCTGACATTCGCATGCTCGGGAACGTGACGCCCTCGTTCAAGTATTATTTCTGTCTCCACGCGAATGAAACTTTGTCGCGTTTGGAACAGACGCCGAAGCTCGTCATTGCCGCGATCAATGGACACTGCGTCGGCGGCGGTTTGGAAGTCGCGATGGCGGCGGACATTCGCATCGCCCGCAAAGGCGCGGGCAAGTTGGGACTGCCGGAAGTTTCGCTTGGTGTGTTGCCGGGAACGGGTGGCACGCAACGTTTAGTGCGTATCGTTGGGAAAGCGAAAGCGATCGAGTTGATGGCGACTGGACAACTGTTTGACTTCGAGCGTGGCTTCGAACTCGGCATCGTCAACCAGGTTTTCGAAGCGGAAACGCTGGAACAGTTTGCGCAGATGGTCCATGATTACGCCGCGCAGTTCACCGCGCCGAACAGAGCTGCACACGCGGTTGGTAGAATCAAACGCGCGGTGCAAACCGGCGCCGAAATTTCTTTCGAAACCGGACTCGCGCTCGAACGCGAATTACAACAGCAACTGTTTCAATCGGAAGACGCGCGCGAAGGAATCGCGGCCTACGTGGAGAAACGCAAGCCACAGTTCAAAGGCCGGTAAAGATCTTTCTTTTGGTTTCCAATCCCCGGTCCAAAGGCGTTACGCAAGAATGCCCTACGAACACATCTTAGTCGCCGAAACCGAAGGCATCGTGACGATTACTCTTAACCGTCCCGACAAGCTCAACGCCTTCGTTGGTCACATGCGTCGCGATCTCGCGGAAGCGCTCGAACACGCCGGCAGCGATCGCAGCATCCGCGTTGTGATCATCACCGGCGCTGGTCGCGCTTTCTGCGCCGGAGGCGATGTTCGTTTCATGGCCGAGTTGATGCAGCGCCACGACTCGGAAGAGTTTGCGCGCATACTCGGCGCGGGCCGCCGCGTCATCACGGCCATCAGGCACATGACGAAACCGGTAATCGCCGCGGTGAATGGTCCAGCATCCGGCGCCGGCGCGAACCTGGCGTTTGCGTGCGACCTGCGCATCGCATCGACGACCGCAACGTTTAGTCAGTCGTTCTTGAAAGTCGGACTGCACCCTGATTGGGGTGGCACGTTCTTCCTGCCGCGTCTCGTCACGCCTAACAAAGCGTGTGAACTGTTCTTTCTCGGCGAATCGATCGACGCGGACGAAGCGTTGCGCTTGAGTATCGTCAATCAGGTGGTT
>DATEHX010000401.1:0-3228 GCA_035279345.1 Pyrinomonadaceae bacterium | reverse complement strand
GCTCTTCAATAAATCTGGGCGCTTGCGCCGTGTCTTTTCCAGTGCGGCCTCTTTTCGCCAACGGGCGATCTCCGCGTGATTCCCACTCAACAAAACTTCCGGGACTTTCATGCCGCGGAACTCAGGCGGCCGCGTGTACTGGGGATAGTCCAGCAAGCCTTCTGAAAACGATTCAAACAGTGCCGAAGTCTCGCTGCCCAACGCGCCGGGTAACAAACGAACCACCGCATCGATCATGACCATCGCGGCCGGTTCGCCACCCGACAACACGTAATCACCGATCGATATTTCATCAGTGACCAGCGCCTCGGAAACTCGTTCATCGACGCCTTCGTAACGGCCGCACAAGAGCATGATGCGTTTATCGCCTTGTGCCATCTCCTGTGCGATCGACTGCGAAAAAACCTCGCCCGCGGCTGATAACAAAACCACGCGCGTGTTTGGCGGCAAGTCTTCGCGTCTCGCAGCGCCCGTCAGCGCCTCAACGCCTGCAAAGATCGGTTCGGGCTTCAAAACCATTCCGTCACCGCCGCCGAATGGCCGGTCGTCAACGACGTGGTGTTTGTCGGTGGTCCACTGCCGCAAGTCGTGGGCGATGATTTCCACCAGCCCGGCGTTACGCGCTCGTCTCACGATTCCGCAATCGATTGCTTCGCGGAAAAACTCGGGAAAAATCGTGATGATATCGAACCGTAACACGCTCAAAGAACTACAACTCCAGTAACCCTTCGGGTGGGTCTATCAAAATCACTTTCGCCGCCGTGTCTATCTTGACGACGATCTCCGCAGCCAGCGGAACGAGTTGTTCCTTTCCCGAATCATCAGAAACAACCAGTATTTCAGTTCCGCCAGTTTTCAGAACCGAACGAACCTGGCCGATGCTTGTGTCGCCGGTTTTTACGGTGCAACCTTCGAGTTCCCAGTCGTAAAACTCGTCTTCTTCAAGCGTGACTCGCTCGGAATCGGGAACTGCGAATTCGTAACCAACCAGCGACTTTGCCTGGTCGACGTCGTCGTAACCGGCGAGCTTCAGGACGACGCGGTCTTTTTGAAACCAATAGTCTTCGAGTTGGCCCCGTTTCTGTTCTCCCGACGGCGCGACGAGAATCAGTTCATCAACGTCTTCGAAGCGCTCCGGGAAGTCGGTCAAAAGCTCGGCGACGATCTCGCCTTTCAATCCGTGGGTGCGGACCGCTCGGGCGATCGTAATCAAATCATCCGAGCCGCCGTCGTCCATGATTCACTCCACGATTTCCAGGAGGTATCGTCGATTCTGTTTCGTGCCGGCGATTCTTGCCAAAGATCTAAGGGCGCGAATGGTGCGTCCCTGTTTACCGATAATCTTGCCGATGTCTTGCGGCGACACGCGCACTTCAAGCAGCGTGGCGCCGTTTCGTTGCTCAACCTCGCGAACGTCCACCATCTCTTTATCGTCGACCAGCGACTTAACGATCATTTCGATAGCGTCTCGCATGGTTTCCGCCTGCTAAGAGACTGTTTAGGCTTGAACTTCAGTGGCCGCCGCGGCCTTCGTGCTGGCTTTGATCAGCCGGTTCACGGTGTCAGTCGGCTGCGCGCCATTTTTGATCCAGTAGTTGACTCGCTCGAGGTTCAGCTTGATCTCGGCGGGGTTGCGAGTCGGGTTGTAGGTGCCCACGTTTTCGAGATAAGCACCATCGCGTTTCGATTGCTTCTCTTTGACAACCACTCGATACGAGGGGCTCTTTTTGGCGCCAGTGCGCATTAACTTAATAGCTAACAAGTTCGTTCTCCTATCGTCGTCGCTTCTTTTTCTTCTTCTTCAGTTTCTTCCTCGATGGACCAACTGGTCCTCCTGGTAATTGAGGCAACTGAGGCAACCCGGACATCGGCGGCATGTCGCCCGGATCGCCGCCCGCAAACCCGCCAAGATCCGGCATACCCGTCATCTTTCGCATCATCTTGCCTTTCAGGCCACTGCCACCGAAAAGGCCCGAACCGGAAAGTTGCCGCATCATCTGCCTCATCTCGACGTACTGCTTGATGAGCTGGTTGACGCTCGCCACATTCGTTCCCGACCCGCGCGCGATCCGCCGTCTGCGATTGGCATTGAGGATGCGATGATCGTTGCGCTCTTCCCAGGTCATCGAGTCGATCATGGCTTCAGTGCGTTTTAGCTCCTGCTCCATCTGTTTCGACTGCTCGTCGCTCAATTGCGGCATACCCATGCCGCCCAGAAGCTGATCCGGCAGCAGCTTCATGATTTTTGAGAAAGAGCCGAGCTTCTTGACCTGACGCAACTGCGAGCGGAAGTCGTCTAACGTGAACTCGTTCTGCTGAAGCTTCTTGAGTTGCGCTTCGGCTTCGCTCTGATCGACCTTTGACTGAACTTCCTCGATCAGCGACAAAACGTCGCCCATACCGAGGATTCGCTGTGCGACCCGGTCCGGATAAAAAGGCTCGAGCGCGTCGTAACGCTCGCCGACGCCGACGAACTTCACCGGTTGTCCGATGACCTGTTTGATCGAAAGCGCCGCACCGCCACGCGCGTCGCCGTCCATCTTCGTCAGAATCACCCCCGTGATGCCGACGCGGCGGTGAAACTCTTCAGCCGAACGAACAGCGTCCTGACCGGTCATCGCATCAGCCACAAACAGCGTTTCGACCGGATGCGTCTCGTTCTTGATCGTGACGAGTTCTTCCATCAACTCGTCGTCGATGTGCAGCCGGCCGGCCGTGTCGATCATCAGCGTGTCGAAACCGGTCTGCTGCGCGTGCTTGAGCGCGCCACGAACGAGTGTCAGTGGATCGTTAGTTTGCGGATCTTCAAAGATCTGTTGGCCAGTCGCCTTGGCGATGACCTTCAACTGTTCGCGTGCCGCCGGGCGGTAAACGTCAACTGAAAGCAGCAGCGGTTTACGTTGCTGATTCGCCGCCAACCAGCGCGCGATTTTTCCGGTCGAAGTGGTTTTACCCGAGCCTTGCAGCCCGACGACCATCACCGTGTTCGGAACTTGTTTAGTAAAAACGAGGCGCGAGGATTGGCCACCGAGCAACTCAACCAGTTCGTCGAAGACGATCTTTACGACCTGCTCCGACGGTTTGAGCTCCTGCCAAACCTGCTGCCCTTCCGCCTTCTGCTGAACTGAAGCGATAAAGTCTTTGGCGACTTTATAGTTGACGTCGGCCTCCAGTAAGGCCAGGCGAATCTCGCGCAGCGCCGCGTCAACGTGCTCCTTTGTAAGAACG
>DATEHX010000400.1:0-3103 GCA_035279345.1 Pyrinomonadaceae bacterium | reverse complement strand
TAAGATTCAGGCAAATGCCCGGTGCAAACAAAGACTGACCCGCCGTGTCGACTGTCATAAAAAACACCCGTTTGACGCTCGAAATGATCAAGATCGAGCACACGCTTTTTGCGCTGCCGTTTGCCTTTCTCGGCGCACTGCTCGCGGCTAACGGTCTGCCCGCCCTTCGCCAAGTTCTCTGGATCGTTGTAGCGATGGTCGGGGCGCGCTCGGCGGCGATGGCCTTTAACCGAATCGCCGATAGAAACATCGACGCACGCAATCCACGAACAGCGACCAGGGCGATCCCCGCCGGTTTGTTGTCCGTCGGGTTCGTTTGGGCCTTCACGATCCTTTCAGCGGCTGTTTTTCTGTTGGCTGCCGCAATGCTCAACCGGCTGACGCTGTTACTGGCTCCCGTGGCACTGGCGAGCGTCCTGCTTTACTCTTTCACGAAACGTTGGACCCAGTTCTCGCACGTCGTGCTCGGCTGGTGTCTTTCAATCGCACCAACCGGCGCGTGGATTGCGGTGCGCGGCGAGATCGGGAGTCCGGTGCCTTTGTTGTTATCGCTCGTGGTCCTGCTGTGGACCGCCGGCTTCGACATTCTTTACGCTTGCCAGGATTATGATTTCGATCAGCGCGAGGGCTTGCGGTCGATTCCCGCGCGCGTCGGAATCCCACGGGCACTGTGGACCGCACGCGCGCTACACTTCGCAGCTTTCATCGCGCTAGTGTGGCTATACATTTTCACGGGTCTGGGAGCGTTGGCCTTCGCCGGAGTGATCGCGACCGGCGCACTGCTGGTTTATCAACATCGGCTCGTCCGCGCTGACGATCTCGGACGGCTGAACGCCGCGTTCTTTACGACAAACGCTTTTGTCAGCGTCATTCTGCTCGTGACGTTCGGCAGCGCGGTGTTCCTGCATCGATAGAAAGTAGACGAAATGACTTTTTCACACGACTCAAAACTCAACGATATCGCTGCTCGCGCGCTCGCAGGCGATCGCCTGTCGTTCGCTGACGGCGTTGCGCTTTACGAAACCAGCGACCTGCCCGCACTCGGCAAACTCGCAGACACCATCCGGCGCAACCGGCACGGCCGCACGACCTATTTCAACGTCAACCGGCACCTGAACCCGACCAACGTCTGTTACGCCGACTGCAAGTTTTGCGGTTTCTTCCGTACACCGCGACAGCCGGACGCTTACACGCACAACATCGACGACAGTCTGAAAGTCGCGGCGCAAGCCGTCTCTGAAGGGGCTACCGAGTTGCACATCACCGGCGGACTGAACACAAAACTTCCGTTCAGTTACTTCACCGATCTGCTGTCGTCGCTGAAGCGCGAGTATCCGCAGCTTCACCTGAAAGCCTTTACGATGGTCGAGTTCGATCACTTCGCCCACTTCTACAAAATGGCCGACGAAGAAGTGATTCAAAAACTGATCGAAGCCGGACTGGATTCGTGCCCCGGCGGCGGCGCGGAGATATTTCGCGAACCTACGCGCTCGATGATCTGTGCGCACAAATGCGACGCGGAACGTTGGATGGAGCTACAAGGAAAAGTCCACGCCGCTGGTTTGAAAACGAATGCGACCATGCTTTACGGCCACATCGAGTCCATCGAGGATCGCGTGGACCATCTGATCCGCTTGCGCGAACAACAGGAAAAATCCGGCGGTTTTCAATGCTTTATCCCGCTCGCTTTTTATCCACCCGACACGCAATTGTCGCATCTGCCCGGCCCGTCAGGCGTCGATTCGCTGAAGACGATGGCCGTCTCGCGTCTGTTACTCGACAACTTCGATCACATCAAAGCTTACTGGGTGATGCTCGGCAAACGCCTCGCGCAAGTCGCTCTGCACTATGGCGCAAACGACATCGACGGCACGATCACCGAAGGCGGCGAACTCACCACGAGCTATTCAGTCGAAACCAATAACGAAGTCCGCATGACCAAAACGGAGCTCATCGGACTAATAGAGGACGCCGGGTTTGAGGCGGTTGAACGAGACACAGTTTACAACCGCGTCGACCGTAGCAACGTTTCACTGGTCTAAAATAAATTGAAAGCAATGATTACTGACACCGAACGCACCACAATCACACTCGCACACTCGCCCGATTCCGACGACGCATTCATGTTCTACGGACTGGCGACAAACAAGCTCGACACCGGCGGGCTGCACTTCGAACACCTGCTGAAAGATATCCAGACGTTAAACGAAGAAGCGATGCGCGGCACATACGACGTTACCGCCATCAGCTTCCATGCCTACGCCTACATCGCGGACAAGTACGCATTGCTCCCGCATGGCGCTTCGATTGGCGACAATTACGGTCCGATCGTCGTGGCGCGCCAACCGGCTACGCCGGACGACATTCCACGGTTGAAGATCGCCATCCCCGGCAAACTGACCAGCGCGTTTCTGGCGCTGCGGATCTTCAATTCCGAGTTCGAATACGAGGTCGTCCCATTCGACAAGATTATCGACGCGGTGCAAAGCGGGCGTTGCGACGCCGGCCTTTTGATTCACGAGGGGCAGCTTTTCTACGAATCGAAGGGACTCCACAAGGTACTGGACTTGGGCGAGTGGTGGCACAACCGCCACGGGCTCCCGCTGCCGATGGGCGGAAACGTCATCCGCCGCGAGCTGGGTGGGGATTTAGTCAAAAAAATCTCGCGCCTGCTGAGGGAGAGCATTAATTATTCGCTGACGCACCGTGAGGACGCACTTCAGTACGCCCTTCAGTTCGCCCGCGACATGGATCCGGAGTTGGCTGACCGGTTCGTCGGCATGTGGGTCAACGACCTGACGCTCGACTACACCGAGCGCGGACGAGAAGCTGTACGCCTATTGTTGCAGGAAGGCTATGAAAGGGGTGTCATCCCCAACCGAGTACCGGTAGAATTCGTCCCTGAAGACTAAGCTAACCAGAGGGATTTGGAACTAAGCTGGGGTGTGCGCGGTGGTTTTTGTGCAACCCCGCCCAGAAGGGGTTGCTGGCCACCGCGCACATCATCGGCATCAGACCACGTAAAACCAAGCTCCTCCCAAAGCCTGGTTTATCGCTTAACTCCGTGTAAGCAACGCCGCCGCTCGGCGTCACGTCTGCGCTC
>DATEHX010000399.1:0-8462 GCA_035279345.1 Pyrinomonadaceae bacterium | reverse complement strand
TATGGCCAAAATCAGAATCGCAAGGATGACGGTCAATACTGGGGAGCGCGTCGCGGGTGTGTCCGTGTAAACCTTGGATTGGAGCGGATGAGTGTTGACGTCGTCGCTCGACTCGCCGCCGTGCTCGCGCAGGTAACGGGTATAACCTTCAATAGCTTCGCGCTCGTCGTAGCCGATACACTTCGCGTAGGCTTTAATAAAACTGCGATTAAAGACGCCGCCGGGCAGACGTTTGTAGTCGTTGGCCTCGATGGCCTCGAGGTAGTGGACAGAGATCCGCGTTTGATCGCAGATTTCGCGAAGGCCGATACCTCGCGCCTCGCGTGCGAGTCGCAGTTGTTCGCCGATAGTCGCTGCCATCTCCAATCGCTCGGTTCCTGGCGTTGGCTTGGTAGACTACCTCCGGGCGAAGTCCGGAGCAAGCTTAGTTAAATGTGTTTACGAACCTGCTTGATCGTGTCGGGCCGCTCGAATGAATCCGACAACTCCCACTTTTCCCGCACTATAGCTTGCGCTGCTAAACGGTGTCAAACGGACTGCTAAAAAGATCGTTGACATGGTGACACGGCGAGAGTAGGCTGCGCCCGGCTAACCAACAACAGCAGGCTGAATTCTCACAGCTTCGTCGTTGCGCACACGCTGACCTCAGCCTGAACCATCGATTCACCCGAATGGAGAAAACTGTCATGCCAAATCCCTTCAAAAAATTCAGACACTTCGTCAAAGATCACAAGAAAACCGTTCGCACGATCGCCGCGCTAATTGTTATCGGCGTCGGCGTTAGCCTGATTACAGTTTGGCTGGAAGAGCGGTGGCATCACACCCCTGGTTCCGCTGTTCAATTAGTGTGGTGGAAAACGCTGGCGCTGACGCTCCTGGACCATGCGGGAGTAGGCGTCTTCGCCGCCGCGATACTCGGCGTAGTGATCGAACTGCCGCACATGTACGAGTACTTTCAGGAACGAATCCAGAACACCATCATCAACAGAAACTTCATCAAGCAGTTGAGCGACTCAGAACAGGAAAACCTGCAGGAACAGGCACTGGAAGCGTATTTCGCAGTCGAGGAACTAAATCAGGAAGGCGGGTTCTATAAGTTCTACACGCAAAAAATACGATCGCACATCGGTGGTTCGTTCAGAAAGGGAACCACTTTCGAAACCCGTATCACACTGCTTCCCGGTAGTGATCTTTACGAGGTCACGGATAGCATCTCGTATACCTGTAAAAGAGGCAATAAAGGTTTACCGGAGGAAGCAGTTTGGATTACTGAGCAGGACGAAATCGACGACGTTCTAAAGTTAGAGATTACGGCAACGAGGCCTGGAGCGGATGCTCATTCTGATGCATATCCGTTTGACAAGGCGACCGGCTATCGTCATCCGGCTTTGGTGAAGTACGAGACCGGCCACGGTTACCGGCTTCCACTGCGTGAATATGCGGAATGCGATGAGTTAGCCATCAAGATAGCGGCAACTTACACGGTCTCTCACGAACGCCCCTTCTCCTGGTCCATGCCCGTGCTCTCGGACAGTATCACCGGCGACATCTATTACCCCGAGAATCTCGATATCTTTGTAGATTTGTTTGGGTTGGACGAGAGTATGCTACCCAAAAAAGCTGATCTGATGCCGGAGAATGGGGTTTACAAGTACCGGATCGAGCATAAAACGTGGTTGCTGCCGGACGACGGTTTCAGTTTTCACTTTCGACAGGTGAAGCCAAGCACCTGATCCAATTTGCGGGCTACGATTGGATGGTATCCGGGCCTGGCTTTCTCATAGACGTTTTGCGCCCACGCTTTTCCCGGCGCTGACTTGGCTAGCTCCTCATAGAGTGGCTTGATGAGCTTTTCTCTGCCAACGTAAATCAGAAACTCTTCCACCCGCTCGGTCGCCGGACGATAGCCGGCCCGGATCGTCATCAAAAGCCATTGATGAACAATCTCACTGTTTGGGGAAGACGTTAGCTGAAACTTCCCGTCAAGCTCCCGGAGCTTTTCCACGCCCAGGTCGCGCGGAAGGCTGGTCAGGAAATGTAACCACTCCTGCACGGTCCATGCAGACGCATTCAAATCAGCGATCGACTTGCGTCCTTCCAGCCACGCGCGCGCTTCTGATTCGATAACGCCAAACGCCTGAGACGAAGGTAAGGGAATCGACGGTGGAAGGCCGGGCTCGTTGATCCACTTATCAACTGGAATACTCTCCGCCAGCTTCGGATCCTGCGCAAACAAATTTTCTTTCAAGTAATCGACGAATTCCCGTGTGGTAATACTCTGAAAGGCGAACCTGTCGAAATACTCGCGAAGAAACTGATCGAAACGCGCGCGGCCGAAAGTCTTTTCCAGTTGCAGCAGAAAGAGCGCGCCTTTTTCATAGGGAATCCTGGTGAGGCACTCGTCGGGATCGCCTTCGTTACAACTTCCATGCAGCAGCTCTTTTTCATCCTTCAGGTGGGTGAACTCTTCTTTAAGTTCTTCCAAACCCAGCGACGCTTCCATGTCCGCACGCGGTTTACCGTAGATTTCTTCAACGAGCCGGCGTTCGACGTACACGGAGAATCCTTCGTTCAGCCAGATGTCGTTCCACGTCGCATTCGTAACCATATTCCCGGCCCATGAATGAGCAATCTCGTGAGCGATCACGGAAACCAGACTCTTGTCGCCCGCCAGGATCGTCGGCGTTGCAAACGTCAAGCGCGGATTCTCCATCCCTCCGACAGGGAAGCTGGGCGGTAAAACGAGTACGTCGTAACGATCCCAGCGGTAAGGTCCGTACAAACGTTCGGCCTGCTCGAGCATTGCTTCGAGATCGGAAAACTCAGCGGCTGCTGAGTCGACGACAGACGGCTCCGCATAGACTCCGGTTCGCGGACCGATCGCTCTGAAACTCAGATCGCCAACTGCGAGAGCTATCAAATAGGACGGAATCGGCTGCGGCATCTCGAAGGAATAAAAACCGTTGCCGAGAACCTGCGGATTGTTGGCGGCGCCCATCACCGCCATCAGGTGTTCAGGACATGAAATCGTCGCGCGAAAGGTCATCCGGACCTGCGGCGAATCCTGGAGTGGTATCCAACTGCGGGCATTTATTGCCTGTGATTGAGTCAGCAGAAAAGGATCTTTCTTTTCGGCTGTATGTTGCGGTTCGAGCCATTGTAGCCCGCGCGCTTCCGGAGTTGTGGAGTAGTCGATTCGAATTGCGTCGGTGCCGTTCGGCAACTCAATGCTGAGCGGCGCGCCGAGAACCGAATCTTTCGCGCCGATCTCGAAAACCGCGGGTCTAAACGTCCCGTCGGCGGCCCCAGTCAACACCTGAAGAATGTTCAGATCGAGCGTGTCCAGAATGATTTGCGACGCTCCGCTGTTGAGACGTTCAAGAAACAACACAGCCGAGCCCTTCAGGCTACTTTCCTCAAAAAACACGTGCAAGTTCAGGTCGATGTGGCGAACCCTGACGTCCTGCGGGTTGGAAAACGAGTGCAGATCTCGTGTGGATTGATCTTTTGAGCTTTCTTCAAGGGCCGCGGGGGACCTCGACGTGTCAACTGGAAACGACATGTTGGATAATCTAAAACGGCGGACCTAATTGATCAAGAAGGCTCTCTTGCTTCTTACCGCCCGCAGTGATAGGTTGACGCCAAGCGTGACCCGGTTTTTAGTTTTAATCTTTACAATAGACAAAGTGAGGATAATGAGATGCCCTTAGAAGCACTCGGAATGGTTGAGACCAAAGGATTCGTGGGCGCAGTAGAGGCCGCCGATGCGATGGTCAAAGCAGCGAATGTGCAGCTGCTCGGCAAAGAGTACATCGGTGCAGGCTACGTCACGATCTTTGTGCGCGGCGACGTCGGCGCGGTCAAGGCCGCGACTGATGCGGGTGCGGCTGCGGCGCGAAGAGTCGGCGAACTGATCAGTGTCCACGTGATTCCGAGGCCGCACGCCGAGGTCGAACGCGTACTGCCGGTCAACGGAAGAACCGGTTTGAGCCCGGACGAGACTGCTTTGCAGGGTGGCGGCGCACGCGGCCAACTGGGCCAGGGCGATCAAGGCCGTTCACTCGGCTCTGGCGCACGCGAGGCGAACAAGGAAAGATCGCGGTAAGACATTGTCGATTGCCAATTTTCGATTTGAAAACCACGAGCCTCTTTCAATCGGCAATCGAAAATCGAAAGTCGGCAATGTTTGGAGTTTGTCATGTCAGTCGACAAAGACTTAGGTTCCGTACAACAAGCGCGGGATTTGGTGGAGGCAGCGCATCGCGCACAGGCCGAAGTGGCGCAGTTCGATCAGGCGAAGATCGATCGCATTTGTGAAGCCATGGCCAACGCGGCGTTGCGCGAAGCCGCGCGGCTCGGCGCGATGGCCGTCGAGGAAACCGGGTACGGAGTTCCCGACGACAAGCGAGAGAAGAACCGTTTTGCCGCCGAAGATGTTTGGAACTACTTTCGCGGCCTGCGCACGAAGGGGGTTGTTTCCGAGTCGAAAGACGTTGTAGAGATTGCGAGTCCGCGTGGTGTGGTTGCCGGGATCATTCCTTCGACGAATCCGACCTCAACCGCGATTTTCAAAATCCTGATCTCGATCAAGTCGCGCAATACGGTGGTGCTGTCGCCGCATCCGTCGGCCGCGAAATGTATCAACGAAACTGCGCGCGTGATGCGCGAGGCGGGCGTCAAAGAAGGTCTGCCTGCCGACGCGATCGGTTGCATGACGACGGCGACGATCGAAGGCACCGAGACTTTAATGAAGCACAAGCAAACAGCCGTGATTCTCGCGACCGGCGGCATCGGGCTTGTGCGTGCTGCTTACTCATCGGGCAAACCGGCGTTTGGCGTCGGTCCCGGTAACGTTCCGGTTTGTATTGAACGAAGCGCGGACGTGCCGAAAGCAGTGCAGGACATTTTGACCGGTAAGTGTTTTGACAACGGTACCATCTGCGCGTCGGAGCAAGCAGTTGTTTGCGACGCGCCGATCGAGCAGGCAGTTCGCGAACAGTTCAAACTTCAGGGCGCACATTTCCTGTCCGCTGCCGAAGCGGAGCAACTCGGCAAAGTCGTGGCGACGCCGCAGCGTTCATTGAATCCCGCGATTGTCGGGAGATCGGTTGAAGTGATTGCGAAGATGGCCGGCTTGAACGTGCCGCCGGGAACGCGTTGTTTGATCGCGGACGTGGCTGGTGTCGGACGCGAGTTTCCGTTGTCGATGGAAAAGCTGTCGCCGATTCTGGCTTTTTATGTAGTTGACGGCTTGGCCCAGTGCGCGAAGCGCAGTCAGGAAGTGCTCGGTTACGGTGGCATGGGCCACACCGCGGGAATTCACACGCGCTCGCGCGAGGCGGCGGTGCAGTTTGGCGCCGAGATGCCCGCGTCGCGCATCACCGTGAACACGCCAACAACACACGGCGCGATCGGTTTTTCAACAGCATTGCCGCCGTCAATGACGCTTGGTTGTGGTTCGTGGGGTGGCAACGTCACGTCAGATAACGTTTCGCCGTTGCATTTGATGGACATCAAACGCGTCGCTTTCGAAACGCGGCCGGTGAAGAGCGCGCGTCCGGCAGTTGGCGTGCAGCCGGCGGTGAGTGCGCCACAAGCGCAACCATCTGGGCCGGTAGTTGCCGGTGGCAAGATCGATCGCCAGGAGATCGCGGCGATCGTTGATCGTTTCCTCGCGGGCAAACGCGTTGAAGATGCTCCGCCAGTCGCAACGCCGTTGCCAAAGCCGGAGGTGGAAGCCGAAGCCGGAAGTATGTACACCGCGCCGGCGCCGGCGCCTAAAGTTATCGAGCCGGTAAGCAAGCCGGCCGCGCCAGCCGCAACGAATGGCAACAAAACGGCGGTCGACTTTGTCAGCGAAGACGACGTGAAGCGTGCGGTCCAGAGAGGGGATAAGATCTACATCAACTCGAAGACGATAATTACACCTGCGGCGCGCGATATCGGTGAGCCAGCGGAGATTTTTGCAAAGATCTGAGTACAAGTTCGAAGCGCAATGTTCCTGGCAAAGGTAATTGGCACCGTCTGGTCCACCAAGAAGACGCCCGATCTCGAAGGCGTTCGGTTCCTCATCGTTCATCCTTATGATCTCGACAAAGAACCAACGCGAAGCATCGTCATAGTCGCCGATCGACTCGGAGCTGGAGCCGGTGAAATCGTGATGTGTGCCTTCGGCAAAGCAGCCAGATCGGCGATCGGAGATCAGGAAATGTCGATCGAGGCGGCCGTGGTCGGCATTGTCGATCGTGTTGACGTCGACGAAACGGCCTTAAATGACTTTGACTCAGAAGCAGTGCTCGGATTTATGGCACGGTTCGGGCCTTTGAGACTCTGAATCCCACCGCGCTAATCTCATGGCTAACGAAGACTTGATCTATCGCATAACTCGCGCGGTTTATGAGCGTTTAGGACCGAGTGCGAACGAACAAATGGTGGAGCAGTTGGTCACCGACATTTACCGTGAGGTGAAGCCCGCGATTTCCGAGCCGGGCCGCACTGAAACGAGCGCGTCGCCTTCGGGTTCATCCGAGCGCATGATCATCTCGGTTTTCGGCATGGACCACCCCGGTATCGTCGCCGGTGTTTCGCAGATACTCGCAGACGCCAGTTGCAGTATCATCGACATCAACCAGACGGTGGTGCAGGGAAAGTTTGCGATGGTGATCATCGGCGACACGTCGCGCGCGCGTGAAAGCACCGCCGAGCTGAAAGAACGGCTCCGCCGCGCGGGAGAACAGTTGGGCGTGCGCATCTACGCGCAGCGCGAAGACCTTTTCAACGCGATGCATAGAGTGTGAGAACTCCCGAACCGTCCATTTCTGAGCCAGAGATTTCACGCCGTTGCCCGCACTGTGGTGTCTCGCTCCGCCACAACGCGGCCTTTTGTCCGCAGTGCGGGGAGAAGATCGACGATCAAATCCGTGACACTCTTACTCCAGCTACAGCCACCAAACCCGGCGTCGCTGAAAACGTCCAAGAACGGGTCGAAAAGATCAGACACGTTTCCCACGTCGTGATCGATCAAGCTGCGTCCGATCCGAGTTTGCGCTTCCTGCTGGTTGCCGCCGTGTTGTTTGTGCTGTTTCTCATCCTGCTGATTCTCAGCAAGGTGATCGGCTAAACGGATGGAATACACCCAAACCGAAATCCTGCAAACCGTTGCGATGACCGAGATGGAACATCTCGATGTGCGCACGGTCACCCTCGGTCTTAGCCTGCTCGATTGCAGCAGCGACTCCATCACCACCATCGCGCAAAAGGCTGGCGAGAAGATTCGCCGCGTGGCGGAGCGTCTCGTGCCGACGGTCGACGAGATCGGCAACGAGTTTGGCATTCGCGTCGCAAACAAACGCATCGCGATCACGCCCGTTTCACTGCTCACTGAAGGCGCGAAAGGAAACCCCGTCGAACTCGCGCGCGCGATCGACGACGCTGCCGGAGCGGTTGGCGTTGATTTCATCGGCGGTTATTCGGCGCTGGTCCAAAAAGGCGCGACGCGTTCGGAGAAGTTGTTTCTCGACTCGATTCCGGAAGCACTGTCGAGCACGGCGCGTTTGTGTTCGTCGATCAACGCGGCGACGACGCGGGCCGGCATCAACATGGACGTCGTGGCCCACGTCGGCCGCATCATCAAAGACGCCGCGGAACGCACGCGCGATCGAGGTGGCCTCGCGTGCGCGAAGTTAGTCTGTTTTGCGAATGCGGTGGAAGACAATCCATTTATGGCGGGCGCGTTTCATGGCGTGAGTGAAGCGGAAGCGGTGATCAACGTCGGCGTTTCAGGTCCGGGCGTGGTCAATCACGCGGTTCGTCATGCCGATCGCAGTTTGCCTTTGCAGGACCTCGCGGAAACGATCAAGAAGCTGTCGTTCAAACTCTCGCGCGCCGGCGAACTAGTCGGCCGGGAAGCAGCGAGCCGGTTGGGACTTCCGTTTGGCATCATCGATCTTTCCCTCGCTCCGACGCCGGTTCCCGGCGATTCGGTCGCAAACATTATCGAAGCGATGGGTTTCGAACGTGCCGGCACACACGGAACCACTGCCGCGCTCGCGTTGCTGACTGACGCGGTTAAAAAAGGCGGCGCGATGGCGAGTGGCTCGGTCGGTGGGATGAGCGGCGCGTTTATCCCGGTTTCGGAAGACGCGGGCATGATCGAAGCGGCGCAACTCGGTGCGTTGTCGTTGGAAAAACTCGAAGCATGGACCAGCGTCTGTTCGGTTGGTATCGATATGGTTGCCGTACCTGGTTCAACTTCCGCCGAAACGATCGCGGCGATTATTGCGGACGAGTTGGCAATCGGAGTGATGAACAACAAGACCACCGCCGTGCGAATCATTCCGGTGCCCGGGAAAGTCGTTGGCGAGATGGTGGAGTTTGGCGGGTTATTGGGCAGTGCGCCGATCATGCCGGTGAGTGCTTTTTCGAGCGCCGACTTCATTCGACGTGGCGGTCACATTCCCGCG
>DATEHX010000398.1:0-11515 GCA_035279345.1 Pyrinomonadaceae bacterium | reverse complement strand
CTGTTCTAAGTGGAATCAATGGCTTTGGCCGCCGCACGGCCGCAGTGACTCAACTTTCTCCAGCTCAAACAAGAGGTGCCAATCCTTCCCGGGCTAGCGTCACGTTTGCCGGCTCTCCAAGCAACAACGCCTAATCGAATCTAAAGGAGCAACCACATGATTAAGAGATTTATGAATGACGAAACCGGTCTGGAACTTTCCGAATACGCAGTAGCCGCAGCGCTTATCGCGTTGGCTTGCGTCGCAGCTTTCACGCTGTTGGGCGGAAACATTGCCAACCGTATCACTGCGCTGGCTAACACGATCTCGGGTGCCGCCAACTAATTAGCCGGCCGGGCTAATACCGGCAGCGGCAACTGGTGTTGGCCGCTGACGGCGGACTCGCAAGGCCCAAGGTTTTCGAAGTCGAACAGAGGAAGAAATCATGTTGATCAAATTCTTCAAAGACGAAAATGGACTTGAGCTATCAGAGTACGCCGTCATCGCCGCGCTTATAGTGCTTGCAACAGTCGCCGCATTCACACTGCTAAATGAACGGATAGCGGCAAGGATCGAAACACTGGCCGGTTTCATCCAGTGACCTCGAGCAAGTGAACAGCCGTCGTCAGGTGGCGCGCCCTTCACGGGTGCGCCGCCACCTTTTCTGCACTACCCCAAAACATTGCCCTCGGGATCGTTATGTTGAGTCCTACCGCAACAGTTTTTCAGTTGTTTCTCGTGCCGCTCGCCGCGCTGATTATCTATTACGACGTGCGGTATCGGCGCATTCCTAATCCGTTCGTGCTGGCTACTTTGATCAGTGGACTGACTTTGAATATCGCTGCCGGCGGAATTCACGGTGGTCTAAGCAGCATCGCCGGATTTGTTCTGGCCTTTATCCTGATGTTGTTTCTGCACGTGTTCGGAGCAATGGGCGCAGGCGACGTAAAACTCTTCGCCGCGATCGGATCCGTGATCGGCGTTCAGCTCGTGCTTCCGACTTTTGTCGTGGTGGTGCTGACGGGCGGTTTGCTGGCGCTCGTATCGATCCTGCGCTCGGGAGCTTTCGCATACACCATGCATCGCGTGCTGCAAATTTTTGTCGGCTTACTGCCCGGATGGCAGATGCCCAAATTCAGCGTTCCTGCCGATCGCCGTCTAACTATTCCCTACGGCGCGGCGATCACCATCGGCGCCATCATCGCAACTGCGATCTTTCATCCCTAACAGCGGCCAACAAACAGGCCTTTGACCTGGCAGAACGGAGAGTTGATTCCCATGCGAAACAAACGTTTCTTGATAGTCCTGGTAGGAGCACTGATTTTCGGCGTGCTCGCTGCCGTGTCAGTCAGCAAGTACTTGTCGACCGCGAATGCTTACTCGCAGAACCTGCATAAGGTTGCCGTGGCTAAGGTGGCGATCCCGCTCGGTAGCAAGATCATTGCCGAGCAGATCATGGTGGTCCAGTTTCCCAAGGAATCAACTCCCGACGGAGCTTTTGACTCGCCTGAAAAACTCGCCGGCCGCGTCGCTGTGGTGAACATCGCCGCTCGCGAACCGATCACTGAAACGAGACTGGCGCCCGAAGGAACGGCTGCCGGTTTGTCAGCGGTGATCCCCGAAGGCTATCGCGCGATGACCGTCAAGGTCGACGACGCAGCGGGCATCTCCGGTTTCATCATGCCGGGAACGTTGGTTGACGTGGTCGTCGTGATCGATCCGCGCGAAGGTTCAGGTAATCAGGATCCGATCTCGAAGATCGTGTTGCAGAACATCAAGGTTTTGGCAAACGGTCAGAACATCGACAAGCCGAAGGATGAACGCGAAGCAAACAGCGTCAAGGCTGTGACCCTTCAGGTCACGCCGGAGCAAGCCGAGAAACTCGCGCTCGCCACGAGCGAAGGCCGCTTGCAACTCGTCATGCGCAACCAGATCGACCAGGGCGACGAACAGACGCCTGGCGTGAACAAGCGCAGCTTGCTGTCAGGCGAAACAGCGACGCAAGCTCCGGAACCGGGTGCACTAAAGAGTGAACAAACGAAGGAAAGCAAGCCAGTTGTACGTCGCTCGGCGCCAGTGGCGAAACCGGCGGCAGCAGCCCCCGCAGCTCCTCAACCTACACCGCGTGCGTCAGTGGAAATGATCGAAGGCGCGAAGAAGCGCAGCGTCGATTTTCCATAGATCACTCAGTCAACCAAATCAATTACTTGAAGTTGATCGCTTTGACGATCGCTGAAAACAAAGGAGCACAGAATCATGCAGAGCCGTTCCCCAATTTCGCGCCGAGTGAGTCTATTGCTGGCGGCGTTGATAACAATCTTTGCTAATTCCATCGCGGGCGCGCAGGAGACTTCCTACAAGGCGTCGTTCGGCCAAACCAAAGAGGCCATCGCAGTCAACGTTCTCGTCGGCCAGTCGCGCGTGATCAATTTCGATCGTCCGGTCGGACGGTTCTCGGTTTCGAATCCGGAAATCGCGGAAGCGGTGCTGGTGACGCCCGATCAGGTGCTCGTCAACGGCAAGGCGTTTGGTCAGGTCAACTTCATCGCATGGGAACAGACCGGTGGTCAGTTCCTGGTGTTTGACGTTTTCGTTCGTGCCAATCTTTCACTGATCGATTCACAAATCCGCGCGCTGTTTCCTAAAGAAGACATTCGTCTCAGCCAGGCAAACGGATCGGTCGTGATCTCGGGCAGCGTGGCAAACGCCGCGACCTCCGCTCAGGTTCAGAGCGTAGTGGAAGCCGCGAACTTCAAGGTCGTGAACATGCTGACGTCGCCGATCTCGGGCGCCACGCAAGTTCAGCTTCAGGTTCGCGTGGCTGAAGTCAACCGCAACAAGTTGCGCGATTACGGCACCTCGTTCCTGACGAACGGAGGAACCGGTGGTTACGCCAACAGCGGCGGTGGTCCAAGCACGATCGGCGAGTCAACCATTGGCGGCGTCAGTGCACTGCTGCAACCAGCTCTCAACCTTCTGCTTTTCAACAACTCACTCAACACCGCGGCCATGCTCAAGGTCTTGCGCCAGGAAGGTGCGTTTCGTGAGTTGGCTGAACCAAACCTGATCGCGATGAACGGCGCGCAGGCGAGCTTCCTCGCCGGCGGTGAATTCCCGGTACCCGTGATTCAGAACCTTGGCTCCGGCGCCGGCGCGATCACCATCATGTGGAAAGAATACGGTGTGCGTCTGAACTTCAAACCGACCATCATCGACGAAGATCACATCCGTCTCGAGCTCGAACCGGAAGTCTCCACGATCGACTTTACCAATGGCGTCCGCTTCAACGGCTTTGTCGTTCCGGCTTTGAGAACTCGCCGTGCGAAGACCGGTGTTGAGCTGCGTGATGGCCAGTCGTTCGCGCTCGCCGGCCTGCTCGACAACACCGAAACCAAGACTTTGTCGAGAATTCCGATCGTCAGTGACATTCCGGTCATCGGTGCGCTCTTCAAATCGAAGTCATTCGAGAAGAAAGAAACTGAACTGATGTTCTTCGTGACCGCGCACATGGTTAAGCCCGTCAACGGCGACGACCTGCCGAACATGCGTGGCATAGATGGTCTGAAGGGCACCTCGCCGTTGGGTCTCGAACCCAAGGGCGAAGGCATCTCCGGCGAGACCGGTTACAAAGTTTCCGGCCAGAACAACCAGGGTCCGGCTGCCGCACCGGCTGCTCCGGCGAAGGTTGAAGAACCGAAGACCAAAGCTGTCGAAACCAACACCCAGACCAGCACGCAGTCCAGCACCAGCGGTGCGGTAAGCAGCGCTCGCAACAACAACACCGCGCTTCCAATCGCGAAGGCGGTCAAGTTTGACTTCAATCCGGAATCAGTTCGCCCCTGGTAATAACTTCCTCGATTCGAAAACAGTTCGATATTCGCAGAGGGGGACAACATGAAGAACCGCAGGATGCAGCAAGCAGGAAACAAGCGGGAGCGAGGATCAATTCTGGCGACATCAGCAATCGGGATGCTGGCGATTCTACTCGCAGTTGGTTTGGGAGTTGATATCAGCAGGCTTTACCTGACGAAAGCTGAATTACAGAACGCAGCGGACGCGTCAGCATTGGCTGGCGCGTCTGCGCTCAACACATCGTCCCAGGGAATCACCAAGGCCGCCGATCGAGCAGTCGCGGCAATGAACAAATACGACTTCAATCACAACGGCGTTACTTTCCCCCGAACTAACGTCGAGTTTGCGGTCAATCTTAATGGTCCATACATGAGCGAAGGTTCGGCCCAGGGACAGGCCGCGAAGATTCGCTTCGTCAAAGTCACGACAGCCACATCGGCAGTAGGCGTTTCGTTTGCAGGGGCAGTATTGGGCAACAGCAAAAACCTGACTGCCACGGCAACCGCGGGTCTGTCGGTGCCGCTGAATATGTTTTGTAACTGGTTGCCGATCTCGGTAATCGACTTCGGCACTCCGATTTCCGCGGGCACTACGTACACGTTCCGCTCCGCTCCGGGCCAATCAGTTTCTCCGGGCAACTACCAGATTCTGGCGGTGTCCGGACGTGGTGGCAAGGATGTTCGCATTGGACTCGCGCAGGGCGTGGATGAATGTGCGGAACCCGGCGCGGTCTACAACATCGATACGAAGCCTGGTGTCAGTTCAGGACCAGTCCGGCAGGGAATCAACACGCGCTTCGACGACTATCAGAGTTCCCACGTGAATCCCACTGATATGCCGCCGGACAAGAACATCAAAGAGAACATTACCTACGACCAGTACAAGACCGGCAGTCCATCGACTGCTCCGAAACATCCGGGTGTTGATGGCCGCCGTGTGGTTGTGATCCCGATCGTCAAGCTCGCGGAATACGACCAGGGCCGCGACACGGTGAAGTTCAATCGCTTCGGGATCTTCTTCCTGCAAAACAAGGTCGGCAACGGTAACGGTGGCGATCTGGTTGCTGAATACATCGACGACATCGTGTTGGGCCAGGGCGGCTTCAATCCTAACGGAGGCCCCGTGAACAACAACATGGCAGTCCCTGTCTTATACAGATAAGGCGGCAACTATGATGCACCATCGCATTAGGAAAATCCGAAACGTGCGGCGTTCGCGTCGCCTGCATTGGTTCAATCGGTTTCGCCGCGACGAGCAGGGCGTGCAACTGCTCGAGCTGGCGATAGTGTTGCCGCTCCTGCTGTTGCTCTTCGGCAGTATCGCGGAGTTTGGCCGGTACTTTTACGAGTACACAACAGCAGCGAAAGGCGCACGCGCCGGCGCGAGGTATCTCATCTCGAAGTCGGCTACCAGCAGCGCCAACGATTGGGAAACCAGTGCCAAGAACCTGGTGGTTTACGGAAACACGGCCGGTACCGGCACGCCGATCCTGCCTGGACTCAGCACAGCGAATGTCCAGGTGCAGTACTCGGGCGGCGTGGCGGCCGTGCCGGAGTTGGTGAAGGTCAGCATCGTTAACTACGAGCATGTCCCGCTGTTCGACATTGGCGAGATGCTCCACATCCAGTCGCTCTCGCTAGCCATCGACGTGCAACCGAGTGTGACGATGCGTTATCTGCTGACGACACCTTCGACTTAGGAGCAACAACTATGCTTCGCATGAAAACGTGCAGGGAAAACGAACGAGGGTCGACGCTGGTTGAATTTGCGATTGGCGCCACAGTGTTTATTACAGCGATGTTTGCTGTTTTGGAATTCGGCAGAGCGTTGTGGGTACACAACGCTCTATCGGATGCCGCGCGCCGCGGTGCGCGTTATGCAACGTTGAATACTTCAGCCAGTTCAGCGCAAGTAAAGAACGTCGTGATCTACGGCAATCCGGAAGGAAGTGGTTTGCCGATGCTGAACAATCTCGGCGCCGGCAATGTCGACGTGAGCTACAGCGGGTTTGGTCTTAACAACGGCACTGTCTCGGTGAGCATTACGAACTATCAGTTTCAGTTTGTGATTCCGATCGTGGGCACAAGCATCACGATGCCGAGTTACAGAACGACGTTAACTGCTGAGAGCGCGGGCTTGATCCCAAACAACATTTAAGTCCAGGTTGAAAACGGCGAGCTTAGGAATTTCGACGAATTTGAAAACGACACGCATGAGGAAAACATGACCGAACCAATCTCAGTGGTAGTCCTAAGCACCGGGCTGGAAAACTTCAAAGACATCCGCCGTGCTCTTTCCGCGGAAGAGCGCGTGAAACTGCTGGCCGGCGGCAACGATACCGATCAGCTTTATGACGAGATCGTGCGTCTCAAACCAAACGCCGCGATCATCGCGCTTGGTCCAAACGCCGATCATGCGGTCAGATTCATCGAGCGTCTCACTGCCGAGTGTCCGAACACCACGATCATCTCCGCGGCGCAGAACGCATCAACGGATCTGATCATCGGCAGTTTGCGCGCGGGTGCGAAAGAGTTTCTGCGAATACCGATCAGCGCCGACGAACTGCGCACGGTGCTCGATCGCGTTTCCGAGTTTGGTAACAAGCAATCGATCGAAGCGCCGCGCAAGCAGGGCCGCATGGTTTCAGTCTTTTCGAGCAAAGGCGGCTGCGGCACTTCGTTCATCGCGACAAACTTCGCCGCGGCCACAAACGCGAAAACGATTCTCGTCGATCTAAATCTACAGGCAGGTGACTTGCCGTTGTTTCTCGGCGTCGATCCGAAATACTCGATCGCCGACATGGCTGAGAAACGCAATCGTCTCGACGAAGGGCTCATCAACACGCTGGTCACGCCACATTCGCAGCACCTTTCATTGCTGGCCGCACCACGCGAAGCCGACCACGCCGACGAGATCGAACCGCAACACATTTTTGAAGTGCTGCAAAAACTGCGCGAGCACTACGAATACATCGTGCTCGATCCGCAGCACACGTTTGATTCGATCACTTTGGCGGCTCTCGATCAATCAGACGAGATCGTTTTGATTCTGACGCTCGACATACCCGCCATCCGCAGCACGCAACGTGCGCTCGAAATCTTCGATCGTCTTGGTTATCCACGAAAGAAAGTCCGCATCGTGGTGAACCGCTGGAGCAAACAGATCGATCTCGACTTGCGGCAAGTAGAGAAGTTTCTCGGCGAGCCGGTGGTTGGGTTTGTTCCCAGTGAGTATCAAACGGCGGTCAGCTCGATCAACCTCGGCACGCCGCTGGTCCAATCGGAACCGACGTCGAAGATTGCGATGGAAATCCGGCGCATCGCCCAGGAGATCTCGCTCGGCGTCATGCCGCTAAGCGAAGCGAAACCACGCCGCGCTTTCTGGAATTCGTTCCTGAAAAAACAACCGGCGCCGGCGCCGGCACAGTTCAATCTGCAAACGTCAATGGAAAAAGTTTAGACCCGCGGTCCTCCACAACGGAAAAACATCATGGCCCTACGCGAAAGACTAATCGGCAACCAGAATATTCCGGGCAACGGCTCCGACGGCACCGGCCAGCATTCTTTCCAGGAAATGAAGGCACGCCTTCATCGCACCCTGATCAACCGTATGGACTTGACCAAGCTGTCGAGTCTGACGTCGGAACAGGTGCACGCTGAAGTTTCGCGTCTGGCCGAGGTTGTGCTGGCTCAGGAAGCGATGCCGCTGTCTGCTTCCGAGCGCGAGCGGCTCGTCAGCGACGTTCAGCACGAACTCTTCGGTCTTGGACCACTCGAGCCGCTGCTGAAAGATCCGACCGTTTCCGACATCCTGGTCAACTCTCACGACACGATCTACATCGAGCGCCGCGGCAAGATCGAATCGACCAACGTTCGTTTCAAAGACGACGAACACTTGATGCGCGTGATCGAACGCATCGTGTCGTCGGTCGGACGCCGCATCGACGAATCGTCGCCGATGGTCGACGCGCGTTTGCAGGATGGTTCGCGTGTTAACGCGATCATTCCGCCGTTATCGATCGATGGTCCAGTGCTTTCGATTCGCCGGTTCGGCGCCGATCCACTGAAGATGGCCGCACTCGTCGAAAACAAGGCGCTGACCAGAGACATCGCCGACATGTTGCAGATGGTCGTGAACGCGCGCTTGAACATTCTGATTTCAGGCGGAACCGGCGCTGGTAAAACGACACTGCTGAATGCGCTCTCCGCGTTCATTCCCGAAAACGAACGTATCGTCACGATTGAAGACTCGGCGGAATTGCAACTCCAGCAACCGCACGTCGTCCGGCTCGAAACGCGCCCGCCAAATATCGAAGGCAAAGGCGAAGTCACGCAGCGAGATCTCGTGCGCAACGCACTGCGTATGCGTCCCGATCGCATCGTGATCGGTGAGGTTCGCGGCGGCGAAGCGATCGACATGCTGCAGGCCATGAACACCGGCCACGACGGCAGTTTGACCACGATTCACGCCAACACGCCGCGCGACGCGATGGCCCGTCTCGAAACAATGATCCAGATGACCGGTATGCGACTTTCCGATCGCGCGATGCGCCAACAGATCGCGTCGGCGCTGAATCTCGTGGTCCAGGTCGCGCGCTTGTCCGATGGTTCGCGCCGTGTCACGTCAATTTCCGAAGTCACCGGCATGGAAGGCGAGACGATCACCATGCAGGAAATCTTCATGTACGAGCGCACCGGCGTCGATTCGCAAGGTCAGGTGATCGGCCGGTTCCGTCCCACTGGTATTCGCCCACGGTTCGCCGAACGATTGAAGGCCAGCGGCTTGCAGTTGCCACGCGTCTTCTTCGAGGAGATGTAACTCACCATGATGATATCGTTCCTGGTTTTCGTGTTCGCGCTGTTCCTGGTCCTGGGCGCTTATCTGCTCGCGACGCACGGGACTGACAAGAAGCGCCAAAAACTGCAAAAGCGGCTCAACGAAGCCCTGCTCCACTCCGCGCAAGCCGAAGACATCGACGTGGTGCTCGCTCGCAACGAGTTGATGAGCGAGATTCCGTGGGTCAACCGCACGATGATCAACATCCAGGCTGCGTTGCAGTTGAAACGGATGTTGGACCAGGCGAATTTGCACATCACTCCTTCGCGCCTGCTGATGTTTTCGTTTATGGCGGGTATGTTGGGAGCATTGGCTGCGTCGATGCTCACGATTTTCATTCCATTGATGGTTCTGGCTGGTCTGATCTGCGCGGCGTTGCCACTGGTCCACGTTTATTATCGACGTAAGAAACGGTTCGATGCATTTCTCGAACAGCTTCCCGATGCACTCGATCTGATCAGCCGTGCGTTGAGCGCGGGCCACGCGTTTTCCGAAGCGCTCCACATGGTTTCCATCGAAATGCCGGAACCAGTTGCGACCGAGTTTCGCAAAGCTTATGAAGAGCAGAACCTCGGTCTCTCCGTGAAACTCGCGCTGGAGAACCTGACGCAGCGAATGCCGCTATTGGATCTCAAGATGTGCGTCACCGCGGTGCTCATTCAACGCGAGACGGGCGGTAACCTCGCCGAGATCCTGGAGAAGGTTGCTTACACGATTCGTGAGCGGTTCCGGATCATGGGCGACTTGAAGACCTTGACCACGAGCTCACGCATGTCTGCGTGGTTGCTGTGCGGCCTGCCGATCTTCGTGGCCATAGCAGTCACGGTTATGAATCCGGATTATATGAGCGTGTTGTGGAAAGATCCGCGCGGTCATTACCTGATCGCGGCCGCTATGGTGCTGCAGATCACCGGTATGTTGATTGTGCGTAAGATTTTGAAGATCAAGATCTAGCTAACGAAAAGGCCCAGCAATGATCATAATCATCGCCATTTCAACTTTCGTCGCTATCTCACTCGCAATGCTGGGTGTTTACTGGCTGCTCTACAAACCGCAGAGCGCCGCGACTGAACGACTGCGGCGCATGGGTTCCAAGGACGCCGGCGGAAACGTCCAGTCAGTGGTCCTGCCCGATGAGAGCCCGGCCACGGACATTGCCCAGCGTTTAGCGCAACCGCTGAACAAGTTGTTGCCGCCTTCAGCAACCGAAGCGCGCAAGCTTCAGAAGCAACTGATGCACGCGGGTTACCGTTCGCCGGAAGCACCGATCATCTATCGCGGGATTCAACTGGCTTCCATGGCGGGTTTTCCGCTGGCGGTTGCGGGCGTTTGCGCTTTGACAGCACGTCCCATAGCGAATGCACTGGTCTACATCATCCTGGGCTTTGTCATGGGTTTCTTCCTGCCGCGTTATTTTCTCGGAAGAGCCACTCGTAATCGCCAGCGGGAGTTGCGCTGGGGTTTGGCGGACGCGCTGGACTTGATGGTTGTTTCAGTTGAAGCAGGTTTGGGTTTGAACGCGGCGATGATGAAAGTCTCCTCGGAATTGAGAGACGTGCACTACCCGATCGCCACCGAGTTTGAACTCGCGAATCTCGAGATTCGCGTGGGACGCGATCGTGACGAAGCATTACGCAATCTGGCAGAGCGAACGGGTGTTGACGATATGCGCAGTCTCGTTGCGATGCTGATTCAGACTGACAAGTTTGGTACCTCGATAGCCAAGGGACTCCGCGTGTTTTCCGATTCGCTGCGCACGAAGCGCAGGCAGCGAGCCGAACAGGAAGCACAGAAGGCGGCAGTGAAACTGCTGTTCCCGCTCGCGTGTTTCCTTTTCCCGACGCTCTTTATCGCGATCCTTGGCCCGGCCGCCCTTAACCTCATGGACGTTCTCGGCAACATGTAGAGGAGTTGGACCATGAACAAACGCAGGATTCTGGCAATTTTCATCGCTTTCGTTTTGACCGTCGCAGCTACCGCGATGTGGAGTGCTTCCACGATCCAACGCGAGGGCGATCCTGATGCGATCGTGCTCGAGGATTCCGGTTCAGAAGTTGGGGAAGTACAGCCCGTGAAGAAGGGCGGCAACAAAGTCGTCAAAGTCATCACAGCGCCTTTCAAAGCTTTCGGCCGGCTCTTCGGTGGCGGTAAAGATGAAAACAAGATAGAGCGCATGACCGAGAAGGATGCCGAACGGTTTGAGTCGGTCGGCGTCACGAAGATCGAGGACGCGCGCAATCAGAACGACCGGAAAGTCCGTGCCGACGGCTCCGCGCGCGAACACCTGGACTCGGGTCGTGAGTTTCTTCTGGAAGGCCGTTACAACGAAGCGATCTCCGAGCTCGCGATGGCCGTTTCACTCGATCCGAAGTTGACCGAAGCCCACAACCTGCTCGGCGTGGCTTACGACAAGAAAGGCTTTGGCGATCGCGCGAAAGATTCGTTTGAACGTGCAGTCAAGCTCGACGAAGACGCGGAAAATCTGAACAACCTCGGCTTCTCGCTTTATCAAAACGGCAACTACCGCGCGGCGGTCGACCGTTTGAAACGCGCTGCGAAACTCGCGCCAAACGACGAGCGCATTCTCAACAATCTCGGTCTCGCGTATTGCCGGCTGGGCAAGGTTGACGAAGCTTACAAAGCATTTACGCGTGCCGCAGGTCCTTTAACCGGTAACCTGAACACCGCGAAGATGATGGAACGTTTCGGACGTGAAGACGACGCGATTCGTTACTACGAAGCCGCGCGACAGATCGATCCGATCAACACCATCGCACTGCGCCGCCTCGCCGATCTTTATCAGCGCGTCGGCCGTGCTTCCGAAGCTGACTCAGCGCGATCTGCGCTC
>DATEHX010000397.1:0-8528 GCA_035279345.1 Pyrinomonadaceae bacterium | reverse complement strand
TTGAAGCCGGATCGTATTGAGTTTTGGAAAGGCCGTGTCGGACGTCTGCACGATCGAATTCTTTACGAGCTTCAGCCTGACGACACCTGGACCATCAAACGTCTCGCACCCTAAGCGTTAGAAGAGCGAGAAGAAGCGTATTCCGATTATCCTCATCTCCGAACCTTCGCGGATCACGGCGTAGTCTTCGATCTGGTAGTACTCTTCCTTGTCACTCAGCACTCTGCCTTTGCTGTAATACGTGGTTGGCTTAACGACGTAGGTCTTTGGCACTTCAATGGGTTTGGTCAGCATGGTTTTGAAATCACGAATGCGCTGGACGGCAGCAGGGTCGTTAGCCAGGTAGGTTCGCAGTTCTGCAATATCCTGTTTCAGCATATCCACGTGCGAACGAAACTCCTCGATCGTGCGCGGTCTCCCTCCGTCATAGATCTGCTTGATTCGCGCCGGCAGGGACGCTTCCGCCTTGTTCTCGTCTATCAGCAACAGGGTCAAAAACAGAAGCTGCGTCTCGTTCTTATAAACTGCAACCAGGGTTGCGTCGTCGATGCTCGTCAGATCGAGACTACCAAACTCTCCTTCAGCGATCGCGATCGCTCGCCGGCGCGCGGGATCCTTCGTGAACGTAGCTTCGAACGCACGATCGAAATCCATGTCCTCGGCCATCAACTGCTGAAACCGATTTACGACCTGGTAAGCTTCAATCACGTCTTTCGGCTGCTTCACTTTCTGCGCTAATGCTTGCGAGTGACCGGCCCAAAGCAGCGTCAGGCCGAGCACGAAAAACAGCAGCGGCCGCAGCGCGCTTTTGACAAGTTTCTTCTTCAAATCGACGTAGCCCTGTTCGCCTGCTACCAATTCTCCCAACACACGTTTAACTCCCCGATGGCCCTTCGCAAACTCGATCATGCGTTCCGTGAATGGAGCGCCAAAGAAGTTTCCGTAAAACCGACGCCGCATCTGCGCGGCGCGACGCAATTCAGCGCCGAAGTCTTTACGCCAACTCGTTTCGTAACTCTGCACATTCCCTCGCAAGTAAGCTTCGGCAAACAACTCCGCAGAACGTAACGCGTAATAGATGCCTTCGCCGGTCACCGGATCCGCGAAACCCGCGGCGTCGCCGAGCAACGCCCAGTTGTTGCCGCAGACCGTTCTGTGGTCCCAAGTCGTGGCTGAAAGACCGGGAATGCGTGCAGCGTAACGTTCGGCAGTCGAACGCAGATGATCGCGAATCGCTGCTGTTTCGCTCGCTGCCGTTTCGTCTTTCCAGAAGTTAACTTTGGCGTCTTCGCGTTGCTGGTAGTAGTTGATCATGAAGCGCCACAGAAGATCGTCGAGTGGCTGATGTTCGAAAGCGTCCTGCGTTGTCGCGATGCCGAAGGAGATGTGATCGGGACGCGGAAACGCCCACGCGTATCCGACCCAACGCGGCAGAAAGGCAACCACCGTGGGCGCTGCGCCGGTCGCGGGCAACGGTGCGCGATAACCAAAAGCGACTTCCATGTCGGAAGGCGAAAGTGGCCCAGCGAGCATTTTGGCAATACCGCTGTTTGCGCCGTCGGCGCCGATGAGCACCGAACCGGACCACTCGACTGATTCGCTCGAGACGCGCCAGCCATTCACGGTCTTGGTTGTTTTCCTGGCTGAGACTTTTTCGGCAAATACTTGCGCGCCGGCATCGCGCGCGCGGTCGCGTAAGTACCCGTCAAAAACCACGCGCGAATAAACCGCGAACGGTTCTTCCAGTTGCAAATGGAGTTTTTTGCCGGAAGGGGAATAGAGATCGAGTTCGTCGATCGTGCGGCCCACGGCGTTCAGCAAATTAGGCCAGGCTTTCAATGCCTTCGCCGTCACACCACCGCCGCAGGCCTTCGGTTCCGCGGGCGGGCGGCCGTCAAACAGCGCGACTTTCGCGCCACGGCTCGCAAGTAGTTCAGCCGCAAAGGACCCGGCTGGTCCGGCCCCGACAATAAGCAGATCGAATTCGTTCATCGATTCAATTGTGACACTCACCCGTCGGCGCTAGAATAACAGTCGTCCCTCTCAAACAGCGAAGCGGCTCAGAATGACAAACGAGAGCAGTTGCCTAGTTTTCTCCGGCATTGCCCCGCATCCGCCTATCATGGTCCCAGAGGTCGGACGCGAGTCGATAGCCGCCGTGCGCCAGTCGATCGAAGCGATGACTGAGCTCAGCGAGAGGCTCATCGCCAGCGGCGCCGAGACGGTCATTCTGATCTCGCCGCACGCCCCGCTCGAGATCGATTCCTTTGTCGCTTACGAAGGACCGGAAGTTTACGGCGACTTCGCAAACTTTCACGCGCCGGAGACGAGCGTGTCCGCGCCACTCGATCGCGAACTGCTCGCGGCGATTACTGTTTCCGCCAAGTGCGAAGACTTCCGAATTTCGACCTTGCCCGATACGGAACTCGATCACGGTACCTCGGTCCCGCTTTACTTCTTACTGCGAAATGGTTGGCAGGGGAAAGTGGTAGCGCTCGGTTACAGCTTTTTATCAAACGACGACCACATTCGTTTTGGCCGTTGCATCAAGAAGGCGATCGATCTACTCGGCCGGCCAGCCGGGTTTATTGCCAGTGGTGACTTGAGCCACCGGCTCGCGCCACACGCTCCCGCGGGGTTCAATCCGAACGCGCACGTGTTCGATGAAACGGTTGTCGCTGCGCTGCGCGCCAACGATCCGCAGGCGATTGTCGACGTAGATTTCAGCCTGCGGAAGCTTGCCGGGGAATGCGGGTTTAGATCGATGCTGGTGGCGATCGGCGCGGGCACCGGTTTGCCGTTGGCGTGCGAAGTGATGAATTACGAGGCGCCGTTCGGAGTTGGATATCTCGTCGCGCAGTTGATCAATCAGCGCGGAGAACCGCGACCCGAGGATTTACCCCGGCTGGCGCGCGAGGCGGTGGAAGCATTTATTCGTTCGGGAGAAATTTTGCAGCCGTCACGTGAGGCGCCGGCAGGCTTACTAGCCGAGCGTGCGCCTTGTTTTGTTTCCCTCAAGACACACGACGGTGAGTTGCGCGGATGTATCGGAACCATCGAAGCGGCGAAGGAAAGTTTGGCGCAGGAGATCGTAGCCAATGCAATCAGTGCCGCTATGAACGATCCGCGCTTTGAGCCTGTGAGCGAAGATGAACTGCCGAATTTGCGCTACTCGGTTGACGTTCTTCTGCCCGCGGAAGAGACGGTTTTTGAGGAACTCGATCCGGCAGTGTTCGGTGTGATTGTAGAAGATGAAACGACTTCGCGGCGTGGGTTGTTGTTGCCGGATATTCCGGGCGTCGACACCGCGGAACAGCAGGTCGAGATTGCGAGGCGTAAGGCGGGCATATCTGGGGATACACCCGTCAAGCTTTGGCGGTTTAGGGTTGAGCGATTTCGGGAGTCACAAAGAGGCACAAATGGTTAGCCACCTTACTTGTGCTTCTTTGTGGCCTTAGACGTCCAGATTTCTCACGTCGAGCGCGTTATCTTCGATGAACTTCCGGCGTGGCTCAACAGCGTCGCCCATCAACACAGTGAAGATCTCGTCCGTTTCGACCGCATCATCGACTCTGACTTCCAGCAGCGTTCGCTTTTCGGGATTCATCGTTGTCTCCCAAAGCTGATCCGGGTTCATCTCGCCGAGACCTTTGTAACGTTGGATCGACAAATCTTTCTTCGCTGCTGCCAGAACTTTATCGAGCAGCGCTTCGCGCGTGGGAACCTCCTCGCTGCTTCCGTTTTCGCCGGATACGAACGGGGCAGCCAGCTCGTCTTCGAGCGACTTGAAGAGATCAACCGCTTGTTGGAATTCGACGTAGCTCGCGAAATTCCAGTCGACAAGAATGTTCACACCGGTGCTCGTCACGGTTTCGATTTCCCAGAGGCCGTGCTCTTCGTCAGGAGTCAACTCGGTCTTGTAACCCGCTTTGTGCAGCGCGCCCTCGACCTTCGCCATCAAGTCGCCGTCTTGAAACACCTTGCGCAAGTTCAGCCCTTCTTTGCGCAGGATTCCTTTGCGTCCGCTCAGGGTTTCAAGCAGGATGCCGAGCATTTGGGAGTCGCCGGCGAGGCGACGCGCGGCGCGCTCACAGTAACGTTTAAAATCGACCATTCGCTCCAGCGCTCTGGCGAGTTCGCGGCCCTCAATCGCCTGGTTGGCTCCGGCAGACTTCACGCTCATGTCGCTGGTCGCCGCACGCATCAGGTAACGAATCATCGACCCTTCGTCTTTGATGTACTCCTCTTTCTTTCCACGCTTTACCTTAAACAACGGCGGTTGCGCGATGTAGACGTGGCCGTTCTCGACCAGCGCCGGCATTTGCCGGTAGAAGAAGGTCAACAGAAGAGTTCGGATGTGTGAACCATCGACGTCTGCGTCGGTCATCAGGATGATCTTGTGATAACGCAGCTTACTGAGATCGAAGTCGTCTTTGCCGATCCCGGTGCCGAGCGCGGTGATGAGCGACTTGATTTCGCTGTGGCCGAGCATCTTGTCAAAACGAGCCTTCTCAACGTTGAGAATCTTGCCCTTCAACGGCAGGATGGCCTGGTTCTTTCGATCGCGTCCCTGTTTGGCGGAGCCGCCGGCGGAATCACCCTCGACGATGTAAATCTCGGACAGCGCCGGATCGCGTTCCTGACAGTCTGCCAGTTTGCCCGGCAACATGGTGGAGCCCATTGCGCCTTTGCGGACGATTTCCCGCGCCTTACGCGCCGCTTCGCGAGCCCGCGCGGCATCGAGGGCCTTGCCGACTACTTTTCGCGCTACAGGCGGATTCTGTTCGAAGAACTCCGTCAGGCGGTCGTTCAGAAACGACTCGACGGCGCCCTTCACGTCTGAATTGAGTTTTCCCTTTGTCTGGCCTTCAAACTGCGGCTGAGGCAGTTTCACGGAGATTACGGCAACCAATCCCTCGCGCACGTCGTCGCCGGTCAGCGAGCCTTTGAAATTCTTCGCCAGGCCAGACGACTGCGCGTAGGCATTGATCGTTCTGGTGAATGAAGACCGAAATCCCGAAAGGTGCGTGCCGCCGTCGACCGTGTTGATGTTGTTAGCAAACGAATAGACCTTTTCGTCGTAGCCGTCGTTGTACTGAATGGCCACTTCGATCGAGAGACTGTCTGACTCCCGCTCGAAATAAATCGGCTTATCGTGAAGCGTGGACTTGTTCTTGTTCAGGTGCTTCACAAACTCGGCGATGCCGCCCTTGTAATAAAACTCGTGTGAACGCTCCGGATCTTCACGTTCATCCTTGATCGTGATTCGGATTCCCTTGTTGAGAAACGCCTTCTCGCGCAGCCGCTCTGACAGTTTGTCGAAACTAAAAGCAGTCTCAGTAAAGATCTGCGAATCGGGTTTGAAGGTGATCTTCGTACCGCGTCGGCGAGTCTTGCCCGTGGGTTGCAGTGGCGCTACGGGAATACCGCGCGTGTATTCCTGCTCGTAGGTCCTTCCGTCACGCCAGATTTCGAGGTGCAGCGTCTCGGAAAGGAAGTTGACGCACGAAACACCGACGCCGTGCAGACCGCCGGAAACTTTATAAGCGTTTGAATCAAACTTACCGCCGGCGTGAAGCTTGGTCATCACAACCTCAGCCGCCGACCTCTTTTCTTTCTTTATATCGTCAACCGGAATGCCACGTCCGTTATCAATAACCGTGATCGAATTGTCTAAATGAATCGCCACCTCAACCGTATCGCAATAACCCGCCAGCGCTTCGTCAATCGAATTGTCGACCACTTCGTAAACAAGATGGTGAAGGCCAATCTCACCGGTGGAACCGATGTACATCGCCGGCCGTTTACGAACAGCCTCGCGGCCCTCAAGAATAGTGATCGAGGACGAGTCGTACGACTGGCCCTTCTTGGTGTCTTTTGGTTCTCTTGGTTCCGTTGGTCCTGCTGTTGACAATCTACTCTCCTAACTACCCAGCTCTAATAGCCTTATTTAAGCAAAGATGGATTTGGCCGAAACGTCAGTTGTGGTCTGACTGCTTCGAACCTGGCCGTCTTCGATTTCATATACATTCGCCCTTGAAAAGAACCCTTCAACATGACTCCGCTTTGAGGTTGTGATGAAGGTTTGGGTGCGATTTTCAAGGTATTCCAGAAGGTGTCTAATCCTCCCCTCATCCAGCTCGGCATCTACATCGTCGATAACGAAAACCGGATGATGATTTGCACTGGAATTATACAACGAAATCGCTGCTAAGTCTAATAGTAACAATGCGCTACGCTGTTGTCCGGAGCTTCCGTAAACGCGAATTTCGCGGCCGTCGAGTTGAATCTCCCAATCGTCCCGGTGCGGACCGATAAGCGCGTGTCCCGCAGCGACTTCCGCGGTCACCCTGAGCGCGATTCTCGACCGAAGTAGCGACTCGTAATCCGTCAGATCGCCTTTGCCTTCGAGTGATGAGACATAGCGGGTTTGAATGTCGCGGCGATCGAAGAGTTGCCGCTCGAGCACGGCGTTTAGACCAGCGACATACTGTTCGCGTTCACGATGTATTTGAGTCGCGAGTTGGACCAGTTGATCGTTCCATGGCGCCAGCAGGTCTTCAGTCTTTTCCAAACTGAACTCACCTTCATTCGCGAGCTGCAAGGCGCGGTTCTTCTGTTTGATTACTTTGCTGTAGTCGGCGATCGTTTTCAGATACGCAGGCCTGATGGAGGAGATACCGCGATCCAAAAATCTGCGCCGTGCTTCAGGCACACCGCGCACGACTTCCAGATCCGCGGCGGTGAATGAGAAGACCTGGAGTTGAGTGAGATAGCGAACGAGAGTTTCTCGTTTGCCGTTAACAAAGATTGTCTTTGAGTTGTCCTGAAGCGTGACTTGTAGATCTCGCTCCAACTCCGCGCCGGTTGTGACTCTGCCGCGAATTACCGCGAGGTGTTCGCCGAATCTGAGTGCTTCCTGGAGTCGTTGCGTACGAAATGATTTTGTGCGGGCGAGGATATGAATCGCTTCCAACCAGTTGGTCTTACCCTGCCCGTTATTGCCGTAGATGATATTGAGCCGAGGTCCCCACTCAATCTTCCCACTGAGGTTCCTGAAATTTGTCGCTTCAATTGCAGCGAGCCGCATTCAGGGATATTAGCACCATTGACACGCAAAAGACCCGAGTGTAGGCTACGCCCGTTTATTGCTCTATCAAGTCCTCGTCGCTTCGTCCTCAACCTTACTTCAGGAGCGAGCGTTGAATGAAAACACCAGACACAATCAAGCGATTCTTCGTTGGGGCAGTGGGGCTTGCTCTTATCTGTTTGGGCGGTTGTACGCAGGCTCATAGTTCGAAAAAAATTGTCACTCAGAAAACAGTGGCAACTCAATTGGTAGAGAAATCGGAAATTCACCTCGTCTTTGCGCAATCATACGCGTTGGGCTATCGCGATGGTGCCTTGAATAAGGGACAACCCGAAAAAGAAATCGATTGCGTAGTTACTCAGATCACTCCCGAACTAATGATACCGTTGCTCGCGGATGCTTTCGATAAGAAGTGTTCCGATGATGAACTTCGGCAGGCGATTTCATTTTATGAGAGCGAAACCGGTAAGACTTATATTCGCAATGAGAGGATCAGAGTGAAGTTAGTGCTTGGTATATCAACCGAAGAACCGCCAGCTTATTCACGAAGTGATGAAGACCGCATAGTGGCTTTTGAGCAAACACTGGTGGGGAAGCTAATAACAGCTCAGGACAACAGTCTTCGTGAAGCACTAAAAGAAGCAATCCGCCCGAAACTCTTCGCCATGTTTGACCAATGCAAGAAGGCTCAATAGATCCACTAATACCTCATCTAGAAGGAGTTTTTTGTGAAGCCCTCAGAACTATTAATCGTCGCACTGGTCTACGTTACCGGTGTAACCTCGTGTTACTTGGTCCTTTCCTCGTTGCAACCGCAGAACATGGAGTTTTCTTTGTTTTTGGGTGCCTTCCTCGGTTCTCAAATAGGAGCAGTGATTTACCACCGAAGAGAATCCGCAATCGCACCATTCTCAGCTAAAGCCTCGGTTGGTCTGTTAATGGCCTTCCTCTGTGTGATTCAAGGATTACTCTTTCAGGCGTTGTGGGGTTGGCTCAAGTATCCGGAGATTTCCATTTCAATCGGGGCGGTCGCAAGCTTCATAACGCCGTTTTTGCTATTCGGCACAATGCAGAAGGCGATGATGAAGGCTAAAGCAAAACAATCGAAATGAGCTTTGGCGCATCCTCAAATACGCATCGGCATCACCACGTACTTGTAGTCGAGATCGCCGTTTTCGGCGGGATGCAGTTCTGCTTGTGAGTTGCCATCTTTGAACTCAAAGGCGATCTTTGCGTCGCCGATGACGTTGAGAAACTCTTGCAGGTATTGGGCGTTGAAGCCGATGTCGGTGACGTCGCCGGCGTAGTCGGTTTGGAGTGTTTCGTTTGCTTCGCCTTCTTCGGCGTTTTGCGAGCTGATTACGAGTTGATTCGGCTCGAGGTGAAAGCGGATGGCGTGCGATCGCTCGTCTGCCATCAGAGCCACGCGGCGAATCGC
>DATEHX010000396.1:0-25420 GCA_035279345.1 Pyrinomonadaceae bacterium | reverse complement strand
TCGCGGCAGATAACCACGAAAATACTCGAGCCCGGTCGACGCCCACCAAAAGCTCAACGTGTGCGTGTAGTCACTCAGTTTTTCACGTGAATAAAGATCGTCGGCTTCGAGCAAAGCCTTCGCGCTTTCGAGCTCTTCTTCGGTGTAGTAATCCTTATCGTTGAAATGCGCGACTTCGTTGTACAACGCCTTGATTGCCGCTTGCGCTTTGTCGGGAGTAGTCTGCGCGATCAGCATGATTGGTCCAACGTTGCGCTGCGTGTAATAACTCAAATCGACGCCGGTCACGAGTCCGGTGTCAACGAGGTTTCGCTGAAACCGTGAATTTGGCTGCCGCAGAATAAATGAGAAAACGTCGGCTGCATACGTGGCCGGATTGTCTTTGCCGATCGACGGACCATGCCAACCGATGCTGATGATCACGTTCTGAATCGGCTGCTGGACCACAATGCCTTCGCTCTTCGGCAACGGCGGATGTTCGACGAGCGGAAACTCAACAAACGGATCCTTTTCGCGCTTCGGCCAGTCGCCGTAGAACTCCTGCGCCATCTTCAACACGTCCGTCGGATTGACGTCGCCGGTGATCACGAGTGCTGAATTATTCGGCACGTAGTAACGCTGCTGAATCAACCTCATCATCGCGGTAGTCGCGCCGCCGACTGTCTGACGATTTCCCAACGGGTTCTTCCGGCTCGGATATTTGAAGAACAACCGGGTGTTCATTTCCTTACTTAAATAATAAAACGGGTTCGACTCGTTGCGATCGATCTCGCCAATCACCACTTCCTTTTCGCGCACAAACTCACGGTCGTCAAACAACGGATAGCGCGCCGCGTCTTTCATGAATTGCATGGCGGTGCGGATGTTTGGGCTCGTGGTGGTGAAGTAATAATCGACGACTTCCTCGCGCGTGGTGCCGTTATAAGCGATGCCCATCTGCCCGATGCGCCGGAGATAATCTTCAGCATTCGCGATCGCGCGGTTCTGCTTGAAAAACATGTGCTCGTAAAGATGCGACAAGCCGTTCAACTCTGGCGGCTCGGTGTATGAACCGTTCTTCACTGCCAACTCGATCGTGACCAGCGGAATAGAGTGGTCTTCAAGAATGATGACTTCCAAACCGTTCGGCAGTGTATGGCTGATCAGTTTGGCTTCGGGCAGTCGCGCCGGCGCGGTCGCGGCTGCGGCGGGCGCATTTGGTCGTTCAGTTTTTCGTTGCTGCGGAACTGCTGCGGCGAGAAAAGTTGAAGGCGTTAAGAGACAGAAAAGAAGTAACGAGACCAGGAAAGATCGTTTCACGTATGGCTCCATTGCGACAAGGTAAATCAATAGATGCGGCTAAGCTAGCCACAGATTACACGGAATACACAGATTTTGTCTTTTATCTGTGTTTACCGCTTTTGGAGACGATCAGGCGGGCCTTTTGTCGCAAGACGGAGCGATACGGGGCGGCGTCGGTGCCGGTCGCGTTTGATAACCATTGAATTCGCGGCGTGCCGGATGAAGTGGTTTCGCCGTTCATCTGCATTGAGTAAGTGCGTTTCTCGTTGGGGACGAACAGAATCAAACGTCTCAAGCCGCGGTTCTCGGTCGAGTCTTTGCCGCTGAACAACAACTCCTGATAACCATCTTCGTCGGCGTCGACTAGTTCAGCGCTCCAATTCGCGTGAGTGAAACCGAGATTGTCGAGCCGTCCCTGTGCGCTGAGCGCGTACTTGCCGCCGCGTTTTTCGAGAAGGACAAAACTGCTCGTGCCGGCACGCCGTTGATTGTTGATGGCAACGATCGCGGGACCCGCGTCGGTCTCGACGATCTCCATCGAGCCGAGTGAGCCGCGCACAAACTTCGCGGCGATCTTGCGTGCTTGTTCGAGTGATAGTTCGGTTATCGGTTCAGGATCGACGCGCAGATCTTCCGCGCTCGGGAGTGGAGTGATTTCGGTCTTCTTGAACGTCGCCGGTGTCATCTGAACTTGCGACGCGGCCATGGGCAGCGCTTGTTTCGGCAAACGAACTTCGGGCGCACTTTGGCCCGTGTAACCCCAAGCCAGCAACGCACTGAAGGTCGTCACGAGAAAAGCAGGCAAGCCGACGCGAAACAGAATGCTGCGTCCTTTATCGGCAGCGGCAACCATCGCCGAGAGCGGTTCCATGTCGGGCAACGTGCGCTCGGGTTGGGTGATGCTGCGTTCGAGAAGTGCTTTTGCTGTCGCTGCTGTGCGTGGTCGATCGTCGGGGCGTTTCGCGAGCAAAGTATGAACTGCCAACGCGAGCGGACGGCCGATGTCCGGCCGCAATTTCGGCAACGGCGGCGCCGGCGCTGTCGCCTGTTTGATCAGCAACGCTGATTGCAGCGGATCGACAAACGGCGGACGGCCCGCGAGCATTTCGTACAACAACACGCCGAGACTGTAGAGATCGCTGCGTGCGCCGACGCGTTGACCCAAACATTGTTCGGGCGACATGTAGCGCGGTGTGCCGATCAACTGGCCCGAACCAGTGCTCGCGCACGTCGCGGTTGACTCCGCTGATGAAGCAAGGACTTTCGCGACGCCGAAGTCGAGCACGCAAACTCCGCGTGGACCAAGCAAAATATTTGAAGGTTTAAGATCGCGATGAACGATGCCGAGTCGATGTGCTTCTTCGAGCACGTCGCAAATCTGCGTAGCGATGTCGATGGCGCGGCTCGGAGCGAATCTTCCTTCGCGCGCAAGCACTTGCGATAGAGTGTCGCCTTCGACGAACTCCATCACGATGAAGTGACGGCCGTCCGGCAGATTACCCGCGTCGAAGATCATCGCGGCGTGTTGATGACGAAGCTTCGCCATCGTGCGCGCTTCGCGGAGAAAACGTTCGGTGACGTCGGCATCGCCCGCGAACTCGCGCCTGATGATTTTCACTGCTACCGGACGTTCGAGACCCAGGTGAGTGGCGAGATAGACAGTGCCCATGCCGCCGGTTCCGATTTCGCGTTCGATCCGGAACCTGCCCGCGATAAATTGGGGGACATCCATATCTGACCTTCTTTCGGGTGAAAGGCCGTTAGGGCTACGCTACTAACTTTTTCTATGGGCTGGGGGAAGAGACCGACGCGGCCGTCGGTGCCGCTAGTGTAACACCTTTGTCCAGCTATTTATCAAGTCCCGGATTCATAGCCACAAAGAGGCACAAGAAGCAGAAAGTTTTGCGAACACATTTTGTGCTTTTTTGCGGCATGTTATTTATCAAGTCCCGGGTGCGAGCCGGGGACGTTGGGGATCCAGAAGACTTGCCCGTTGACTTCCACACTGCGCAGACCGTGCTTCGGCAGGTCCTTCTCTTTCAGACCAAGAAATGTGAAGTGCGGCAGGTCGCTGAGCACGGTTTGAAACCAACCATGCTTTGCCATGATCTCGCGCACGCGCGGGTTCTCAAACTCGTTTACATCAAACGCGAGCATGTGAATGTGTTGGGAAGTGCCAGGAGCGGCGATGGAATAGAGAATGGATTTCGATAAGTCTTTGCTGAAATAGATCCCCGTCTTTTCGAGCTCTAACACCTCGGCGATTTGCTGCTTCAACGGCAGGGCGCGCAGGCGATTTACGTCGCCGGCGGTGAGACGGCCTTGTTCGAGCCAGTAGTCGAGCGCGGGATGAAAACGTGAATTCCAAAGTCGAACACTGTCTTCGTAGTTGCGGCGTGCTGCTTCAGCACCGTCGCGTGGCGTGATATCCAATCCTTCCTTTTGTGCCTCTTCGCGCGCTTTCAACAGGTGTTTCATCGCTTCGGGCTGAAGTTCGACGGTGTCGTAGGCGATGTATTCCGCTTTGACTCCGGCCTCGTCCTGAAACTGCGTGACCTGTTCTTCGTTAGTGAACAGACAAACCGGTGGCGGCTTAACCTTCTTAGTCGCAACATAAACGGCGCCATATTCCTCAAGAATGCGGCGAGCGACCGGATCGGCCGGAGGACAAATGAGGTCGAGGTTGGCCTTACGTTTTTTGAGTGCCTTCCTGAGGGCTTCGTAAAAGGGAACAGGCTCGGTTGATTCTTTTAATTCCCTAATCGTGTTTACAGGTAGCTGCTGTGTTGCCATGTGCTCCAGTGCCGGTGTTGCCGCGCCTACAACACTCCGACAGATCAGAATAAAAACGAGACTTATGAGTTTTGCGCCGCGAACTTGAAAGCGAGTTCTCAAATGACCGCTCCCGGAAAAGCGAAGGAGATGATAAGTGTCGGCATTTCGCGCGGTCAACAGGGGTTATCCTGATATGTGCTAACCTCAGTTCAGGAAATTTTATGAGGAAAACAGGTTTGTTTATGGAATTGCTCGCGACCTACCGCAAGCACGGGTGGGAACTGCGCGGCGCTTTGCTGCAACCTGCGACCCAATCGGAGCTCCAAACCGAGGAAGCGGAACTGCTGAAAAACGTCTCCGTGCGCGAGGCGGCGGTCGACGCGCTCTGGTTTTCAAGACCATCGCACAACAAGCGCGAAGCGTGGGAGTTGCGCCTCGTGACACAAACTCCATACGCGCTATTTGAAACCTTTGAAGAGGACGAAACTGAGGAAGAACGTCAGGACGTCAAACTCGAGATGGAAGCGCGCATGCGCGACTACGCCTCCGAAAGAAGCCCAAACACAAAACCATCCACAGATTACGCAGACTCTGTGTAATCTGTGGATGGCTTTACGGAACTTACTGTTTGCCCATCTTCACCGGAATCTCCAACTTCTCTTCGCCACGCATCACGACCACTTTCACGATGCTGTAAGGCAGCGCCCGTCGCACGCGCATCAGAAACTCATCAGTCGTGCGAATCGGCACGCCATCAAACTCAATCACCACGTCGCCTTCCTTGATCCCGGCCATATCTGCCGGACGGCTTTGCAGCAGCGAATTCAGCTTCACGCCATAAATATTCGTTCCCGGCTTAGGTCCCGGTACCTGCACGCGTTCCGCGTCGCCATCTTCATACCCAAACTGCCCGCGGCCTTCCGGACGCCGTTCAAAATCTCGGCTCAGTTTTCTGAACTCGTCGTTTGAAATCGTCGTGAGCTGAGTCTTTTTCTTTTCACCATCACGGATGTATTCGATTTCGACGGTCTTGCTGATCGGCGTGCGTTCCATCAACTCGCCCATCTGATCTTCGTCGTGTATCTCCTGTCCGTCAAACCTCGTGATGACGTCGCCACCAACCAAACCAGCCTTATCCGCCGGACCGCCGGGAGCATCAACAGAACCAAACGTGACGCCGTTGTCCGCCGTTTCCCAGTTGTCGACTCCAACATACGCTTTATTAACCGACAGCTTGATCACAGGAGCGCCGGAGTGTTGCCGAATCGGATTGATGATCGCCGTGAACGCGGCCGCGCCAACAAAAAAGATCAGCAGCCCGACAAATATCCACGCCATCCCACTCATCTTTCGCCGCTTTCTCGGAGCGGCCAGTGGGGCACTTCCGGACGCGGAGGCGATATTTTCGGTGCCAACCTGTTGGTACGCGGTGCCAAAGCTCGTGCCGAGGCGAAATCCGCAATTACGGCAGAACCGTAATTCAGACGGCATCGACGAGTGACAGTTTGAGCAGGTGACCAGCGTAGGCCCCGGCGACAATGGCATTTCAGGATTTTCCGACATAACCAACGTATCCTTAATGGATTTAGTGAAGGATATACGACGAATTTCTATACGCCAAATATTCTTTGCCAGTTGCAGCCACTTTGCCACCAGCCGGTTCAGTGGCACACTTGATGCTCGCAGTTCAGGGTCAAGGAGGACCAGCAAACGTGGAAATAACCAAAGCACTCGCTGCACTACAGCCGCTTTACGGCAAAGACAATGTAGAAATCATCACAATTGATGGGCGGCGAGTCAGGGGTACAGTTCGGAGTATGAAAACCACTCAGGCCCTGACGACCCCCAGCGTCAAAATGGAGTGCTCTGACGGTCAGATCATAAAAATACCTTTCCCAACCATCGCTGAAATCAAAGACCATAACGTTGCCGCCGGCGGCTAATGCATATTTCGCGTTTTGTGTCTCTTCGCGTATATTACGCCGTTCTATGCCCTCTCCTTTCATGATCGACGACTTCGGCGATCGCATTGCAACGGTGTGGTCGGAATTACGTCCCGCCACCCGTGGATTGGTCGAACGCGCCCTCCAGGCAGCCGCAACCGGCACCCAAACAACGCGCAGTTTCCAATACGACGCCCGTGCCGATCTCGAACTGAGCCGCTTTCTCGCCGCGCTTGACGCGGAAAAGTCCGCGCCACTCGACCCGGAAAAGGGCGACAAGCTCAAGTCAGTTGCCGACACGCTTGCGAGTGTTTTGCAGGAACAGACCGAATCCGCCGAAGTGTTTGCGCAGCTCGTCCGGCGCGCGGAGATGCAGAAGGATTACAAACGCATCGACACACTCGCTGATGCGCTCACATCGCGTTTCCCACCGAGCGAGATCTGCGAATTGGCGCGTTCCGAGGATGTGATTGTGCGTGAGTTAGCGAATGAAGCGCTGGCGCGTTGTCCGGTTTCAGTGTTGCTTGCACTGCTGAACGATCCGGTTGACGCGGAAACAGCGCGTTACGCGCTGCGGCGGCAAGTAGTGGAGTATGGTTCTGAAGATGCGCGCCGGATCCTGGCCGCGCTCGATCAGGAAGAGATGTGACTTTGATTTACATTGGCGGCCAGGTTGTGTAATTTCTCGACAACCTGATCGATTAACCAGTTTGGCGTTGAAGCGCCGGCAGTAACACCCACCTTTTCCACGCCCTTCAAATCTTCGGGATTAATCTCAGCGGGCGTTTCAATCAAAAAACTCTTGTGACACTGTTCCTGGCAAACGGCCAACAGCTTGACGCTGTTTGACGAATGCCTGCCGCCGATGACGTAAAACGCATCCACCTGTCCGGCAAGTGCGCGCGCCGCGTCCTGCCGATCGCGCGTGGCGGAGCAAATCGTGTTGACGACTTGCGGTTCAGTGTCGGCCTTTTCGCGAACAGCTTCCGCAACTTCCAAAAACGTTTGAAGTTTGATGGTCGTTTGTGAAACGACGAGCGGTGAACGAAGCGGCGGCAATGATGCGACTTCCGCGGCATCGCGTACGACGTAAGTATTATCCGGAGCGTAACCAACCACGCCGATCATTTCGGGGTGATCGGGATTTCCCGCCACGACGACGTCACGTCCCTGCCGCGCGGCGCGTTCCGCCAGATGCTGCACGCGAGTGACAAACGGACAGGTCGCATCGATCACTTTGGCCGCGCGGTGCTCAAGCTCGCGCTGCACCTGCGGCGTCACACCATGCGCACGAATCACGGCGATCGTGTCGGCGTCTGCTTCGTCCGGCGAATCTATCGTCGAGACACCCTGCGCGCCGAGGCGCTCCATTTCCTGCGCGTTGTGAATCAGTGGACCCAGTGAGCGAATCGGCCGCGCGCCTTCTTCAACCACTTCCTCCACCATTTCAACCGCGCGTTCGACGCCGAAACAGAATCCGTATTCGTCTGCGAGTAAGACTTCCATAAGTGATCTTTTCGATTCTCCGAATTAAACGCCGCCTACTTGCGGTTCGTCATCCGTTGTCTGCCTGCACTTTTCTCGCCACTCGTCTCTCAACCGGTCGCCACCGGCCACACGATCGTTGGTCCAGTTGATCTCCCAATCAACCACGTCTCGAACCGACGAGAGCACCGCTTTTTGAAGATCCCCGAGCGCGTGGGCAATATCTTTGGGGAAAATGGCGAAAGAAAAGTCGCCAATCTGGCGGAAAGCGTCACAAACCGCGCCTGCTACGTCATTCGCACAACTTCGGGCTTCCTGCATAACTTCAGCCTCCGGAAAGGATTCTAGCACCATCTGCTTTACGGTCGCACGGAGGCTTTAGTTCGGCCACAGATGAACACGGACTCACACGGACTAAGTAGGTAAGCCGTTGCGCGCGATCTTTTCCATCTCGTTGCAGAAGCGGTCGAGCTCGCCGAGAGTTGTGTAAAGGTTGGGTGTGATGCGGATGCCTTTGAACTCATCGTGAACGATCGGCGTGGTAAAGATACGGTGCTTGTTGAAGAGGTAACTGCCGATGGCGGTTGGGTCGACGCCAACGACTTCCACATTCGCGATCGCGCACGACTGCGCCGGATCAAACGACGTGTTGAAACGAATCTTCGGCACGTCTTTCAAACGATTCATCCAGTAGCGCGAAAGATAACGCAGCCTCGCTTCCTTACGCTTGCCGCCGATCCCGTTGTGAAACAGCATCGCTTCGCCAATCGCGAGACGCGGCGCCGCGGAATGCGTGCCCACCTCTTCAAACTTGCGAATGTCGTTTGACTGTCTTGTCTCCGCCGCCATCAACGGCCACAGCTTCTCGATCTTGTCGCGCTTGACGTAAAGCAGTCCGCTGCCTTTGGGTGCGTAGAGCCATTTGTGCAGGCTCGTGCCGAAGTAGTCGCAGCCGAGATCTTTCTGTTTGAAATCAAACTGCGCAAACGAGTGAGCGCCGTCGATGATGGTTTCGATTCCCTTTGCGCGCGCCATCTCGCACACGGCTTTCACCGGCGTGATCTGGCCAGTGATGTTCACCTGGTGAGACATCAGGATCAGTTTGGTTCGTGGCGTGATTCCACGCTCGAAAGCGGACGTGATCTCGCTGACGTTTTTTGGTGGAATCGGAATCTTCACCATCTTGAGCACGAGTCCTTCGCGTCGTTCGCGTTGGCGTAGAGTGGTCAACATGCGCGGATAGTCCTGCGTAGTCGTCAGGATCTCGTCGCCGGGTTTGAAGTCCATGCCCATCAGACAGATCTCGAGCGACTCGGACGCGTTGCGTGTGATCGCGATCTCTTCGCGGTCGCAGCCGAATATCTCCGCGAGACCGGTGCGAATCGTTTCCGACTGCGGTTCGAGTATTTGCCACATTGTGTAGGCAGTCGCGTCTTCCTGCTGCCAGATGTAACGAACGAGTGCTTCGGTGACGATGCGCGGGCTCGGCGAGACGCCGCCGTTGTTGAGGTTGACGATGCCCCGCGTGACGGTGAAGGAGTTTTGAATGATCGACCAGTAGTCTTCATCCATCGCGGCCTGTTCGGGCGTGAGATGCGCGACGCTTCGACCGGCAGCTTCGATCTCTTTTAGCAACGCGCCGACAGTCGGAACAGAAATCGCGGCGAGACCTAGTGAAATAAAATTTCGTCTTTTCATCGGCTTTCAATCCTGTCCAAAAACAATCTCGCCATTGATAACCGTCATCACACAGCGCGTCTTCAAAATCTCCGCCTCGGGAATCTTCATGATGTCCGCGGACAAGATCGTAAGGTCTGCCAGTTTCCCGACTTCGATCGAACCGCGCAGTTTCTCTTCAAACGCCGCATACGCCGGCCACAGCGTAAACATCTTCAACGCCTGCGCGCGCGTGACCGCCTCTTCCGGATGCCAACCCTCGCCCGAAAAGCCTTTCTGATCCTTGCGCGCAACGGCAGCGTAAAACTCAATCATCGGTTCGCCGCGTTCCACCGGCGCATCAGAACCGCCGGGCACAACCACGCCCGACTTGATGAAACTCTCCCAAGCATATGAACCAGACAAACGATTAACTCCGAGCCGGCGCGGTGCGAAAAACAGGTCGCCGATCGCGTGCGACGGCTGCATCGACGGAATGATTCCCAACTTTGCGAAACGCGGAATGTCCGCCGGGTTCACGATCTGCGCGTGCTCGACGCGCCAACGCGGATCGGCGACTTTTCTTTGCCCCGCCGGCACGGCTTTCAATGCCGCTTCGTACTCGTCGAGAATGAAACGATTCGCATGATCGCCGATCGCGTGCGTCTCGACCTGAACGCCTTTCTTCAACGCGTCGATCAGCATCGGCCGCAAGTCTTCCGCTTTGACTGTAAGAAACCCGGAAGTGTCCGGCGCGTCTGAATACGCAGCCAGCAATGCCGCGCCACGCGAACCGAGCGCTCCATCGGAAACGACTTTGATCGCTCGCAGCGTAAAGCGATTGTCGAAAGCGCCAATCGTTGGACCTTCGTTGAGCAATCGTGTCGCGTTCGGTCCTGGACCATAGACGGCCTTGTAGATGCGCAGCTTGATCGCGCCCTCACCGTAAAGCTTTTTGAAGATATCGACGTCGTTGTAACTGCCGCCCGCATCCTGAATCTGCGTCCAGCCGAGTTCGATGTTTCGTTTGACGCCGAGCACAACCGCGCGCTCTGCATCCTCGCGAGAAGTCGGCGGCACTTTGCTGCGCACCAATCCCTGTGCTGAATCGAGCAACATGCCGTTGGGCTCGCCTGATTCTTTGTCTTTTGATATCTCGCCGCCGAATGGGTTCGGCGTGTTCTTGTCAACGCCGGCGATCTTCAACGCCGCACTGTTTACCACCGCGCCGTGTCCATCGGCGCGTCCGAGGATCACCGGATTGTTTGGTGCGACTTTGTCGAGGTCCGCGCGCGTCGGGAAAACCGGCGGATTCCAGTGTGTTTCGATCCAGCCACGGCCGGTAATCCAGTCGCCGGGTTTCGCCTGGTCCACCCGCGCTTTCACCTTCGCAAGAAAGTCTTCGAGACTCGACGTGCCTTCGAGATTCAAAGTCATCTCGCGCTGGCCCACGCCCGAGAGATGCTGGTGAGAATCAGTGAAACCGGGCAGCACGGTGTTGCCCTTTAGATCGACCACGCGCGTCTGTGCGCCAACGTATTTCTGCGCCGCGGCATTCGACCCAACGAAAACAATGCGATCGGCTTTAACGGCGATCGCTTCTGCCTGTGGCGCCTTGTCGTTGGCAGTGTAGACGTTGCCGTTTTTGAAAACGATATCGGCTGGAGCCGCGGACTGTTGAAAGGGTACGAAGCTCAGCAGCAACAAGCTCACTATTAGGAGGAGTTTCATAGGCCACAGATTAACACGGATTATTTAGAAAATTTTTGAGTTCAGATTCGGTCGGTAGCGCTGTCCTCGCGCCGAGCGCGCTGCACTTCATCGCGGCCACGGCGTTGCCGAACTTCAGACTCGTTTCGAGATCTTCGCCGGTCAGGAATCCGTAGAGAAACCCGGCGTGGAAAGCGTCGCCTGCGCCGGTCGTGTCGCGGCAACCGCCGGGCGCGCGGTAGCCGGGTGATGCGATAAACTCGTCATCGCAATAGACCACTGCGCCCGCGGCTCCGATCGTCATGCCGACGATCGCACAACCGTAACGTTGATGCAGTTCGATCAGTGCGGCGCGTTCGTCAGTAATTCCAGTGACGCGATGCGGAAACTCTTTCGACCCGATCAGGATGTCGATCAGCGGAAGCAACTCGGGCAGTCCTTCGTAAACGTTGTCGATGTCCGCGGACACGATCGTGCCCGATTCTTTCGCGTCCTTCGCGACGCGGACGCACGCCGGCGGATCGTGTGCGTCGAGATGCAGTACACGTCCAAGCGAACCAAACCCCGCGGGCGCTTCGTCGGGTTTGTAAGCGAGCCTGTCGTCACGATCCCAAACGATCGTGCGCTCACCGCTGCGCGCGTCGATCGTGATGAACGCGATCTGGTTTTTGGCATCTTCGATTACTTCGGCGAAGTCGCAGTTGACACCTTCGTCGAGTAGGGATTTGAAGCCGAATTTACCCTCGGGATCTGATCCGAACCGGCCCGCGTACGCCGTCTGCAAACCCAAACGCCGCAACGAAACCATCGCCGTCGCGGTCTGCCCACCGGCCGACTGTTTGTGCTCGAGAAGCCGCATTTTGGTGTCGAACGCAGGGTATTCGGGCACGACCACGAGGTGGTCGACGGCATTCAACCCAAAACCGATCGCATCGAACGGTTTGTTGGCCGGGGGCTCAATCGGAAACTTCATCTCAGTAAGTTAAAATGGCATCTCAATACCGTGCCCATAGAAGAGAAACTCAAAGAAATACCAACCTCGTCCGGCGTTTATCTGCACAAAGACGCGGCCGGAAAGGTGATCTACGTCGGTAAGGCAAAGAACCTGCGCAGCCGCGTGCGTTCCTACTTTCGCGCGCGCCCGTTCGACCGCAAAACCGATGCGCTCGTCGGGCAAATCTCGGATTTCGAGTTCATCGTAACCGACAACGAAGTCGAGGCGCTGATCCTGGAAGCGACGCTCGTCAAACAATACAAACCGCGCTACAACGTCAAACTCCAGGACGACAAGTCGTACCCGCACCTGAAACTCACGATCAACGAACCATTTCCGAAGGTCGTTATTACGCGTCGCGTGCAGAAGGACGGCGCGCTCTATTTCGGACCGTTTCTGCCGGCGAGTTTAGCGCGGCGAACCATTGACCTGATCAATCGGACGTTTCAACTACGCACCTGCGATATCGAGATCGACGGCAAAGCGCCGCGTCCCTGTCTCGAGTATCACATCAAACGCTGTCTTGGCCCATGCGTCAAAGGACTGTGCACGCCGGAACAATATCAGGAAGCCGTGCGCGACGTAAGACTGTTGTTGGAAGGACGCAACCGGGAGCTCGCCGATGCGCTCGAAGTGCGCATGCTGGAAGCATCGGACGACATGCGTTACGAGCTCGCGGCGAAGTATCGCGACCTGCGCAAGACCGTCATTCGTCTTTCCGAACAACAGAAGATGGCGACCACTTCCGAAAGCGACGTCGACATCTTTGGCTACTACCGCGAAGGACAGAAGCTCGCGTTGCAGTTGTTCACGATGCGCGAAGGAAACATCGTTGGGCGGCGTGAGTTTTTCTGGGAAGACTTGTCTGAAGACGCTTTCGATCCGGCGGAGTTTTTGAGTGAAGTTTTGGCGCAGTATTACGCGTCGGATTACGTGCCGCGCGAGATCTACGTGCCGGTTGATTTCAACGACCGTGAGTTGCTCGAAAAGGCGTTGAGCAAACGGCGCGGACGGCGCGTGCGTATCGAAGCACCGCAACGCGGCGAGAAGCGCGACATGATCGATCTCGTCGAGAAGAATGCGAAGCTCGCGTTTGACCAACGCTTCCGCGTGCTCAAGCCCGACATGAAACGCGTGCTCGAAGAGCTACAGGAGACGCTCGAACTGCCGCACTTTCCGGGTCGCATCGAGTCGTTTGACATCTCGCACATTCAGGGTGCGGAGAACGTTGCGGGCATGGTGGTTTGTGATAACGGCAAGATGAACCGCGCGGAATATCGCAAGTTCAGAATCAGAAGTGTCGAAGGCGTGAACGACGTGGCTTCAATGCGCGAAGTCGTGACACGGCGCTACCGGCGATTGCTCGACGAAAACAAACCGCTACCGGATCTGATCATGATTGACGGCGGTAAGGGACAACTCAACGGCGCCGCGGAAGCGATGAGCGAACTCGGACTCGAAGCGATTCCGATGGTCGGTATCGTCAAGCCGCCGCAACGGCACAACGACGTCGCGTATTTGCTGATGAAAGGTCGTGAGGATGAACCGATCTATCTCGATTCGCATTCGTTAATCTTGCGGCTGTTGCAGATGATCCGCGATGAGACGCATCGTTTCGCGGTCACTTACCATCGCAAGCGGCGCGAACTGCGCGACTTCACTTCAGAGCTGACTGCAATTCCGGGCGTCGGTGACAAGCGAAAGGGCAGACTGTTGCGTCACTTCGGATCGATTCAACGAATCTCGCGCGCAGGTGTTTCGGAGCTAACACCGTTCGTTGGACGCAAAACGGCTGAAGAGATCGCCGAACACTTCGAACGCCAACGACTACTAGCCGCTTCTGCTGCTAAACCGGAATCTGCGGAATCTGTGGATGGCTCGGTTGCCTAACCTGCCGCGTCCTCGCCCTTAACGCCGCTGAACTCGTAAGTCAAATGCAGCTTTAACGAGCCGTCGAGTATCTCGGCGCGCACGTCCTTTGCACGCGCTTTTACCGTCCCGTTACTCGCCTTCACCGGAATCAACAGCGACAACTGTTTCTCACTCACAAGCACGAGCGGATTCACGCGCTGGTTGATCGCGCTCTGCACAAACACCGTGACGAACGTGTTGGCAATCGGGTTCACGCCTTCCAGGTTCACACCTTCGACTTCGACGTTCCCGTAAACCGTCTGTTTCGGTTCTTCGAAATACAACTTTATATTCGTTTGCGCCCAGCCTTTGAACTGAATGCACTGGCCGCTGAAATTGTAGCTGCCGGTGAAAGCGAGCGGCGCCAAGACCTGGTCATTCTTGAATTGCACTCCTGTCTTGACGCCGCTTCCTTCGGGCAAGAGGGTGATGCTGTTGGTGCAACCACCCTGAAACGCTGCCGTTGTAATTCGATCGCTTCCCGCAGACTGGCTTAATTGAAACGTAGGAGTTCCCAAACCTGAGAACGTTGTCGCGAGCACTGCGTCCACAAAGCCCTGATCGAGACCGATGACGACTGTCGCCGGCGCACTCTGTCCGTCTGGCGGCCGCACGGGAACACCCGGCGCTGAGCGTGCCGGTCCGATGCGGAGGAAATACACCGCGGCTCCTGCGCCAAGCAGTACTCCAAGAACGAGAATGACAACGTATCTCATCTGCAGACTCCTTTTACGGACTTGGACTCGATGCCGGCGAAACAGTAGCCGTTGGGGATGTAGTCGCCGTCGGCGAAGGCTGTGGCGTCGTGTTCATGTTCGTCAGCAGAGTTCGCAGCACGGCCGCGATCGTGTTTGAGATCGCATTGATCTGCTGTCTCACTTGTTGTTCCGACACCTTGTTAAGTCCTGCCGGCACTTCAAACAGACTCGGATCCACGTTTGTGGTGATGTCGCGCATTTCAGCGACGATCGTTGCGCCTTTAGTGCCCTGAACATTACCACTCGCTTCGCTAAAAAGCTCGGCTCGCAAGGGAAGTCCGGTGTCTTTATCGATGTAGATGAACGACTGCGTTCTGACTTCACCCGCCGAAGTCTTCGTTTGGTCGGTGCGTGCGTATTGATACTTCAATGCCGTTCGCCCGTTGAGTTGTTCTTCGCCTACGGATTGAATGCCTTGAAGCCGATCGAGATACGAGACCAATTGGCCCGGCGTCATCAGCTTGTGCAGTTGAAAACCCGTTGCCTCGGGTGTCAGTTCCGCATACTGCTTCCGGCCCGGCGCGATGGCGTAGTGCACACCGTTGTGTTCGAGATAAATCAGATCGGAGCCGTCTGGTAGTTTGAACGAAAGCCGACGGTCGGGGCCGTTCTTGGCGACTTCGGCAGACAGAGTTGGTATTCCGATCGTCTTCTCGCCGCCTTCGGTTTCGGCGCTGAAGACCAGCGTCCCCCGATACGCATCGGGTTCGCGGGCCGCCATCGTTGACGGCGCGACCGCGACGTTAGCATTTACCGGCGCCACGTTCGCGTTGGTGTTGGTGTTGACGTTCAGGTTGACATTTGTTTCGGCCACAGGACCGCGAGCACAGCCACCCACTGTGACAAGCATCGCTGAGATAACCAGGACGAGAATAAGGACCGGCGGGCGAACAACTTCGACCCGTGGTCTGGCGTCGGCAGTTTTCATAAGTAGACACTCCCCGAAGGAATTCGCGCTCACGCGCAACGTTTCTAACCAGGGGGTTTTGAGGGAAGGACCATAGAATAGCACGGCGCGCCAGTAGTCAGAAGAGGTTGGAAATGGGGCGGATTGCCCTGGGCTCAACACGCTTACAAAAAGTTTATTGTTGACAGGGCATCTGTTAATAAGCTAACTGTTCGGCGTCTACTAAAGCGGTAGCAAGTCCTTACGATCCTTAGTAACTGGCCGCGCCCAGAATTCGTTTCCTCGTACCATCCCCTGTTGGTCAAATTCCGAGGGACAATTCTGAGCTGAAGAGCCCTGGTTTTTGGAGAAGTCCTCCAAAACTTTGATGAAGTTGTACTCCAGGTTCTGAAAACATTCAGTTCCGCTCCCATTGGAGATCAGTGCATGACAGTTCCTCAGCCAGCAAAAACTAATTCGCCCTTATCGTGGTCCGCGGTAGACCACTTCTCTTCGCTTAATTTGTTTACAGACTAAGACGACGCACAGGGGTAATGCATAAGAACTGGGTCATGTCTCAAGAATCGTTCGAGGCCCTCCTCGACTGGCTCGACCCAAATCGTGACAAAGCCGCGCTCAAATACGAGCAAGTCCGCTCAGGATTGATTAACTATTTCACTTTTCGCGCTCCCTGCGACGCCGAGGATCTTAGCGACGAGACCATCAATCGTGTCAGCAGCCGCCTCTGCGAGATCAAGCACGAGGTCAACGGGGAACGGACACGGTATTTTTTCGGAGTTGCGCGAAAGGTCCAATTGGAATATTTAAGGAGAAAGATTCCCCAGCCTCCGGCAGAGCCACCGAATGACTCTGAAAGGGTGGAAGTTGAATTCCGCTGTCTCGAGGAGTGCATCAGCAAGCTGAGCGCTGAAAACCGGAAGCTGGTTCTGCGTTACTATCAGGCAGACGGCCGCCAGAAGATCGAACAAAGAAAAAAACTGGCCGACGAATTGGGAATCGCGCCTAACGCCTTGAGAATCAGGGCCTACCGCATTCGGGCGGCGCTACAGAAATGCCTCGAAAAGTGTGTTGACGACTCTTCGAGGTGAAATACTCACCTGGTTTTAGTCATTAGGATTAGAAGTGGCTTTTCTACGGGACCAACCAAAAACTGATGCCTAATGTTTCTGAACAGGAGATACGAGCTTATCTGCTCGGCGCACTGTCGGCTGAGCGTCATACGGAGCTAGCGGCGGAGATCCACAGCAACCCCGAGCTTCAAGAGGAACTCCTCGCTATCAAGGAAGAACTGTACGATCAGTACCTCGCAGGCAGTTTTACTACTGACGAACAACAATATTTCAAGACTCACTTTCTGAGCACGGAAAGCGGGCAGCGCAAGTTGCGCTTTGCAACGCTTTTCCGAAACTACCGCGTTAATGATCAAGAAGAGTCGTTTGCTGAAGACCGCGTTCCCGCGCCAATTCCTCCCGTGCCTGAACCTTCACCGTGGTTTATGAGCTTTCACCGAAATCCGGCTTACGCGGTTTCGATGATTCTGGTTGCCGGTCTGCTGGCGACGCTGATTGGGTGGGTCTATATAAAGAAGTCACCCATATTGCACTCCACGACGGCAAAACTGCCCGCATTGACACTAAGTGGCGGGTCGAACGGATCGGCTGGCAGCATCAAAAAGCTGCGCGCTCCGGCGCAGAATGACGAGGTCAAAGTCGAGCTGGAACTCACCAAGCCTGACTTCAAGAAATACAAGCTGCAACTGTTTCGCGAGAATCAGGCGCTCACCTCACAGGAGGAGCTACCCATCGTTTCAAGAAACACCCGCTACGTCGTGCCTGTCACCTTCACCGGAAATATTCTCACGCCGGGTGAATATCAGTTGAAATTGTGCGGTGTTCCCGACTCAGGCCAGCCTACGTATATCGACAGCTACTCGTTTCGCGTCACCGACGAAACTGCTTCTGACGCTGACCAGGAGCAGAATCGAATCGCTCGCTAAAATTTTCTGAAATGTTTCACCTCGCAATGTCATAGATAGTGAAGTGGAATTTATGTTGAAGTTACCCCACGCAACGTGAATCCCTCACCCCGCCATGCGTAGTTTGCATGCCTCATGGAGAACGGCGAGCGACTGGTAGTGGTTACAGTCGCTCGCCGCTTTTAGTTTCGGTCTGATTTCCCCGTTCTGAGTCCACCTTTACGCTGGCTGGGACAACTTACGCTGGCTGGCGTCGACAAGCTAAAAAAAAGCTTGAACTGGCTTTGCCCGAAGTGCTTAACGGCTTCGCCGCCGGATGTGAGGCGGGGCTCTGCCCCGCCGGTAGCGTGTAAGAAAGAGGTAGGGCTTGGCCCCTCGTGTGGCCTTTGGCCCATGATCTTTGGGGTTAGCCCGAACCAGGGGCCAAGCCCATTGCATCACTACTCAACCGGCGGGGCAGAGCCCCCGCCTCACATCCGGCGGCGAAGCCGTTAAGCACTTTTCGGGCAAAGCTCCTTGAATTCTTTGACCCTGTTCTTCCTTTATTACAAAACGGCATATAACTTGCTCATTTGTACTCGAAGAATGGACGCCTGACTTATCGCGAATAAAAAATGGTTAAGTTACTTTCGTTCTGGACAGAGGCACCCACTTACATCCGGATGTACCCGTGTCCCGCATGCAACGAAACGATTTCGGCTGACGCGTCGAACTGCCGTTTCTGCGATTTGCCGATCGAGGCGAATACTGCGCAACGACTCCTGACTGAAAGCCAGCAAGTCACCACGGCCGTTGCGCAAGCCAAGACATTCGGCCTTTCTACACGCGCTGCGGTGCTGCTGGCAGGGTTCGCGTTTTTCAACCTGTATGTGGATCGGAGTCTTACCCAATCTTTGGTTGCATGCTCATTGATAGCCTTTGCCTATGGTTGCTGGTGGCTGTACAGCAACAGATCGCGCGTCCCGCACGATGCCGACTACCCGGCGGCAATCACGAAGGTGAAGTGGACAATGTTGGTTTGGGTTGCTGTGCTTTTCGTACAGCTTACTGCATACCTGATCCTGAACGGCTTACCTGATTGGCGACGAATGGTCCTTCAACTACCTCAACCGCTGGTACGCAAAATCATCAACGACGGAAACAATCGGCCTGTGCTGAGCATATCGACCGTGAAAGCGGACCACTTCCCTCCGATTAAAGGACGAGGCGACAGCACGGGTTGGGATTTCCCTTTACTTAATATCAGGTTCAGGAATGATGGGAATACTACCGCTCGACTGACGAAGGCGGCACTTAAAAGCTACTCGCCTTCGGGTGGTTGCAGTTTCAGCTTTAAGGGCGATCAACAGATGAACATTGTAATTCCTCCCGGCCACGAGGATGATGCTCTATTTGCGGTCAAGGTGAACCCGCCTTGCAAGACATCCGGATTGATTGAATTAACTGTGGTGTACACGAACCTCACGAGCGGAGTCGAATACACTCAAGAGTTATCAGCATCAGCCGATTTGGTATTCGGAGATCAACCGGTTCAGTAAAAGCGATCAGTCAGTCTTATACAGAGTCGCCAAGGGTCACGGTGCCTCTACCTGCATCGCGGCCAGTTCGTTACCGCCCGGCTCGAGGAAGTGGAAGCGCCGGCCGCCGGGGAAGCTGAAGATCGGTTTGGTGACGGACGCGCCGGTAGCAGTTACCGCAGCGAGCGTTGCCTCCAAATCCTCCACCTCGATTACTGGGAGCGGGGCTTTGGTCGCCTCTTGTTGGTCTGCCTGGAGTCCAATGTCCACGTCCCCGGTGAGTGTGCATGCGTATGTCGGCCCGAAGCCGGTCATCGTCATGCCAAACACCGTTTCGAAAAAATTCTGGCTCGCCGCGATGTCGCGGGCTGGCAACTCGATGAAGTTTAGTCTAGCCACGATAGCTCCTCTCCTGCATTACTTTACAACTTCGCCATTTCACTCCGTGACGCTGGGTGGTGCTTTGTCGAAGCTCTGGTGCTCTTTGAGCAATCTCTCACTCAGCTCAACTCCCAATTGCAGATGCCCACAACGGGCACATCCAAACGCTCCTACCGACATTACTCCTGTCCCGAACATCCGACTTAACATTGACGAGCCACTCGCCTTAAAACCGACCTCGCTGACGTATGTTTTGTCGAAGAGAACGCCCTCAACTAGTTCCTTACCTCCACAGGCAACACACTTCATTTTGCATCTCCTTCAAAAGTACGTTCTATTCGCCTATATCATGGGCGATAATTAGACGGCATCGCAGCGCACCTGCCGTTACGACTCGTCTGTCGTTGCCTTCGGCGGCCACGCACCGATCCTCTGCCGCAAGGCGACGATCTTGCCGAGGTGATACGCATTGTGCACCGCCACACTATGCAGTTCGTCGGCCATCGTCACTCCAGGCTCCACCTCTATCGCGAGTCGGTCGGGCGCTTGCGCCCACGCGACCGCCGCCTGCGCGCCTTCCAGGAACTGCTGCACCAAGTCGTGCCATTGCTGCTCGTGCTTCGGTGCCGCGCTCGGGTAGTGCTCGCCGGCCGCCTGATCGCGCTCGATGATCGAACGCTGGTACCCTGCCGCATGCCACAACTCTTCATAGATCGAGTGCGACGCGCCGCCCGGCACTAGCGAGACCTGCTCGAGCGTCAACCCGGACAGCAGGTCGGCCCGCGCCGGAAACTCGCCGGTCAAGAACAGGTGCTCCCAGGTATCCATCATTTCACCTCCTTTTACTCCCTATGTTCAGCGCTGTACGCCTTCATCCTTGCCTTTTCAACCCTGCAAAGTTCCCACGAACCTTGAGCGGTTGGTAGGGCCACGCGGCAGTTTTTCCTGAGGCAGCATTCTTGCAGATTCCAACTTCCAGTTGGAAGTTCCCTTCGAGTTCGTCCGAGCCCGGGCGCGCGGTGGTGTGAAGATAACCAACGGTCGGATCCCCAAGTTGACAGTTGAATTTCAACGGTCTGCCCCCGAGTTTTACCGGAAATGCGACGCGTGTTCCTTGAGTGAACCGTCCTTCGCCGTCGGTCTCAATCAAGAGGTTCCAGCCGCCGTCGGCGCTAAGCTCGATATGATCCGATGCTATCTTGCCGACCTGGGCGCCAGGACTTGCCTGATCGAACTGCGGTCCACGATCGTAACCCAGGATGACACCAGGGATTTCCCAAGGTGCGCGGCCTGAATTAAAGGCAGGCATCTCGACTTGAACCTCGAAGGCCGGGCCTCCGATTAATCGCGAAGTTTCCGCCACACTCGGGCCGATCGGCTTTTCCCTTCGCAGTCTCAGCGCGACGATACCGGCAAGCAGCAACGCCAGCGCGATAATGATCACCAATATCTTCTTGCGACGCATTTTTACCGCAGTCTTAGTACTGTTGTAGAAACGATGCTTGGGTTGGATTCGATCGCGATGTTCTTTCCCGAAGATGAAAGCCGTCGAACGACAGAGTTTACGCGGCGGCACGAATTTCATTCAAGCATCGCCGGACGAATCAAGTTGCAAATACGCCCCCAAGTCATGGATTAGATCGTGGAGGCTTTGCATGAGCCACGCCGACGAGAATTGGGCCTTGCGATCGCGAAACCTGCAATCTAGCAGCGTGACTGTTAGCAATAGTATTGGAAGTATCGCATCAACTTTAAGAGCGTGCGCAAAAGTAGATGGCCGGGTAAGTGGCAGTGAAGGCCCAAAAAAAGGAGTTTAATCCCATAAACAGGGCAATGGATAAATGCATTCCGGTCAGAGCCAGGAAAAATAGGAGAACAACAGGCTTATTGCCCAGCAAAACCACGGGGAAGATAGTTTCCAGAACAATAACACTCCAACTGAAAATGAAACTCAAAAAGGGGAACTTTTGAATCAAGGAAGCAACATCTCGACGGCCATATGACTTGGTATTCAAGATCTCGAAGATAGCTTTGCCACTACGCCATTTTACAGAAACCAGCTTTGCAAGGCCCGAGGCCAAGTAGGACAGACATGCCTGGAGGGCAATAAACCATAATCCTACATGTGCAACGACGGGATTGGCAGGTGTAATGCTATAGATGCATAGGATCACCACGATTAACGAACTCATCTGATCAGAGCCGTCCATTCCAAACGAGTGCCGCAAATTAATAAGAAGCGTGGTAACAAGGATAAAAAGAAGGAGGATTGGCGATAGCGAGTGATCCACGACAATGAAAACGAGCATGCCCGTGACCGCCAGAAGCCGTACTGCGAGGACGATTAGAAATCCCGGAACATCAAACAGACATTCTGTCAAAGAGGTAAACTGAGCATTTCCAAGCAGCAGTTTTCTCTCCCGTAGAATCTTCCAACTAAAAATTCCATCATGAGTATATTCGCGCCAATTGGAAATGAACTCGGCAGTGGAAATCAGGATTCCAATACCGGCGATGAGAGCGACAAGCCGATAAACGTTCGCCGGGTCTGAAAATATATCTTCGGGAAACATAATTTAGGTAAGCGAGTGGAATTGAGAATGCATAACCAACCGCGCGTTTCGCAGCCGAGAAAAGCCATAAGTCTGGAACACGGCGAATTGGGTAAACTGGCTGAATTCATTGTGCCTAAGATGAGTCACAATATTAAGCAAGCCGATATAGGATAGTGTCAATTGAAGTGCTGCAGCACTCTCGTTTGAGTTGCGAAATGATCGGAGCAGGCTCCGCATAAGATCCGAAATAGCTTTCTGGTTGCGTTTTTTGGGGTTCCATAACGCTGTAGAAAGTCTCTTCTCGCGGCAAAAGGCCGCCTCCTGCCAGGGAGTTACACTGCCGTCGGATAAGCGATCCCGATAAAGGAGACGGTAGTCTGTATTGGCGGGGTTGGGAGCAAAAAAGGTCCACTTTGGAATCAGAGCAAAATAATCTCGGCGCTTGATTGATACAGTCAAGGGCATCTGCAATTGATAAAAGGCCGAGATTAGAAACCAGGTAGACAATAAAGCAACTATCAAGATCCCATAAACCATTCTTAACTCCGCCTCCTTTTAGATTAGGAAACCATCTAGCTCTGACGAGAGCAGCAGCAAGGATTCTTTTGTGAAGCCACTCCTCACACTTTTTTGATCGTACGTCTTCGAGTTTCAAGGAGATCTTGTACAGATGGATTTGTCTTGATGCGACGAACCGCCCGAGTGAATTTTTGTACGAACCGTTTACTGTCGACCAACTCATCGTTTTCATCAAGAATAGCTGCCAGAAAATCGACCGTTACCTCAGCGACATCAGCGATCACCTCAACCGCTTCCTCTGCATCTGTGGCATCGTCTATATCCTGGATACAGTCGTCGCAGCCATGAAAATCGTCATCACCGTCGTCATCCTGATTGTCAACGTCAGGCAATTCGGCATCCTGATCAGGACCCTCGTCGTCATCATCATCGATTTCGACTGCCGGAATGTCGCAGATCGGGCAACCGCTCCTGGCATTAACCTTGACTTCATCTGGCAGGTCGCCAGCTATTTTGGTGAGATCATCATTCATCTGTTGCTTTTCGTCGGCCGCCATATAGATTCCTTTCTTTGTTTCGGTTTGCGAATCATCAAACTTGCAATGTAAGGGGATGTTTCGCCAGCCGTTGCCATTGTCTTTTCCCTTTGGTTTGATAAATCGTATTCAATTCGCCAACGATCTTTTGAACATGCGATGGTCCTCTATAAAGATCTCGCTAGCGTTTGTACTCTCCACACTATTAACGCGAGAACTGCTTGGGAAAACCACCATGACTAATGTTTGAGTGAGGGCTCTTGATCCAACGACGGCGTTGGGCGGCTGGCAACATACTCATTCAATAAACAATAAGTTCAGGTGAAGATATTGAGAGTTAAAACTTGAGGCCACCCTCGCGAGTGGCTTCTTCTTCGATAATTAAGAATAAGTGCTCCCCACACTGGACAATCTTCGCAACTTTTTCTTGACGCCAACGACGGGAGTGCTCAGTTTCTTTCAACAGGCACAAGAAGCGGGGTAGTCGACAAGCTATCCTACCTTCTGCACAGAGTGGCAATCCGACTTGCGAGTCTGATCTATCAAGAGCAGTGCGTTATTTTCCAATGAGGTCAACCACCCACTGAATGTCACCTTGTCGGGACCGTTCGCGACTTCCTGCTTGTATGTACTTACAGCAGTCGCAATAAGCTATAAAAGCAAGAAGTTTTTTGCCCTCTGAATAAGGTCATCGTAAGTTATTACTTCTATGTTCAGTAAGTCACCTTGAATTTGCTTGTAAAGTACGGCATCCATTTCCACAGCCCTTCCTAGAATAACTGCTAATCTCGGTCTATATGCCGTGATACCGTACCGCCGTTTCACTGCTTCCCGCCGCCTTCCATCATCAAAATAGTCACGATATGTACGAAGTTGCGCAGCAGCTTCCGCGATAGAAGATGAAAAACGCTTCCTGTTATCTTTGCCTACGATCAGAGGGGCACTAGGTAATTTCAAGTCCACAATATCGCAAAATTCTTTATTGAACGGCTGCACCAGAAAATCTGGAATTAGCTTTCCTTGTTCTTCTCTTTCAAGAATGACCTGTGGATGTAGTTTCTGATACTCATGACCCAAAAGAAACTTCGGATGATTTTCTAAAAACTTTTGAATATCGTGCTCAGTGCTTCGCGAAGAATTAATAAGTTCCTCAAATTCTTCGATTTCATCTCGAATGTATGAGCGAGTAACATTAGCGATAACATACGGGGCCGCAATAATAAGCTCGCTGTTAGGATTATCTGAGAGGGCTAACTTGAAGATGCCATCCTGTTGACCCGGTAGTATTTGTATTCGACCGTTGCTTAAGGTGAGTATTAGATTAAGTGTATCTATCCCCGCCGAAGATGCCGCTTTTAAGGCAGATAAATCATCAGAAGAGATATCAATTTGAATATAGTTTGAATAATCAACCTCGTAGACATTAAATATTGTAAGGAGTTTAGTAACTATAAGTGCGTCTTTAGGTTGCTGACTTACTCTGTTCAAATTAAATGACCCGCCATGCTTTTGGCAGTAATAAAAGCATGATATGAGTTCCCCTACGCCGGAAGAATCCAGATAAACGCAGTTTGAGAAGTCGGCAATGATGTCCTTAAACTCATTGTCGACTAATGACATCTGGATAATTCTAAACGTAACCGCTTCGTCAGCGATCGTAACTCTGGGAGGTAGAAAGAGAACCACTTTACCTGCGTCGAGACACCCTTTAAGTGTAGCCATGTTAGAGCCTCAGAATACGAAGAGTGATGTTAAGAATGCTGTCCTTGAGCGACTCATTGGCGAATAACATTAGCCCTGACCATGCTGCCGTATCATATAACTACCCCGATGCAAGGCGAAGCAATCTAACGGATCTTTCCTGCAAGTTTTTCAAGTTTCTCCTGCTCTTGCTCCGAGGTAAAACTGTTAACGGTCGGTCCGAATGCCTCGATTAGTTGAGCAGTAAGTCGGGGCGGACGACATAGCCGCGGCGGGATTTGATGGTCAGGCCGACGCGCCGGGAGATGACTTCGAGGCGGCGGTATTCGGTTGGGCCGGATGACGCAAGCGGCGGCTGCGGCCGGTAACTCATCACGTACTGCGCGTCGATATCGCCGGCGACTTCACGAGCTTCGCGAATCATTTCTTCGGCTGTGCCTGGTAACCAGAGATTGCCGCCCGTCTCTTCTGTCAAAGCAGAAAACTCTTCCGAACGTTCAGCCAATGCCGGCTTGATGCCTTTGCGCCCGAACAACAGATCGATATCGAGCACGAAGCCACCCTTGTTCTTCATGTGTGTTTTTAGGTCCGGTGTCGGGTCGCCTTTGTGCCGTGTGCTTGGCAGGGCTTCGATCAACTCCGGCGCGACCGCACTCTTCACTCGCGGACGCGTCGGTTCGGGTGGCGGCACCTTCTTGCCGAGTGAAGCATAGCTGATCACATGCAACGTGATGTTTGCAGCGATCAAAGATCTGTATGCGTCCGTCAGATCAGACTGTTCACCTTTGGCACCGACGCCATCCGAGATCAGGACCA
>DATEHX010000395.1:0-3079 GCA_035279345.1 Pyrinomonadaceae bacterium | reverse complement strand
CGTGTGCACGGAAAGGCGTGCTATCGTGATGATCTTCAAGGGCGTAGCGCGGGTCGAAGAACACAACGGCCACGTACTTCATTCGCAGAAACTCGCTATTCATGCGCCCTCGGTGATTCGACTCACCGAGTACATTCATATCCCTTTCGAACGGCGCTCGCTCTCGCGAAAAAACATCCTGCTGCGTGACCACTCGACCTGCCAGTATTGCGGCAAGCAGTATCCGCCTTCGGAACTCACGCTCGATCACGTCCAGCCGCGCTCGCGCGGAGGGGAGTCGGCGTGGGATAATCTGGTGGCCTGCTGCAAGCGATGCAACCACAAGAAGGGGAACCGCACGCCGGAAGAATCCGGCATGCACCTGCTCCGCAGACCCCGTGGTTTCTCGCTACACGTCAATCGCCAGATCATGCGGTATCTCGGACGAGCAGACGAGACTTGGAGAAAGTACCTGTTTTACGAATCGGACAATCGGGAATAATTAGCTCGGTGGCCGTGCACACGACCATTCGAGAAAAGAGGAAACTATGAGTCAAACAATGCTGGCAATCGGTGGTCTTGGACCGTGGGAACTCGCCGCCATCGTCGCGATCGTCTTCCTGCTTTTCGGCGCAACGCGTTTACCGCAACTGGCGAAAGCCTTGGGCCAAAGCAAACGAGCCTTCAAAGAAGGCATTGAAGAAGGCGAACGGGAACCACGAAAAGAGCCGGAAAAGTCGGTGTAACGGCGTTGGCAGACGGCCTAGCCTACTAATCCCAGCTCAGTGACTGTGTTCCTTCTGCCCTACAACTAAAGTCGCTTTCACCGAAAGCGCGAATTCAGCCTCATGCCGTTCTTCATTGATTAATCGGGTGATTTCACGGAATAGGTCTGCCCGGTCGGTCTCGGGAACTAGTGCAAGCCATTCCTGCATTAAAAACTCCGCTACGAGCGGCGAACTGAGAAACTGTTCGCCGGTGTCGTAGTCAAACTCCTCGATCCGCGTCCACGACGCGATGTCTTTCAGTCCTTCAGCGTCGGCCATTTGCTCGACGTCGGTAACAGTCGGCAGTCCGGTGATCAATTGTTCGACGTGTCCCGCGCGATCCAGCAGGCCGATGTTGTACAACGCTTCCCAGTAGATCGAGAAAAACTCGCCGAAGCTCGAGGAGGTTGGCAGTGCGAGTGCGATCGTCGCGCCGGGCGCTGCTACTCGCACCATCTCGGAAAACATCTTGCGTACTTTCGGACGCGTGACTAACGAAGCATTACCGATGACGAGATCGAAACTATTGTCAGGCAGATCGAGATTGTCGAGTTTGGCGATACGGAATTCTGTTTGTTCGTTTGTTGCGGTGGCTTTGGCCTGGGCCAGTTCGATGCACTCGGAGTTTTCGTCCACGCAAAGCAACGAGAGCTTGCTGCCGCCGCGTTCCTGAAGAGCCATCGCATGGCCGCCGGTTCCTGCCGCGGCGTAAAGTCCGCGGCCTTCGTTCGGCAGCGGTACGTGTTCATCGATCAGTTCGGCGAAACGCTCGCCCCAGTCGGGTGCGATAAAGAGATCTTGAATAAAAGCCAGTTCCTTGTCAGTTTTTGTGCTACTCACCATCTGTTCCCTTGTCAGTTTTCGGTTCTACCTCGTCTGGATTGAAATACTCTCTACCGCGCAGTTGCTCCGGCAAACATTGCATCTCTTCTTTGGCTGCCGGATCGTTGTGCACGTAACGATAATCTTTGCCATAGCCGGTATGTTTCATCAACGGTGTAACTGCGTTGCGCAAGTGCAATGGCACCGGCACGCGTGCGGTTTCGGCAGCGTCGTTCACGGCCGCGTGATAAGCGTTCTTGATCGCGTTCGACTTCGGTGCCTGTGCGAGATAGATGGCTGCCTGCGAGAGTGGAAACAGTGCTTCCGGCAAACCGATCAATTGCACGATGTCGGCAGCGGCGGCTGCCTGGACCATCGCCTGCGGATCTGCGAGACCGATGTCCTCGGAGGCAAGGATACAGAGGCGGCGTGCGATGAAGATCGGATCTGCGCCGCCTTCGATCATTCGCGCCAGCCAGTAGAGCGACGCGTCGACGTCGGAATTGCGCAACGACTTAATCAATGCTGACGCGAGGTTGTAGTGTTCTTCGCCGCCTTTGTCGTAGGCGTAATGCGCGCGGCCGAGTGCTTCGATGATGGTTTCCTCCGAGACGACACGGACACCATCGTCGTTTGGCTCGGTTGATTCCACAGCGGCGTCGAGAGCTGTTAATGCGACGCGTGCATCACCGCCTGCGGCGTGCGCGATACGCTGTAGCAATGTTTCGGAAAGCGATGGATGATAAGGCGCGAGGCCGCGTTCGGTGTCGTTTAGCGCGCGTTGGAGAACGATCTGAATTTCGTCTTCTGACAGTTGGTTCAGGACGAGCACGCGGCAACGAGACAATAGTGCGCCGGTGACTTCGAACGACGGGTTTTCCGTGGTGGCGCCGATTAAGGTGACCGTGCCGTTCTCGACTGCGTGAAGCAGTGCGTCTTGTTGCGCCTTGTTGAAGCGGTGAATCTCGTCGATGAATAGTACGGTGCGTTTGTTGTAGCGTTGTTCAGTCTTCGCTTCCTGGATCGCTTCACGCAAGTCTTTGACACCGGAGAAGACAGCGGACAAAGCGATGAAGCGCATGCCGCTGTTTTCGGCGAGCAGACGGGCGAGTGTCGTCTTGCCGGTACCTGGTGCGCCCCAAAGAATCAGCGATGGAAGAGCGCCGCCGCCGGCGAGCAAACGGCGCAGGATGCGTCCTTCGCCGACGAGGTGGTTCTGTCCGACAAACTCCGTGAGTGAACGCGGACGCATGCGTTCCGCGAGCGGGGCGTTCTCGTGCAGCACAGCCTCGGGCGTCGCGGGGCTTTCGTTACCAAAGGCGTCGTCCCCATCTCCAAACAGGCTTCTTGAATTCCAGCGGTCCATGGCGTCAAAAGGATGTATAATTATCGCCGAAAAGAATTAAACACGCGACCGCCGGATCACGTGGGAGCTAGTCGGATCGGGCAAAAGATTGCAGTCAGAGCCCCATTTTTACGGGCAAAAGCTGCGAAATCTTTCATGGGAACGC
>DATEHX010000394.1:0-6119 GCA_035279345.1 Pyrinomonadaceae bacterium | reverse complement strand
ATACGGCGCAACGAGCAGCACGACGCATTTATCAACGCCGTCACGCACGAACTGAAAACGCCGGTTGCGTCGATCCGGCTTTATCTCGAGACGCTCAAGACGCGCGACGTCGACCAGCAACAGCGGCAGGAGTTTTACGACATCATGCTCGCCGACACCGATCGATTGTCGAAGACTGTCGAACAAGTGTTGCGCGCGAGCCGAACGCGTCATCGTGGCCGTCACATCGCGAAGTCGGCGATCAATCTGAGCGACATGGTGCGCGAGTGTTTGGAGTTGGCGCGGGTGCAGTATGGGTTGAACGAAACGCATTTGATGTACACGGAGTCGCCGGAAGCGAGTAATGCGCGCGTGTCGGGTGATACTGATGAGTTGCGCGCGGCGTTCGCAAACCTGCTCGATAATGCGGTGAAGTATTCGGATGAGGAAGTGCGTGTGGTGGTTTCGGTCTCGGCGGCTGACGACAAACGCGTGACGGTGCGTGTGGCGGACCAGGGCATCGGCATTCCACAGTCACAACTGAGGCGCATCTTCAAGCGTTTTTATCGTGTGCCGGGGCGGTTCATGGCGCGCGTGAAAGGAACCGGGTTGGGATTGTTTATCGTGAAGTCAGTGGTGAAGAAACATGGTGGGCGGGTGTATGCCGAGAGTGCTGGGCCAGGACATGGGAGTACGTTCACGGTCCAGCTTCCGCGAGTGTGATGCCACAAAGAGGCACAAGAAGCACAAGAGGCACAAGACCTAATTAAGATGAGTGTGGTTCTGATAGTTGAAGACGAGAAGCATTTGGCGGACGGGCTTCGTTACAATCTTAAAGCCGAAGGTTATGAGGTTGATGTGGCGGGGAGCGCGGAGGAGGCTTATCCGTTGCTCGCCGATCGCGCCTATGACGTCGTCGTGCTCGATGTGATGTTGCCCGGCATGGACGGCTTTGCGCTCGCCTCGCGGTTGCGTGCGCAGGGACACTTCGTTCCGATCCTGATGTTGACCGCGCGCGGGCAGGCGCAGGACGTGTTGCGTGGTTTTGAAGCCGGGGCCGACGACTATTTGCCGAAGCCTTTCGAGCTGTCAGTGTTGCTGGCGCGGATCAATGCGTTGTTACGTCGGCGCGAGTGGTTTCAAAAAGACCAGAGCAAGAACGACTCAAATGTTGTGGCTGTAGGAAACAAGACGATCGATTTCGAAGCGTTAGAACTGCGTTCGGAAGAACAAACAGTGCAACTCACGCTGATGGAAGCGGAACTCTTGCGCTACCTGATCGATCACGAAGGAAAGATCGTCTCACGCAGCGCGATCCTCGAAGAAGTCTGGGGACTGCGCGAAGATACCGACACGAGAGCGATTGATAATTTCATCGTGCGCTTGCGCAAGTATCTCGAAGACGAGCCCTCACGCCCGCGGCATTTGTTGACAGTGCGTGGGGTGGGCTACAGATTTGTCCGCTGAAGGGGCCTATAGGCCCAATAGGTCCTATAGGTTTTCAGGCGTTCGCGACGATCATCGACGCGCGCACACCGAGCATGTCGGAGAAGTCTTTCGAGTAGATCTGCGCCACCTTCCGCACCCGGCTCACTTTATCAACCAGCTCATCATTAGAAATGAAACCGTTCTCCGTGTGTGCAATCGCCCAGATGGGAATGTGCGAAGCACTGCGCAGCAGATCTTCAACAAAACCGAGGTACTGCTGTTTGCTCTGAACCGGCGAACCGAGCCGAGCCTGCCGCGCGCGTTCGAAGTCGATCCAGAAATCGTCACTGCCGCGGAGCCATTCTTCGCGCCAGGTGACGAGCGGATCTCGCATGACCGGAGTTTGATTGACGGGAACCGGCAAGCGCAGGAAGAGCAAATCCGTGTGATGTCGTTCGGCGACGAAGCTGCGCACGTCCTGATTACTACTTTGGTTGCGCATGCCGTTGTCCTGCGGTTCGGGCAAGCAATCGAGCAAACGGCGAAACGTGTCTCCCAACGAGAGCGGCTTTCGTAGCGTGCGAGTTTCCTCGTTGAACGAGAGCACGTAATCGCCGGTCATCATCCCGGCCGTCAGCGCAAGTGCCTGTTTATAAGGATCGAGCTGTTGCGCGTTGTGCTGGAGATTATCAAACCACCAGGCGTCAGTTTCGTTGAACCACTTGAGCAGCGACGGGTTGTTGAGTTTCTCCCAGGGAATGTAAGCGTCGTCAGTTAATGTTTGAATCTCTTCTTCGTTGAGCTTGTCGACGTTGTTTTCGATGAGCGCGAGTGCTTTGGTGTGCGACCAGATCATCGGATCGTTCGCCGCGACGCGAACCTTCCATCGCTTGAGTCGCACGGCCAGCTCCGGTTCACCTGTGAATGGCAAAGCCACCGAGGTGAACTTCAAACGGCGCAGCACGCCGAGTTCAAACGCCAACCAGCCATTTGGGAATTGCAGCATAGAGGTCTACTTTGAAAACGACGAGAACAAGCCCCAACCGCGCTCTTTTTTCGGCTCCGGCTCGATCTCCGGCTCTTCACCGAAACGGCGAGCATACGAAGTCATCTCCGGCAACGGATCCATCGAGAGAAACATACTGACCACCGCCGGATCGAATTCAATACCCGCGCGATCTTCAATCTCACTCCGAGCTCGCTCTTCACTCCACGCCGCGCGAAAAGGACGCGAATCGGTGAGCGCAGCGTACGTATCGGCCACACGCAGGATGCGCGCGGCGAGCGGAATCTCTTCACGTCGCAACGCATCAGGATAACCGGCGCCGTTCCACCACTCGTGATGCCAACGCACCAAAAGTTGCGCAGCGCGATCCGCGCCGGCGCGCGAAGCCTCGCGTTCGCCAATTACCGGATGCCGCGAGAGGTCGATCCGCTCTTCCAGGGTCAACGGCCGCGACGCCTGAATGTATTCGCGTTCCATTGCCACTTCGCCAAGGTCGTGCAACAGTGCCGCCGCGTGCAGCGACCCGCGATCGTGACGCGCCAGATGAAACATCATCGCGAGCTCGTCGGCGATGGCGGCGATACGTTGCGCGTGCGGGTGATCGTAGCGCTCGAAACGATCCGCGGTCTTCGCGAGCTCCGCAAACGCTTCACCGGCTGCTTTGTCGATCAACTCTGTTCGTTGGAGTGCGACCATGACGCTCAATTTCTCACACTGATTTCAACGTGCGCAACAGGTCCTGCGCCTTGCGATTGTTTGGATCGATGCCGAGAGCGCGTTCGGCCTCGCCGCGCGCACGCAGCATGAGGCCCAGATCGCGGTACAACTCCGCCAGCATCACGCGATATTCGCCGTTTTTCGGATCGAGTTTGATGGCTGCCTGCAACTCCGCTTCAGCGGCGCGCCGCGTGCGTTCGTGTTCCGCTAACAGCCGGCCGTAAAAAGCACGATAGCGAGCTTCTTTCGGCATCGCATTCGCTGCTGCAGCGAAGAGTCCGACGGCCACTCTTCGTTCCCCGGTTTCGAGTGCGGCGAGAGCTTCTTTGAACTGCGCTTCGGCGCGTTCGGCCGCGGAAACGCTGGGTTGTGACGGTTGGTCGGGGGTCGCAGCCGGTGATGCTACTGAAGGTGTTTCGATTTTTGGTTTTGCCGTGGCGTCGGCGACTTGCTGGGCTTTCTGGCGCGCTGCGAGTTTCGCGTCGTAGTTTGCGCGCAGATGATCGTCACGCAACGTGTCGTACGCTTGCGTGATGCGCGCGAACGCCGATTCGGTGCGCGCCAGCGTTGAAGGCTCGGCTTTGCGAAAGCGATCCGGATGGTAACGCCGCGCGAGGTCGTAGTATTTGACCTTCATTTGTGCCGGCGATGATTCTTTTGTGACGTCGAGCACGTCGTAATGTGTTTGCGCACGCTCGAGTCTGGCGAGAAACGTTTCGACGTCTTCTTCGGGCTTTTCTTCCGGCGGTTCGGGAGGAGGCGCTTGTTTTTCCGGTTCCGGTTGAATTACCGAAACGGCCTGGCCGCGAAACGTGTTGGGCGAGTGTTCGCGTTCGAGCAATCCGGCGAGCGCGAGTGAGTACAGCACAACAAACGCCTCGTTCTCGCTGACGCCGCTAACGGCGAGGAGGTCCTGCAAAGGCAGGGGGCGATCGAGCCGTGAAAGAAGAAAGATTTCCGCCGGCTGCAGATTGGCAAACTCGAGCGACGTTGAGACAGGCGAGATCCGCTCCGCCGGGACGCGAAATCGCGACGCGGCAAACTTCGCTGGCGTGCGCCGGCCGGTTTCGAGCAGCAACGTGCGAAGATCGATTTTGAGTCTCGTTGGCTCGTCGAGACGCGCGCGTTGATCCAGTTCCCACGTGCCTTCGGTCCAGAGCAGCGCGACGCGAAGGACGTCGGTGACTTGTTTGGTTTGAACCTGTTCGGCTGCCGCGGGAGTGAGCAGGTGGTCTTTTACAAGTGCTTTTGCGAGGTCGAGGTCGGAGCGGCGTTCGCCGTAACGCGCCAGAGCCGCTTCGTTCATCCCGGCTTTCAGCAAGTACTCCCGCAGTCGTAGCGTGCGCAGGTTGGCCGCGGCGTAGAGCAGTTCGCCGTTGTCGAAATAGATGACAACCTTGACGCGATCGTGTTCGAGTTGCAGTTTGCCGGCGAGGGATTTGGCGGATAATTCGTTAATTATTTCTGCCAGTGGCTGCTCGCTGAGTTGGCCAGTCATTTCGTTGCCATCGTAAACGAAAAAAGCAGGGCTTTGACAGTGGCGGAGGCGGATTCTATAGTGATGCCACATTACAATCTCTGTCCGACCCCCGAGGATGAAGCGTCTCTTCAAGCAGGTTGAGGTCTATGAGCGAAACAGCACGTAAAAGTGTCGACAGAGCATCAGCAACCGACGACGCCGCTACGGATGCGGAAAACTCGCCGCAACGCGTCGAAGAACTGATCGCGGAACTTAGAAAGCGCAGCGCGGAACTGGAAGAAGCCAACCGGGAATTGCGGCGAGTTTCGCATTACCGCTCGCTGTTCCTGGCGCGGATGTCGCACGAACTGCGCACACCGCTGACGTCGATTCTCGGTTTCAGCGAGATTCTGCTGGACCAGGAAGAGTTGACTGAAACGCAGCGTCGCTTCTGCCAGAAGGTGCAGGATTCCGGGTTTCAACTACAGGCGAGTCTGAATCAACTCGTCGATCTTTCGCGCATCGAAGCCGGGCAAACAGAAGTTTTCCTGCAGGAGTTTCCGTTTCGCGAAACGTTGCGCGAGTCGGTGGCCGCGGCGGGACGCATGGCGCAGAAGCAGCAGGTGAAGATCGAATACGAGGTTGCGCCGGAGATCACGACCGTCGTTTCGGACCAGGGAAAGCTGCGGCAAGTAATTTTTAACTTCATCGCGTGGGCCGTGAGCCGCAGTCCGGCGGGCGAATCCGTGAAGGTCACAGTAAACATCGACGATCAGTCGAATCTGGACATTCGCGTGAAGGACGACGGCGATCCGCCAAAAGACCCGTCGGGTGTATTCGATCCCGAACACAGTAGCTCCGCACACGAACCCAACATCAACGAACTCGGAATCATCATCGGCCGCAAACTACTCGAAATGATGGGTGGAAGCGTGGAGTTACAAAACGGTGTGCCGCGTGGTCTGGAAGCAAGGATCAGCATGCCGGCGCGGCCCGCAAAAGGATAAAAAAACGTCAACGCATGGAAGAGATTCAGATTCGTGAGTGTACGACGATTGAAGAGTTTGACAGTTTCGTGGCGCTGCAACGCGAGGCGTTTGGACTTCCGGATCTGGAGATCTCACCGCGCCGTCACTTGATCGTCTCGCGACAAGCGGGTGGCTGGACGCTCGCCGCATTTGTTGGCGATCGCATGATTGGTTTCGTTCATCACCTCGCGGCGGTGCGACCCAACAACGAGATCTTCGGTTACTCGCACATGATGGCGGTTGCCAGGGATTATCAGAACAAAGGCATCGGCGCGCGGTTGAAATGGGCCCAGCGGGAAAAGGCCTTGGCCGAAGGGCGAACATTTATTAAGTGGACGTGGGACCCAATGCAGGCGCGAAATGCGCATTTCAATTTAAACCGGCTCGGCGTCACGGTTGATAGCTACGGCGACAACTTTTACGGGACTGACTATTTCGCCGATCCGGCACAGGCGTTTGAGAACCGGCCCGGACTGCAAAGCGATCGGCTTTTCGCGCGTTG
>DATEHX010000393.1:0-12437 GCA_035279345.1 Pyrinomonadaceae bacterium | reverse complement strand
CCGCGCCGCAAGCTGCTCGTGCTGAAACGCAATCCTTACGTTTCGCAAACGCAAATTCTGCTGGCGATTGTCGCGGCGGCGTTGATGATCATCGTGGGTGACAACGCAGCGCGCGCGTTTGGAATTTTCGCGGCCGTTTCGCTGGTTCGTTTTCGCACGAACATTCGCGATCCGAAAGAGGTGACGGTGTTACTAATCTGCATGGCGCTCGGACTTGCGGCAGGTGTCGGTCGTTGGGACTTGGGAATCGCACTGGCGTTGTTCTCGTTAATAGCGCTTTGGATCCTCGAGTGGCGCGAACCGGAACAGGTGTTTCGTTCGATGGAGTTGAAGGTGATCACGAAGAACGTCGTTTCAACACAGCGCACGTTGCGCGAGGTGTTCCGGAAATACGGATTCGATAAAGAACTTCGTGCAGTCGATCGCGAGGCTTCGGAAGAATCGCCCGGCAGTATTTCTTATTCAGTTGACGTGAGTCCGACGGTGAGTACTGACGAGCTCAGTGCCGACATCCTGGCGCATGATGGCCAGAACGTCGAAGGCATTGAGTGGAATCAAAAGAAGAGCTACTCGTACCTGTATCAGTAAACCACAAAGAGGCACAAAAAAAGCGCAAAGACTTAGGAAGTCATTTGCGCTTTTTTGTGCCTCTTTGTGGCTCTTACTTTTGGTTAACGGTCGTGGTTATCGTGGCGGCGCCGGCAGCAGCAGCGGTCGCGTTCCGAGTTGCGGCGTAGTCCTGCACGAATTTCTTCATGTTGCCGTGTCCCCAACGCGTGTAGAAGTCAAACTTCTTCATTTCCGCGTAAACCTGATCGTAGTTCCAGTTGTATTGATTGAAACGATAGACAGCACCCATTACGCCGGTGCGATGACGTCCGCCCGCGCAGTGAACGTAGAACTTACCGGTTGAAGGATCGTCAACAAGTTTTAGAAACTGTTCGATCGAAGCGGTCTCGGGATAGTCCTTGTCGCTCATCGGAATGTTTACGTAGCGGATTCCGACGGCTTCGGCTTCGCGCTTTTCGTAATCCTTCGGATCATTGCGCAAATCGACGATGGTCTTGATACCAATCGCAGCTAACGCTTTGTAGTCTTCCTCTTTCGGCTGTGCACCTCGATAGAATCGATCGTCCATCTGGCCGAAATTCTTGATTTTGACGTCTGATTGTTGGGAAACGGCAGTGATTGAAGTGGCGAAAACAAAACTCAGGACAGCAAAACATGCGGAAACGCAGCTACGTCTTGTAAAACTCATCAAAACTCCTTAGTTCTGGTTGGACTATCAGACTTGCCGCCGGGGGCGAATCAACTCGCAGCGTTGACTGTGATTCGCCTCCTGCGCGTCGAGTTGTATCACACTTGACGCCCGGCTAGCCATTGATTCACGCCGGTCGCGGACTCGCAGCTTGCGGCATTCGTTGTGGCCGTGGCCCCGTCGACACCGGCGGAATCACTTTTTCGCCCAATGCCTCGCGAAAAACCTGCCTCATATTATCGACAAAAACAAAGCGAATATCCTTGAATGGCTCTTTCGGCACTTCGTCCAGATCGCGCCGGTTTTGTTGTGGAAGAATTATCGTCGTTACGCGAGCACGCCGCGCCGCGAGCACTTTTTCCTTCACACCGCCGATGGGCAACACGTTTCCGCGCAACGTGATCTCGCCCGTCATCGCGACGTCTTTGCGCACGGGACGTGTTGATAAGACCGAGACCATCGCGGTTGCGAGCGTGATGCCCGCTGATGGGCCGTCTTTCGGAATCGCGCCTTCCGGAATGTGAATGTGCAGATCGTAGTTATTGAAATCCTCTTCGGCGATGTCGAGTTCTTTCGCGCGCGACTTCGCGTATGAATACGCAGCTTGCGCCGATTCGCGCATTACGTCGCCGAGTTGTCCGGTCAGGACAAGATTGCCCTTGCCTTTCATCTTCAACGCTTCGATGAAAAGTATGTCGCCGCCGACCGCGGTCCACGCCAAACCAGTCGCGACTCCGATCTGATCTTTCTTCAGAATCTCCTCGGGAATGATCTTCGGCGCGCCGAGAAACTCATGAACGTTTTTCGACGAAACGCGAATGCTGCCTTTGTGGCCTTCAGCAATCTTGCGCGCGACCTTACGCGAGATGCGGCCGATCTCGCGTTCGAGTTGCCGCAGTCCGGCTTCCTGCGTGTATTGCTGAATGATCGTCGTGAGCGCGGTTTTTGAAACGTGTAGATCGCGCGACGTGATGCCGTTTTCTTCCATCTGTTTCGGCAACAGGTGTCTGATCGCGATCTCGCGCTTCTCTTCTTCCGTGTAACCGGCGATGCGGATCACTTCCATGCGATCGCGCAACGCGGGCTGGATCGTGTCGAGCACGTTTGCGGTCGTCATGAAGATCACGTTTGAGAGATCAAACGTCACGCCGAGATAGTTGTCGCGGAAGCTGTTGTTCTGTTCCGGGTCGAGCACTTCGAGCAATGCTGACGACGGATCGCCGCGAAAGTCAGCGCCGACTTTGTCGATCTCGTCGAGCATGATCAGCGGATTGTTTGTGCCGGCTTGTTGCACTGCCTGGATGATGCGTCCGGGCATCGCGCCAACGTAAGTTCTGCGATGGCCGCGAATCTCCGCTTCGTCGTGAACACCGCCGAGCGAGAGGCGCACGAACTTTCGATCCAGTGCGCGGGCGATCGATCTTCCCAACGAGGTTTTACCAACGCCCGGAGGACCAACGAGACAAAGAATCGGGCCTTTCGGTTTCTCCTTTAACTTACGAACCGCGAGCGCTTCGATGATGCGATCCTTAACCTTCTCGAGGCCGTAGTGATCCTCATTTAGCACTTTCTCCGCTTTTTGCAGATCGAGATTGTCTACCGACGAACGCGACCACGGCAGATCGGTCATGATCTCCATCCAGTTACGCAGCGTCGCGGTTTCGGCTGCGTCGGGATGCATGCGTTCGAGTTTCTTGAGTTGCCGGGTTGCTTCTTCCTCGGCGGGTTTCGGCATCTTCGCGGCGTCGATCTTTTCTTTGAACTGCGCGATCTCCTCGGCCAGTTCGTTTCCTTCGCCGAGTTCGCTTTGAATCGCTTTGAGTTGCTGGCGCAGGTAAAACTCGCGTTGCGAACGATCGATATCCGCGCGGGCCTGCGTGTTGATCTCCTGCTGAACTGTCAGAACTTCGATTTCTTTGTTTAGCAGTTCGTTGACGCGACGCAGACGCGCGGTCGTATCGGCGATGTCGAGAACGGATTGTGCGTCTTCGACTTTCAATTCGAGATTTGAAGCGGAGAGATCGGCGAGGCGTCCGGCGTCGTCGAGGTTGGCGATGATCGCCATCACTTCGGGCGAGATGTTTTTACCGAGATTGATCGCCTTCTCCATCGACGCGCGAACGTTGCGCACGAGCGCTTCCACTTCCAACGAACGTTCCGGCGATAACACTTCCTGCATCACACTCACTCGCGAACGCAGGTATTCACCAGTCGCATCGACTGACTCGATGTGCGCGCGCGCTAATCCCTGGACCAGAATGCGAATGCGGCCATCAGGCAGTTTCAACATGCGCATAATCACCGCCGCCGTGCCGACTGAATAAAGATCTTCCGCGGTCGGTTCTTCCTTATCCAGATCTTTCTGCGAGGCGAGCAGAATCATCCGGTTCTCGCCGAGCGCCTCGTCCACAGCCCTGATCGATTTCTCGCGCGATACAAATAAAGGCACGATCATGAACGGGTAGATCACGATGTCGCGCAAAGGCAACACCGGCAGCTCACTCGGAATCTGTAACTGCTGATCGTTATCGGTGGTTTCGATTGCTTCCGTAAATTCTGCGTCTTTTACTATTGCCATTTTAAATATCCCTACTCCGTACTCGCTTCCTTAACTTCAACCATTACTTCTGAGCCGCGGCGATCTTCGATCTTGGGGAGATAGATATAAAGCATGCCGTCTTTTAACTCCGCTGTCGCGTTCTTAACGCAGATGGTCCAGCGCAACCGCACCACGCGATTGAACTTGCCATAGCTGCGTTCCGAACAAAGATACGAAATGATTCGCCGCCTTGCCTGTCTGCGTTTTTTCTCGCCCCAAATTCTTAACTTCGTATTCGTTAGACCAATCTTTATCTGGTCGGCACTCACGCCCGGCAGTTCCACGCGAATGCTGATCTTGTCTTCCGTTTCACACAGGTCCACTGGCGGCGCCCACGCTCCCGAAGCCAGCGGGTTCTCTGCTTCAGTCGCCTCTTCCAGCGCCACGTAGAGACGGCCTACGCGATCACGCAGACGCTGTAATTCAAGTCGTTCTAACCCCGTTGCTCGAATAGGTTTGATCATTTGGAAAAATCCTTACCGCCGTTTTTGCACCAGTTGCTTGAGCTCCGTCATAAACTCCGACACGTCTTCAAACTCGAGATAAACCGAAGCAAAGCGAACATAGGCGACTTTGTCGAGTTCTTTCAAGCGGCGCATGATCATCTCTCCAATCTTACTCGTGGGCCGCTCGCGTTCGGGTGACTCCTGCACGTATTTTTCGATTGCATTCACAATGCTCTCGAGTTTGGCAGATGCTACCGGACGTTTTTCACAAGCGCGCAACAAGCCCGCCATGACTTTGTTGCGATCGAAAGTCTCGCGGCGGCCGTCTTTCTTGACCACCATGTAAGGTATCTCGTCGATACGCTCGTAAGACGTAAAGCGCCGCTCACAGCGAAGACACTCGCGCCGCCGGCGAATGGCATCGCCTTCGCGCGACTCGCGTGAGTCGACGACCTTGTCTTCGAGGTAGGCACAGAAAGGACATTTCATATTAACCCTCCGCGTTTGCAGGCGAGATTAACGTTCGTAATCGTGAAATGCTTAAGTCGCCGCGAATGAAATAAAAAAGTCCAAATATAACTGCTGGTCCAAAGTCGACGAGGTGTAACACGATCGAGAGTGCCGCGGCGGTATCTTTTTGGACGCCGAGAAACAAGAGCGCGGCCGCAGTCGCAGCATGAAATGCACCGGCGGCTCCGCCGGGCGTCGGCACCAGCGATCCGAGCATGGACCAGCCAAGTACAAAAAGCGTTTCAGGTATGCCGACGTCGAGGTGAAAGGCACGCAGCACCAACAAATTCGCGCCGCCAATACCGATCCAGAGAAAAACGGTCCAACCGGCTGTTACCGCAAGCTCTGACGCGTTCACCAGAACACGCAATGCGCTCGACAACTGTTCGAGAAATCCGATGACGAGTTTTGCCAGACGCTGCGGAATGAATCGCCAACGAGCGAAGAGCCGGTTGAGCACGTCCAGCAGCATCACCGAGTTCTTTCTGAACCAGAGCAGGAAAATTATGCCGGCGATCACGCAACCTAACAGTGCAAACCCGACCGTTCGTACACGGCTAAACGAGATTTCGATCGTCACCGGCGGCACGAACCAGATAAGGTTGACGGCAAACAGAAGCGCGACCGCCGTGGAATCGTAAATGCGCTCGATGAGGATCGTGACGAGCGCCGCGCTCGGCCTGATGCGTGGATCGCGCATCGGCAGGACGACCGGTCTGACCACTTCGCCAGTACGTCCCAAAAGAAACACCGCGCTAAACCCGATCGCCGTAGCCGTAAAAAGGTCTGTTAATCGCGCCGCGCCGAGGGGTTTCAGCAGCGCGCCCCAACGAAAGGCCCGTACCAGGTACGCGGCGGAGATGATCGCTACCGCAATCACAAGCAGCAGCGGATCGGCGGCGCCGACCGAATGACGCACCTCGCGCCAGTCGAGATTACGGCCAAACCACCAGAGCAACGCCGCTGCCAGCAGGCAGAGCACTGCAAACTCGATGTATTTGCGATAACCTTTGGCCTTCAACTCTGTTTCGAGTGAAACCACAACATGTTGGGTCGGCCCGAGAGCCTACTACACTGGACGAGTCTGAGCAAGAATGCCGATTCGTGTTCGTCTGTGGAAATCTGTGGCTAAGAACTGTTCCACCGCGGATTTTTCGGATAAAGTCTGAGCGGGAACTTTAATTTGGCGCCTGTCGTAAACGCCTCTTGTCACAGGTTCGCGGCCTTTGACGGAGTCCCAAGCACAGGTACCTGGAGAGAGACGGTGGGGGCTATTAAAGCTTTGGCAGTCAGTGAGGGAGCCGAGCTGGTTCGCAGGTGTCGCGCGGGCGACGGTGCGGCGTGGGAGGAAATCGTTCAGACGTATTCCCGCCGTATTTACAACCTGGCTTACCGTTTTACCTCTCGCGCTGACACCGCGGAGGATCTGACGCAGGAAGTTTTCGTCAGAGTCTATCGCTCTTTAGATCAATACGACCCGAAGCAGGGCGACCTGCAAAACTGGTTGATGCGACTCGCGCGTAATCTGATTATTGACGACTATCGCAAACGCCAGCGCACGCCGCACGATAACCAGGCCGACGATCTCGCCGACCACAGTTATCACCTGCACACGCGATCCAATTCGGTGCAGACGGAAATGGAACGTCGCGAACTCGGTGCGCAAGTCCAGGCGGGCATCGATAAGCTCTCGCCGGATCTGCGCACATGCGTGATTTTGCGGGACATTGAAGAGCTCAGCTATCAGGAGATAGTCGATCTTTTGAAAATACCGGAAGGGACGGTCAAGTCTCGTATTAACCGGGGCCGGATTGAGTTGGCGAAGATCCTCCGGCGTATGAAAGTGGTTGCGATGAGTGAAGTGTAACCAGGGGATAGAAGTAAAACAGAAGCGGCAGGAAAGCGAAACGTGATGCTTTGTGTGGATTTTGAGACCCTATTGACCGACTACATTGAGGGCGTTGTCGGTCCTGAAACCAATCGGCAGATGGCGGAGCACGCGATGAAGTGCCCGCTTTGCCATGAGACCCTGTCGGCAGTGAAAACCACTGTGGCAGCGTGTCGTGTTGCGGCAGTGCCAGAGCCCTCGCGTGATCTCGACGCACGCATTCTTCAGAAAACAGTTCCCGAAACCGCGATGACCTGCGCTGAGTTTGAGGAGTTCCTGACGGACTATCTCGACGGTTTCCTGCCGGCTCATCTTTATCATCGCTGGGAACGTCACGCCGCGCTGTGTCAGCGTTGCACTGAACTTCCCGGCGAAGTCGTGCGCTCTATCGGCGCGTGCTACACCTACATTACGGAAGAGAAACCATTACCCGCAGGTCTGCATGAGAAGATCATGCAAGCGACTTTAGGCACATCAACTCCGCAGGAGATCAAAGCCCCTTGGACCGCACGCGCTGCTTCGCGGTTCCGGTTGTGGCTGGATCCGCTCATCTCGCCCCAGCTCGTCAGCGTCGCCACGATGATCCTCGTCGCCGTGCTCGTGTTGACCAACACGGTTTCAGCGGATGGTTCGATCAGCGGCGTCTACAACGCGGGCCTCGCGCTCGCTGAAAAGACAGGCACGCAGTCGCAAATGCTTCCGGCAAGTCTCCAGGAAATTAACGACAATCACGAACAGACACCGCCACCGCCTCCGGCGCCGAAACAGAACGGCGACCACAAGGATTCGGCCGGCGGCGGGAAGCCAGACAACAACGGCCATAAGAACCGGTGAGGGAAATCAAGATGATGTACTGTAGCTACCATGCCAAGAATCCCGCGGTGGTTCAGTGCAATCAATGCGCGCGGTGGCTATGCCCGGCCTGCGATCATCGCGTGCGCGGATTTCCGTTTTGCCAGGATTGCATCGTAGCGGGTGTTGAGTTGCTGCGACACTCGCACGCCAGTCCGTCAAATATTCTGCGGCGCAAGAGTTCGCCGTTTGTCGCGACGCTGCTTTCATTCGTGCCCGGACTCGGCGCTGCTTACAACGGACAAACGTCGAAAGCGATCGTCCACTTCGCAATCTTCGCCAGCTTCTTCCAGATGGCGGTCGTGACGCAGGGAATGCACTTCTTCATTCTCGGCGTGATCGGAACGTGGTTGTTTGCGGCGGTTGATGCTTGCCGCACGGCGCAGTTGATGCGTGCGGGGCTGAGTCCGGATGCGGAAGACGATGTGATTGCGCGGCGTCTTTATGGAAATCCGCTGGCTTGGGGCACCACGCTGATCATCATCGGCACGCTTTTCCTGTTGCATACGTTGCTTAGAGTGACGCTGCCGATCAAGGAATTGCTGCCGGTTGCGCTCGTGGCGCTTGGCGCTTACATGCTGTTTGACTATATTCGCCGCAGCAGGGGTTCGGATCGAATCGTGCGTTTCGATTCGCGACGTCCGCCACCGTCGGTCGTTGCGGGTACGCGGCCGACTGACGCAGCCAATTTTCGCACGGGGGAAACTACTCAGTTCGCACGACGGGACGTGACGCCTTTGCCGTTCGAACGGAGATCGTAATAATCGGTTCGGTCATTAATTCGGGGTAAAAATTTATGTGTTGTGGGCTTCTTAAAGGTGCGACTGGAATTGGCGGCCTGATTGCAGTGATCCTGCTGGTCGTAGCGCTCTTGAAACAACTGATCGGACTCGTCGCGTTTCTACTTACCCTGTTGAAGATCGCGATCGTCGTCGTATTTCTCGCCGTGCTCGTGATGATCGTGCTGGCGATCTTCCGCGACCGCGCTCGCAAAAAACGCGAGTACGAAGATATCTAGTTACAGTTTGAGCCACAGACTCTGTGGCTCCCTCAATATTCTTTCCACATAATCTGTGGATTGTTTTTCCCTTGCAAAGTTGCACCTCCTCGCAGCCCTGTGATACGGTCAGGGCTCTTTTGCAGGACCGGCCGGACGGATTTCATTTCGGAGGGACCTTGAGGTTTTCAATCCAACCGCTGCAAATCTTCAAGTAGGTTAAGAAAACAAAAACTTTCCCGTAATTCGCGCAAATCGCATTTGGCGAGTTTGTGCCTTTCGGTTGCTGGCGTAGCCCCGATTTACCCGCGCCCGCAACAGGAGCAGCCCAAAATGGCCAGAGACGACCGGTTTTACGCTTTTATTATTGCCCACACTTCTCGTTCCCGAGCTCGAGTACAAAGAATTCGCGTTGATAAGAAGTTAGTCTCGATCGTGATTGCGGGCGCGGCCCTGTTCACCGTCGGACTGTGCTACGGCCTCTACGGATTAACCCAACACGCCGCTCACATCCGCACCGAATTCGAAAACCAACGTCTGCGCGCTGAAAACGAACGGCAGCGTGTCGAACTCGAAAAACTAAACAATCGCGTTGAAAAAGTTGAAGATACTTCGCGCAAACTGGCGGAGAAATCAGGCGTAGTCGAACACGGACCGGCGCCTGGTTCCGGTGGTCCCGCTTTGCCGATGGATGAAATGGGACTCGCGACCCTGATTGCCAAGATGTCCCGGCTCGAAGAAGACATGCGCGCCTATGAAGCCGTTTTGCGTGAGCGCGGCTACACGCCGACGATTTGGCCGGTGAACGGAAAGCTCGAAGGCGGCTTTGGCGGACGCCGCAATCCGTTTGGCGGTCCTGGTTACGAGTTTCATTCCGGACAGGACATTGAAGCCGCGTGGGGCACGCCGGTGGTTGCGGGCGCAAGCGGCCGCGTCACGTTTGTTGGCTGGCAGAATGGTTACGGGCAGTTGGTAGTGGTCGATCACGGCGGTGGTCTGACCACGCGTTACGGTCACCTTTCGCACATCGACGTTGAAGCAGATCAGACGGTTTCACGCGGACAATTGTTAGGAAAAGTCGGTTCGACTGGACGTTCGACCGGCCCACATCTGCACTATGAAGTTCGAATCAACGACCAGCCGGTGAACCCGCTGCAGTATTTGCTGGAGATGAAATAAAACAGGGTATGACGCTTAACCTGAGCCTTCGCTTAACTTAGCTTTGCCGCTGGCTGAACTTCCTGCTTGACACATTTTAAAGAAAGTCTTAGTATGCGCCGTCGTTTCGATGCCGGGACGGTCCGAGTCCCGCATTCCCGAATAAAAGCTTTACGTCAATGAGTTTTGTTAGTTCTGCCCCCGTAAGTCTGTGCATGCTGAAATAGCGCTCCCCGCGCTTTTCATCATGCATTTTTTGTTGGTTGTGTGTTTCCGTCTAGCACCACGTCAGGGTGCGACCCGGCTCACAAGCATTCACCAGTCGATTCGAAAGCTTTGCGGCTTTCGGTCCGTTTTACCGAATCGTTAGGAGGATTCGTTGTTATGTCTAGAATAACCGGTAAGGTCAAGTGGTTTAACAATTCGAAGGGCTATGGTTTTATCGAGCAGCCAGGCTCTTCGGACATTTTCGTGCACTATAGCGCCATCCAGGGCGACGGCTTCAAGACTCTCGAAGAGGGTCAGGAAGTTGAGTTTGAGGTTACCCAAGGGCCTAAGGGACCACAGGCTGAAAAAGTAACGAAGATGTAGTGTCTCCCCGGCTTGCTTTTGCAAAGCCACTGACTGCTTCCGGTCACGGGTCCGGTAAGCTCACAAGCGAAAAGGCGACCAGCCCTGGTCGCCTTTTCCCTTTGGACTTGGACAGGATTTACAAGAGTTACATGATTTCCTAATCAGTGGGCGTTACAGCTTTCCGGATCAATCTTGTAACTTTTGTAAATCGTGTCGAGTTAACCCTGCGGTTTGGCTTTGAAACTCACGTGCCCCTGGTCCAGAGCGACCGAAAACAGCACCCGCTCACATCCGGTTTTCTCTTTGAGAGCATCCGTCTTCTGGGCCACCAGCCGGTGAAACTTCGGAAACGAAAACCCTTCCGTCGGCTCACCACATCTCTGCTTCGCCTCCAGCAATGAAGTGTAAAGACTTTTGACGACTTCGATCTCCTTGTGCGGGTCGCGACAACTGATCGATACCGGCTCAATCTCGACTTCCGTCTCTTTCTTAACAGCCGCGCGGGCGGCCGACGCGGGATCGCGTCCTTCTTCACGTCCCTGCATTGTTCGCCGCCACAGATCGCGAAAAGCGTTATACCGGGCCGCAAGCGAGGTGTAGCGATAACGCTGCGCGTAAGTCAGCGAGCGATCGTCTCCCAAACGCTTCAGCAACGTCTCGACACGGCCTTTGGTATCGTAAGGCGGACGCTTCGCGCCACCGTTGAAGAAAATGTCAAACTCGATTCTGAGACGGCGAATATCGTCTTCTAAACGGGTCAATTGTTCGTCTGGTGTCGGTTGGTTATCTCCGGTGGAAAACTTGTTTTTGGCTTGTACCTGTAATTTGGCGCGAAGTAGCTTGTTCTGGCGTAGTCCCACTTAGATTGATCTCCGGAGCGAGGTCTTTTAGGGCGGGTTCGCGTTCTTACGACAAACGCGGGTGAAGGCAGTCTATAATGCGGGTATGGCGGAGCGCAAGAAAATAGAGAATTCGAACCTGCGTCACGTGCCGTCAGTGGACCAACTGCTGCGCACTGACGTCGCGCGCCGGCTCAGCGAAGCAATCGGCTTGAAGCGCGTGACAGCTATTGCACGGTCCGTAACCAACGAGATCCGCTCCTCAGTCCGCGAAAATCTCTTTGAAAACGGCCATTCGTCACAAGAGCTCCTCGCTGAAGCGGAGCGTCGCATGGAGCAAACGGCCAGGCGCGAAGGCGAAACGGGAATCAAGAAGGTAATTAACGCCACCGGCGTGTTGCTGCATACAAATCTCGGACGCGCGCCACTTTCAAACGCGGCGCGCGCGGCCATCGACGAAGCCGCGGGTCATTGCAATTTGGAGTACGACATCGCGACTGGAACGCGCGGCAAACGTGGCGCACGTGTTGAGTCGCTTTTGAAAGATTTGACTGGAGCCGAAGATGCACTGATCGTCAACAACTGCGCGGCGGCGGCGTTGTTGATCCTGAAAGTTCTGGCCGGAGACGGTGAGACGATCGTTTCGCGCGGCGAACTGGTCGAGATCGGCGGCGACTTTCGTGTGCCGGACGTGATGGCGAGTTCGGGCACGCGCATGGTTGAAGTCGGTACGACGAACCGCACGCATCTCGAAGATTATCGCAGCGCGATCAGCTTGAATACGCGCTTGATCATGCGGGTCCATCCGTCGAACTATCGCATTGTCGGTTTTGCGAGTTCGCCGCAATTATCTGAGTTGGCGGCATTGGCCCACGAAAATGATCTGCTGCTTTACGAAGATGCCGGCTCGGGTTTGTTGAGCGATCTGCGGCCGTACGGCGTGGTAGACGAACCGACCGTGAACGAAATCGTCGCGAGTGGCGCGGATGTGATCTCGTTTAGTGGCGACAAACTGCTCGGCTCCGCGCAGGCCGGACTGATCGTCGGCAGACGAGCAATTATCGAGCAACTGCGGAAACATCCGCTATATCGCGCGTTGCGGAGCGATAAACTCCGGCTTGCGGCGCTCGAAGCGACACTCACAGCTTTTCAACGTGACAAAGCATTCGCAGAAGTGCCGGTGCTCCAGATGCTTGCGCTAACAACCGCGGAGATCGAACAGCGCGCAAAAGCGCTGGTCGAACAGCTTGGCCCAACAGAACTGAATCTTTCACTTGAGGCCGGCGAATCTGCGATCGGTGGCGGCGCTGCCCCCAC
>DATEHX010000392.1:0-3624 GCA_035279345.1 Pyrinomonadaceae bacterium | reverse complement strand
CGCGCGGCCTCCCAATAAACACTCCAGAAAGCGGCATAGGCTAGGGTAAAAATCCTGAAACAGCATGGTGAACTCGTCATCTTGGCTCGCCATAAGCTGCGCTACGTCTCCTAAAACACGCGGGTTCGGGAAAAGTTACAGAAATTTTGGCAGGAATTTGAGGGTCAGCCTAGCGGAACTCAAACGTTATTGAGGATCTTCAACGCGGTCGTGGAAAAAATCTCTTCCTTTTCGTCCTCTCGAATGTCGAGCCCTTCGATCGACGAAACCGCCCGGTCGATCGATCCGAGCAGGTGCGGATAGTCGCTGCCCATGACCATGTGATCCGCGCCAACCATGTTTCGCACCATCATCAGCGTGTGCGGGCTGAACGAAACCGTGTCGTAGTACAACCGTTTCAAATAAAAACTCGGCAGTTGATCGATCTTCGCGCGGCACTCAGGAAAGTCGCGGTAGCCGTTGTCCATGCGTTCCATCAGGTAAGGCACCGCGCCGCCGAGATGGCCGATGATCCATTTGATATCGGGAAACTCGGCAAACATGCCGTCGTAGCACATGCGCGCCACCGCCAGACTCGTATCAAACGGAAAGCCGATGATTGGTCCAAGCACGTACTCGCGAAACGCGTCTGAGTTCGCGGGAATCATCGGATGCAGAAAGATGCACAACTTCATCCGGTTTGCTTCCGCGAAGAACGGGCGATACTCCGGCGACGTGAGCGGCTTACCGCCGATGTTACTGAGCAGGATGACGCCGTTGAGTTTTAGTTCGCCGATCGTGCGATGTAGCTCGGCGAGTGCGGCGTCGGGCGCATCCATCGGAATGCTCGCGAAGCCTTTGAAACGATTTGGATGGCTCGCGATTAGTTCGGCGTAGGAGTCGTTGATCATGCGCGCGACTTGCGGCTGGTGTTCCGCGTCTGTGAAGAAGACGTTTGGTGTTGAAAGTGAGACGACCTCGACGTCGATCCCGGTACGGTCCATGTCTCCGAGACGTTTTAGAACGTCAGTCATTGCAGGTGTGACCCCGAAAAAGCGCGCGCCGCGGTAGGTGATGATCGTTTGTCCACTCGGGCTCGTGCCGAAAGAAAATTCCGACGGCAGATCGCGAATCGTTTGGAAGAACGCTTCGGTGTAGAAGTGTGTGTGAAGATCGAATTTAAGCATTTGTCTGCGCGTCCTGGAGAACCAGTTCGTATTCCTGTTCGGTGCGTGTTACGCCCCAGATTTCGTGTGTTTCTTCGCGTGTGATTTTGAATCCTGCCTGTCTATAAAGATGAGCCGCTGCTTTCAACTCGCTGATGGTCCAGAGGGCTATTTTCTTGAAGCCACGTTCACGACAGAAAGCGATGGCGCTGTCGATGAGTTGATGACCGAGGCCGCGGCCCCGCGCGTCCGGGTGCACCAGAAACCATCTGAGCTGTGCGTTCTCATTCGACAGTCCGTTGATGACAATACAGCCGACGATCTTTCCGTCGAGTTCGGCGACTGCGAAATAATCTTTGCGCGAGTCGTAAGTCTTGGCAAACTCGCCCATCCTGATTGCAACGTCGCCTTCGAACGTGCGATCGAGCGCATACTCCCGCGCGTAAAGCGCGCCGTGTAAGTAGATGATGTAGCCGATGTCGCCCGGCTCGAGTCCGGTGCGAATTCTTGTTTGCTCGGTCATGTCATTTCTCGTGAAGGTACTGGCTCAGGCTCTCCACCTGAGCAAACCGCACCTTTAAAGGTGTAAATGTCGTCAAGCTTTCCAGGCGCCGTCTTCGTAAAGGAATACGAACGAGCTGGTGCGCTCGTCACCAGGATAATTCGTCTTTGTCCCCACTTGTAAAGCACGTCGATTACTGCGCGCTGGGAGTAACGCCGCGAAGCAACAATGGAATATGTCGTCGGGTAATCCCACGAACCTACAAACGTCGCGTTGCCTGGGAAATCCGGATCGTGCGAGCAGAAGGATTTTCATAGGAGATTTTGCCTTCGAACGGCAATCTAATCGTAACATTCTTGAAGCGAGCGCGGATGTTATAGTGTTGATCAGTTAGTTAATTCGTCTTTTTGTGACGGTTCACACAGCAGCGGCGGCGGCACCCCGGCGGCTCCGATCCCACCTAATCGAAATTAACGGGTCACAGAAAAAGAAAGAAAGAAGGGCAGCAGCAGTGACTTCTCAAGCAGTTGCGAGCAGAGACGAACGCGGCCAGCCTACGCTCGTTAATGGCCACCGGACAAACGTGAACAAAGACAATTGGCTTGGTTTCGTGGGCGATGTGGTGAATTTCACCGGCGAGGTGTGTTTCAAGTCGATGCTGCGGATCGACGGGCACTTTTCCGGCAACGTGATTTCCACTGATGGCACACTCATCGTCAGCACCGGCGCGGAAGTAACCAAGGCAGTGATCAAAGTCGCGGTCGCAAAAATCAATGGCACCGTCGAAGGCGACATTCTCGCGAGCAAACAACTCGTCCTCGGCCGCACCGCAAACGTCCGCGGGCAAGTGGCGGCTCCGGCGCTTGTGGTCGAAGAGGGTGCACAATTCAATGGACTGTGTCGCCGGCTCTGAACCTTATCGCCATCACGCCTTGCCCTAAAAGTCTTTGACAAGATTTGCAGAATGGACAAGACGGGTTACCGCCCGGTGAGATCGAACGGGTACAAGTCCACACATTCAATACCCAACCGAAGGTAAGTAACAACCGCGGGGTTCGTGGTATTCGCCCATGGACATTAGCGTCATCGGTTTTATTACTCTCATTCCGTTCTTCAATAACCAACGAAACAGCGCGGCTTGGCGGGTGGGAAGTATGACTGAGAGTTGTTCGCACTGATTGCCGGCGCCGAGTAGCAGGGCTTGCATGTCGCGTTCAGTTTCTGCGACACCGTGGTTCACGGCCCAGAATTGCGGCGCGGAGATGTAGGCGGTGATGCGGCCGTCGCGGAGGGCGACGAAGGGATTCGGCATCGGTGGAGTGTGTTTGAGTTCGTTAATGCGATCGAAGCCGTGCACCGAGCGGCACAACTCGGCGCAACGCTCGTAATCGTCTTCTATGATTGGCCGCACTGCAAAACCAGCCGGCACTTCGCCTTTCAGAACGCCTTCGATCAGCACGACCGGTTCTCTGACGTCGAAACCCAACGATGCATAGAGGGAAAGCGACGCAGCGTTGAACGAGTCCTGTAGCAAACGAATCCCGGGAGCGCTTCGGCCACGTTCAATCACAGCCTCCATCAGCATCCGGCCCGCGCCCTTTGCCTGCGCGTTCGGATCGATCGTGATTGGTCCAACCGCACGAATCGCGTCCGACTCCGCAAGATGATTTGACCCAATCACCCGGCCCTCGCTCTCCGCAACCACACTGAACACATCGGGACGCGACACAAGCATTCGCATGAGGTCTACCGCCACCTCGAGAGTGGGAAAGTCATGCCGGAAGTTGTGCTTGTCGGCAATATCGTTGAACGCCTCGTAGCAAATCATGCCGCAAATCTCGACGTCTTCGGACGTCATGGGTCGAAGTTGAATTGTCATAAGCTCATTTCCACCGGCGGCCATGCTTGATCACGATGTCGACGTTCTGCAAGAGATCGATGTGCCGCAACACGTCGCCGCGGACGGCGATGATGTCG
>DATEHX010000391.1:0-2955 GCA_035279345.1 Pyrinomonadaceae bacterium | reverse complement strand
TGATGAAGACACTACTGAAGGTTGGATCGAAGCACGCAACGTGATGCCCGAAGACGTGCTCGCGGAATCGCAAAAACTCTCGAAGGAAGATGAAGCGATTCCCGCGCAGGCGACCGGTCAGTTGCGTGCGAGTTCGAATCTGCGGCTATCGCCCGATCGCAGCGGCAACGAAAACATCATGATGCGGCTCGACAGTGGTTCGAGTTTCGACATCGTGGGGTGGAAGCGTGTGCCGAAACCGAAGTCGTCAGAAGCGATTGAAAGCGACGTGGCGCCAAAGGCAGGGAGCGTACAACAAGGATCGTCGAGACCCGGGCGGCAGGGCGACGAGGAACCAGAAGAAGAGGACGCGAACGAGCTTTGGTACAAAGTGCGGCTTCCGCCGGGTGCATCACCCGCGCCGGCGGGTTGGATTTACGGCAAACAGGTAGAGCTTTCCGTTCCGAGCGACATCATTTTTTATCGCACAGGCCGGGAGTTTGTTGCCTGGCAACGTCTCGACGGAGACAAGGACAGCAACGACGTCAATAAAGACGGCGCGCGCGAAGCAAAGCCGGGAAGCTGGATGATCCTGGAGAAAAGCAGTGCGAACCGGCAGCAGGGCGTGGACGAACCGGATTTCGACCGCATTTATGTGCTTGGTTATGATAAGCGCAATCAGGAGCATTACACGGCGTACCGGAGCCCGGATTTGAGGGGCTACTTGCCCGCGCGTGTCGAAGGACATGGCGATAACAAGACGTTTACGATCCGGTTGCAGGAAGACGAGGGCGGGGAAGTCAAAGAGGTGCGTTACAGCGTCTACAAAGACGCGCGCGGAGTTTTGAAAATAAATGCACCCAACCTTGGGACCGGTGGCAAACGTCGAAGATAAGTGATTATGGATCGTCCGCTCGTGATCGGTATTGGCGGTTACACTTCCAACGTTGGCAAGACGACCTTGATGTGTGAGTTGCTGGCTGCGTTTCCGGGCTGGGAAGCTGTTAAGACGACTCGCGGACACTATCGATCGTGTGGCAAAGACCCGCACGCGTGTTGTGTAAGTCATCTGCTGGCCGCGGAGCCGGTGGTGCGTTCGGGACGCGACGCTACGTACGCGTTCGGCAAAGACACGGGGCGTTATTGGGACGCGGGCGCTTCGAACGTTCATTGGTTGATTGCCACTGACGATCAGATTGAAACAGGCATTCGGCAAACGCTCGAGCGTGTTAAGTCGAAAGGGGTGTTTGTCGAGGGCAACAGTTTTGCGAGTTTCGTTGACGTAGATTTTTTTGTGATGGTGCGGCGAGCAGATGAGACGAAGATTAAGAAGTCTGCACGGCAAGTGTTGGACGAAGCGGATTTGATTTACGTTTCGGATGAAGATGATCTTGGTTCGCTGATAGAGCGAGTGCGGGCGGTTGTGAGGGAAGGCGTTGGCAGTGCAATCGCTTGAAGAGATATTGAAAGAGTGTGAGCTGCTGCACGGGCACATGTGCGCCGGACAGTTGCTGGGCGCGCGCATGGCGCTGCTCGGTTGCCGCTTGGTTGGACTCGACGATCCACGCGGAACTGATCGGAGAAAGACGATCGTTTGGGTGGAGATAGATCGCTGTATGGCTGATGCGGTCAGTGCGGCGACCGGCGTGCGGCTGGGAAAGAGATCTTTGAAGTACGTTGATTACGGCAAGGTAGCCGCAACGTTTTTGAATACAGAAACGAATAAAGCCGTGCGCGTGGTTGCGCGTGAGAGTTCGCGCCGTTTGGCGGATGAGAGATTCTCGTCGATTGCGAAAAAAAGCGAGCGGCAGTTTCGTGCATATTCGGAGGCAACGGATGAGGAATTGTTTTCTTCTGAGTTCGTCCGTTTGGAGCTGAATGAAATGGATGCTCCCGGGAGTCCTCGTTCGCGAGTGACTTGTGCTGTTTGTAATGAGGGTGTGAACGATGGGCGCGAGGTGATGCGGCCCGACGGCAGTGTTGTTTGCCGCGGCTGCGAGCGGGGAAGTTACTACGAAAAATTAAGCAACCCCGAAGCGTAAAACGCATCTAACTCCCCGCCTTCGGAGATAGGGTCCTCACGAGCCAGTGAGACAGTTCTGAGTACCGCGTTTTGAGTTCAGCCTTTAGGCTGCGAAGCGTTTGACAGCTAAAGGTTGAACTCAAAAACCGCGGTCCGAGCTAAAGCTTGAACTCAAAACAGTTTTCTTTTGGACGAGAGGTATTGACAAGTGAGTTTTTGTCCCTATAATGCCCATTCCTCTTCACGGGGAAGCGGCCAGTAGGAAATGATTTCGGGCTCGCTTGACAGATACGGGGTCGTTAGTTAATATCCCCGTTTGCTTGGGGCGAGTTTGAATCGTCTGTAAGGCAATCCAAATACAATTTGGACTTCGATGTTTGAAAACTAGATAGAGCGTGTCCGTCTCAAGACCTTTGAGAGTCAAAACGTGAACGATAAAGTTCGCGTCTAAAACTCGCAAGAGTCATTATCGAGACTTAAGTAAATAGAACCAGTAACGATAATGTTGCTAGAGAGCAAATTCTAACGAGAGTTTGATCCTGGCTCAGAATCAACGCTGGCGGCGTGCCTCAGACATGCAAGTCGAACGCGAAAGTTCCCTTCGGGGAGCGAGTAGAGTGGCGCACGGGTGAGTAACACGTAGGTAATCTACCTTCGGATGGGGAATAACAACCGGAAACGGTTGCTAATACCGCATAATGCAGCGGCACCTAATGGTGACAGTTGTTAAAGCGGGGGATCGTAAGACCTCGCGTCTGAAGAGGAGCCTGCGGCAGATTAGCTAGTTGGTAAGGTAATGGCTTACCAAGGCTATGATCTGTAGCCGGCCTGAGAGGGCGGTCGGCCACACTGACACTGACATACGGGTCAGACTCCTACGGGAGGCAGCAGTCGGGAATTTTGGGCAATGGGCGAAAGCCTGACCCAGCAACGCCGCGTGAAGGATGAAATCC
>DATEHX010000390.1:0-10133 GCA_035279345.1 Pyrinomonadaceae bacterium | reverse complement strand
GCAATCGCATCGTTCACCGAAACCGGCAAGAGTTTTGACGATCAACTCGCGACGCCAGAGCAAGCCAAGCTCGAGACATTGCGCGAACTGATCTTGCGCGCCGCGGCTTTCGGTGTGGCCGGAGCCGTGCCGTTGATCGCTGCCGGTGATGCTCCCGCCGATCGCGAGATTTTGCTTTTACAAGCAGGATCCATTCGCAAGGAGTTGACGAAACGAGAAGCAGAACTCGCAAACCTGGGCACAACCGCACCGGCAACCGCTGAAGCCAGGCGCGATCGCGCGTTGGCCCAACTGCGTCTCGTCTTCGGCAAAGCGTTCACAGTGTTGCCACGTTTCAAATCCAGCAATGCAGCGGAACTTCAGCAGGCGTTCGGCGACAGCACCAAGCTGCAGGACGGCGATCCACTCGCGTCCACCACCTGGTTCGAACGAATGGCGCACGTGCGCGAGGGCGTCGGCAAACTCAACGCCGCGATCAGTTATTCGGAAGCGCTCAACACTGGCGAACGGCTTAAGCTCACCATCGCGCAGCTTCCGTTCACAGCCAACGATCGCTGGTTGGCCCTGCCGTTCAAGACCGGACAGACTCCATCGGGCAGCAAAGTCTCGATCGCGGTGCAGTCTGTTTCGTCTGTTGACGCTGCCAAACCACTCGCGGGCGTTCTGATCGACGAGTGGGTCGAAGTCATACCAAGCCCGACCGAGATCACCGGAATCGCGCTTCAGTACGATCAGCCGAGTGCCGCGCCACCGCAAACGATCCTGATCGCGGTACCACCGGAGATCGGCCTGCCATGGACCGCTTGGTCCTTACAGCAAGTGCTGTTGGAAACACTCGACCTCGCGCGCATTCGCGCCGTTGATTCCGAAGCGCTCGACGAAGTCGGCCATTACTTGCCGGCGCTGTACTTCGCTTGCAACACGTTGGGCGACACAGTCTCGACCGACTTCACCACGATTAAGTAGAGGGACTTATGCCGTCAATCACCAGTTGGTTACGACTTGAGCCGCGCAGCCGCGATGCGGAGATGAATACGAGTCTGCAAGCGCGCATCTACGATCCTCTTTGGCTATTGGCGCGGCAATGGCAGTTCGGTGAGTTTGAAGGCGAAGACAACGGCTCGCCGGTAGGCGCGCGCTGGCGCGGTGAGTCGGCGCCGTTGACGCGATATCACTCCGGAGCGATTGCGCCGAAGAGTCAAATCACTGCGTCGAAATATGATGGTGCGCGTATGCCGCTGGAAACGCTCGTCGAGCGCGAAACAGTTCGCCTAGATGGAGAGCAGCAACCGAAAAAACTCCGGTTGGCCGTGGAAGCGGGACAACACTTCCTGCGCTTGTTGGACCAGCAACCGCTTCAGCCTGAGACGCGTGCCCGCTATCGCGACGCGTTCATTCGCGAGTTTGCGTTGCAGCCGTTGAGTGCGGCGCAACGCGAGAGTCTCGATCGCGATAGCTTGGCTTTTGTCGATCTGATGACCGGCCGGGTTCCCGATGGCCGGCGACTCGCCGCGGCGTTTCGGCCGACGGGTAGCGGCGAAATTGCGCTTGCAGCGGAGTTGGAAATTGATGGCGGCGATGTCGCGGAAGTCGAGAAAGCCGCGCGGCTTTGGTTGCAGTGGTCCAACACTCTTTTCAGTGAGCCTCAATCAAACGACGATTCGGCGTGGCTGGCGGAGCGAATGGAATATGCCTTCTCGGTTGGCGCGCGTTTCAGCAATGGTGAACGCGTCTTGACTGCTCCTGAATACTACGAGGGTCATCTCGATTGGTACGCGTTCGATGCGAACTCCGGAGTGACGTTGGGCGCAGCCGCCGATAACGCGTTCAAAGAAGTCACGCAAACCGCGATTCCGGCTCCCGCGAGTTTTCGCGGAATGCCGGCGGCGCGGTTCTGGGAGTTTGAAGATGCACAGGTGAACTTCGGCTCGGTGGACGCGGGACCAACCGATATGCTGCGGCTGTTGCTGGTTGAGTTTGCTCTCTCCTACGGCAACGACTGGTTTGTCATTCCGGTCGAACTGAATGTTGGCTCGCTTTATCGCACCAACTCGCTGGTGATAACGGACTCGTTTGGCGTCCGGACGGCGTTGCAACCGTCAGGCGAACTGCCGGAGCCGTTTTCAACGTGGCACATGTTTGAGCACGCACCTTTGCGCGGCACCGTGCCGCGAGACACTGCGACCGGAAAGCCGTCCGCAAATCTGTTCTTCCTGCCGCCGTCGCTGGTGAAGAGTCTGGAGAGCCGTCCGATCGAAGAGGTGCTGTTCCTGCGTGATGAGATGGCGAACATGGCCTGGGGAGTCGAACGCATTATCGAAAGCGCAAGCGAGCAACAGTTGAATAGATTCGAGCAACGGCGCAATGGACCAGCAACACAACCGCCTTCGCTGACCGGCAAAACAGTTTACAAACTGGCGACTGAGGTTCCTGACTACTGGGTTCCTTTGGTTCCCGTGAAACGATCGACCGGTCTGCGTTTGGAACGCGGCAAGCTGTTGAAGCTCGACGGCAAAGAGGAGTTTGTCGAGGCGCAAGGCGCGATTCTTGAGGGTGGTGAGACGAACCGTCTAGACATCTTCGAAGAAGAACTACCACGCGAAGGCGTTCGCGTTACTCGCGGCTATCAATTCGCGCGTTGGCATGATGGCTCTGCGCACCTGTGGATCGGCCGCCGGAAACGCGTCGGAAGCGGCGAAGGATCCAGTGGCTTGAGATTCGATTCCCTGTTCACTCGTTGAGCGCCTGTGTCTCTGTGACTCTGTGGTTGTTTTTTCCAAGCATATTGAACCACAAAGGCACGGAGACACTGAGAAGAGCACTAGCCCGTTGAGCCCAACGCTTCATTACGCGTATGCTAGCGGGCGTGAGTGCTAACGCGCGCAACGCAAACGTGATCGACGTGACCCCTCGCCGGCGCAGGCTATGGATCTGGGTTCTGCTTGCCGCGCTGCTGCTGTTCGTCTCGTTCTCACGAATACTTTCAGTTTATCTCTCGGCGCTGTGGTTTGGTTCACTCGGTTACTCCTCGGTCTATTGGTACATCTTCAAAGCGAAAGCCCTGCTTTTCGTCGGTTCCGCGGTGCTGACCGCGCTGTTGCTTAGCGCCACGTTCTGGCTGTTTCAGCGGCTCTTCGGCGCGTACGCTTTCGAAAAGCGCACGATTGTTCTCAACAACCAGCCGTTCCAGTTTTCACCGGCGCGATTCATCCGGCCGCTTGGCTGGATTGTCTCCGGTATTTTCGGACTGATCTACGGCTTTAGCGTGAAAGAGCACTGGCGGCAGTTCGCGCTCTACTTCAATCAACCGTCAACCTCGACGCACGATCCGATCTTCGGCAAATCGCTAGGGTTCTATCTCTTTTCGCTGCCGTTCTACGATCTGATCAGTTCGTGGTTGTTTGGCGTCACGGTCGTCATTTTGATTGCGGCGGTTGCGTATTCGCTGCTGGGTCTGCCGCAAACGGTGCTCAAGCCGAGTGTGCGTTGGTCGTCAGGCGCAGCGTTTCGAGCAGTATGCTGCGCGCTCGCGCTTGTGTTGCTCGTGCTGAGTTGGCGCACTTACCTGTCGCGCTTCCCTTACCTTTGGCAGGATCATTCGATCTTTTCGGGCGTCACTTACACGGAAGCGCACTACACGCTTCCGGCGCTGCTCTTCGTTACGGTCGCGCTGATCATCGGCGCGATCGTCTCGCTCGTGAATGCGTTTAGCGTCAGGCGCTTCAGTTTGCTGGTGATTGCGTTGGCGCTTCCGGTCGCGGTGTACATCGTCGGCGTGGTGCTCGTGCCGTCGTACATTCAGAGTTTCATCGTCAAACCAAACGAGCTGGATCGCGAAACGCCGTACATCAGTCACAACCTCGAATGGACACGCCGCGCCTTTGGTTTGGAACAGATCGAACTGCGCGATTACGAAGCGGACACGTCCATCGCCGGGCTCGACCTCCAGAACAATCGCGCCGGCATAGACAACATTCGTCTTTGGGACTGGCAGGCGTTACAGGACACGTTGCGCCAGATTCAGGCTATCCGCACTTACTACGACTTCCCTGACGTCGACGTCGATCGCTACGTCGTCGGCGGCCAAACGCGCCAGATGATGATCGCGCCGCGCGAGATTAACGATGCGAAACTACAGTCGTCGCTGAACTGGATCAACCAACGATTGATCTACACGCACGGTTACGGCGTCACCATGAACAGCGCGAACGGTTTCACGCCGGAAGGTCTGCCACAGTTCGTGCTCTCAAACATGCCGGTCCAGTCGACTGCGCCGGAGATCAAAGTCACGCGCCCGGAGATCTATTACGGAGAACTGACGGACCGCTTCGTTTACGTCAACACCAGCCAGCAGGAGTTTGATTATCCGCAGGGCGACACGAACACCTACACGACTTACCAGGGCACCGGTGGGATCAGGATCGGTAATCGTTTGCGGCGCATGTTGCTGGCGTGGAGTCTGGGCGATCTTTCAAAACTGCCGTTCTCGAACGACATCAGAAGCGATAGCCGCGTCCTGATCAACCGCAACATTCGCGAGATCATCAATGGCGTCGCGCCGTTCTTAACCTACGACAAAGATTCTTACATCGTCGTCAGTAACGAAGGCCGGCTGTTTTGGATGATCGACGCGTTTACCGAGTCGGCTTACTTTCCTTACTCGACTCATCACGACGTCGCGGGCAATTCCGTCAATTACATCCGCAACAGCGTGAAGGTCGTGATCGACGCTTACAACGGCTCGGTGAACTTTTACGTGTTTGATAAGCAAGACCCGTTGATCGCTGCGTACAGCCGGGTCTTTCCCGGACTATTTCGCGATGCGAGCGAGATGCCGGCGGACTTGCGGGCGCACGTGCGTTATCCGGAGACGCTGCTGCGCGCGCAGGGCGAGGTTTACAACCTCTATCACACGCAAAACGCAAAGACTTTTTTCCAACGCGAAGACGTTTGGAACATCGCGAATCGGATCACACTCGATAAAGAAGGCAAGAAGCAAACGACGCCAATCGATCCTTACTACGTGTTGATGCAGTTGCCGGGCGAGCCGCAGTCGATGGAGTTTGTGCTGATCCTTCCCTTCACGCCGGTCAACCGGAATAACTTGATTGGGTGGATTGCGGGGCGTAGTGATGGAGAGAATTACGGGAAATTACTCGCGTACAATTTTCCAAAGTCGCGGTTGATTGATGGTCCACTTCAGATCGACGCGCGTATCGATCAGAACGCGCAGCTTTCGGGGCAGTTTACGTTGTGGAATCAGCAAGGCTCGCGCGTGATACGCGGACATTTGTTGGTGATACCGCTCGGGCGTTCGTTGTTGTTTGTGGAACCGATCTATTTGCAGGCGGAGCACAGTCCGATGCCGGAGCTGCGGATCGTGGTGCTGGCGACGCACGAGAAGCTTGCGTACGGGCAAACGTTCGGTGAAGCGATGACAAACCTCTTTGGAGAAGCCGCTGCGCAACCGAGTCAACCGGGTGCTCAGCCTGGTCCAACGCCGCCTCCTGGCCAGCCAGCTCCATCGCCGTCAACGACGCCTTCACAAAACTTACAACAGCTAGTGAACCGCGCAATCCAGGAGTTCGACGACTACCAACGCCTGACCGCCGAAGGCAAACTCGGCGAAGCCGGCCAGAAACTCGAACAGCACCGCCGCACCCTTGAAGAAATCCGTCGCATAACGCGACCTTGAGCCACAAGAGGCACAAGAAGCACAAAAGGCACAAGACAGAAAGGTAGAAAAGTGGAAACACTTACTACCTGTCATTTCTTCTTGTGCCTCTTGTGCCTTTTTGTGCTTCTTGTGGCTAGACCGTCGCGTTAACCGATCTTCGCCAGTAGCTTCTGTGCCTTCGCGACGGCGTCTTTGTGTTCGGCGGTGTATTTGGGATCGGGTGTCGACGCTAGAATCGTTTCGATCTGTTTCTTTGCTTCGGCGCCGCGATTGTTTGCTTCAAAGGCTTCAGCGAGATGCAGGCGCATCACGGTGTTGTTGGGATTCAACTTCAAGCCCTTTTCCAAATACTCGATCGCTTTGGCTGAATCGCCACCCATCACCCGTGGCGCTTGCAGATAAAGCCGCCCGAGACCGAGATACGCACTGTAGCCCTGATAACTCTCGTCGATCTTCAACACGGCTTCCATCTCGCCCTTGATGTCCTGAAAACTCGAGAGGTTCCCGAGCGTGCTGTGGGCCGCGATACCGCCGTAGTTGGCTCCTAACCAAAAATGGCCGTCCGGTTTGCTTGGCTGAAGCCCGACCGCCGCCTTCCCGGCCTCGACGCCTTCGCGAAACATATCATCTCGTTCGGAGTCGTTGTCTGTGTGGTCCCCGACGTAGAAAGCCGCGCGCGACAGTTTCCACGCCGCGTCGTAGTTGTCGTAATCGGCGGTCCTCGCCTGCCGCAGCGCCGCCACCGCGACTCGCGCCTTGTTGATGTCTTCACGACCGTCGTAAAGCGCGTCCCCTTCGGCCATCCGGTCCGCCGCCATCTTGGCGTCGCCCGTGTCGATCGCCATCCGGTCCGCCGTGGGCGCTTGCTGACACGAAATACCCGCAAAAACCAGCGTTGCCGCCGCCGAAACCATCATCACCGAACGTACTTTTTTGCCACTTTTCCTAAGCTTTCCCATCAAACGACCTCCGATTGTCTAGCACTGACATACAGTTTGTAATACTTTTGTTTCGCGTTATTGAAACGGCCACTTAATACGGTATAGTGACTTTCATTTCGGCGCCAAAGCAATTACATCACGCCGGGTTTACTGGAGGAGAGCTTGGCAGGGGCAGCATTTTACGATCTTGAAGGAACTCTGGTGAGCACCAATCTGGTGCATACGCTCTCATTCTATGCGGGCCGCCAGACGAACCTGCTGGCCAGTTTCAAGAAGAGCGCGGCTACCTATCTGAGCCTGCCTTTGTTCGCAGTGACGGACCAGTATAGCCGAAAAGTCTTTAACGACCTCTATTTCAAGCGCTATAAGGGACAGTCGGAGGATCGCCTGCGCTACTTCGCGCAGGAATTGTTTGAAGACGTAATCAAGCCCGCGGTTTTTCCCGGCACGTACGAACTCATCGACAAATCAAGAAAACTCGGCCTGCGGCAGGTGGTGATCACGGGCGCGCTGGATCTCTCGGTCAAACCGTTGATGGAGCACCTCGGAATCACCGAGTTCGTCACCAACCGGCTGGAGTTTGTAAACGGTCTCGCAACGGGCCGCCTGCTGCCGCCGGTAATGGCCGCGGCGACGAAAGCTTCGTGGATCAGGACCTACACCGAGCGCGAAGGCATCAGCTTGAGCGACTCCTACGCTTACACCGACAGCATGAGCGATCTTCCGATGCTCTCGATCGTGGGCCACCCGGCGGTCATTAACCCGGATATGCGTTTGCGACAAACGGCACTGCATCACGACTGGCCCATACTGAACCTGAAATGATTGTCGATTGCCAATTTCCGATTGCCGATTTAAGGGCGCCAAAAAATCGACAATCGGAAATTGGCAATCGACAATAAACAATATGGCACTTCAACTCAGACGTAAAACACACGAATCCGTCGTCTACATCGACCGCGACAGCGCGCCGCGCATCATTCCTTCGGGCGAAGACTTCATTCTCGAAGATCTGCCGATCGGCACGCGCGTGCTCTATCCCAATCCGTCGATCAAGGGTCTGCCCAATCGTGAAGCGGCGATCCGTTATGCGCTGAATCATCCGCACGACTGCGATCCGCTGTTTGCACAACTCGAGCCGGGAATGAAGGTCACGATCGCCGTCGACGACATCAGTCTGCCGTTGCCTCCCATGGCGACGCCGGACATTCGTCAAACGATTCTCGAAATCGTCTGCGACATGCTCGCCGGTCACGGCGTCGACGACGTACACATCATCATCGCCAATTCCCTGCACCGGAAGATGACGGAGTGGGAAATGAAGCGCATGGTTGGGCCGCGAATCTTCGCTGACTACTATCCCGATCGTTATTACAACCACGACGCAGAGTGGTCCGATGGGCTGATCAAGATCGGCGAAACCAAACACAAAGACCCGTTGGTACTGAATCGCCGCGCCGCCGAAAGCGATCTGATTATTTACGTCAATATCAATCTCGTGCCGATGGACGGCGGTCACAAATCCGTCGCCGTCGGACTCTGCGATTACGAGTCGCTGCGGATGCATCACGATCCGCAGACGATTCGCGATTCAGACAGTTACATGGATCCGGCGGCCTCGGCCTTGAATCACAAAGTCGTTCAGCTCGGAAAGATTGTGGACCGGGAGCTGAACGTCTTTCACATCGAGACGGCCATCAACAATCGCATGTATGGCGCGGACATGGATTTTCTGCTCCGCAACGAAGACGACTTCACCGCGTTCGATCGCATGAAGTTTGAAGCGATGCGTTTCACGATGAACAAACTGCCGCGTCAGGCGCGCCGGAAGCTGTTGCACTCGCGGCCGGCGGCGTACGAGATGATTGCCGTTCACGCCGGCAAGACCGAACCGGTGCACGAGAAGATCGTTGCGAAGGGTTTCGAGCAGTACGCGATTCCGATCCGCGGCCAGGCTGACATTCTGATCACCGGCATTCCCGACATCTCGCCGTACAACGTTTACTCGATCCTGAATCCGTTGCTGGTCCAGGTGATGGCGCTTGGTTATCACTTCAACTTCTATCGCAACAAGCCGTTGCTGAAAAAAGGCGGCGTGATGATTTTGCACCATCCGTGTTACGACGAGTTCGATCACCAGTTTCACCCGAGCTACATCGAGTTTTTCCATCGCCTGTTACCGGAGACACGCGATGCGTTCACGTTGCGTGAGAAGTACGAGCAGGAGTTTGCGAATAATCCGAGTTATATCGAGATGTACCGGCGTGGCAACGCGTATCACGGCGCGCATCCGTTTTTCATGTGGTACTGGGGCGAGAATGGCCGCCAGCACGTCGGGAAAGTGATCGCGGCGGGCTGCGAGAACGCGCACGTGCCCGGGATTCTGGGTTGGGAACGCGCGGACAATCTGACCGAAGCGATTGCGATGGCTCGCAGTTACATGGGCAGCTCCGCCGAGATCACGATGCTGCACCAGCCAATAATTGGCATTGCCGACATGGAGTAAAACCATCCACAGATTACACAGAATTTGCGTAATCTGTGGATGGCTTGTTTGGTGAAAGTTATGAAGCTATCTCCGACAGAAATCTACAACGACCGACGCATCTTCCTCATCGGCAGCACGGGCTTTCTCGGCAAGGTGACGCTGAGCATGTTGCTCCATCGCTTTCCGAACGTCGGCAAGATCTACCTCACTGTGCGCGCGCGTTCGCAGGAGGAGTCGGAGACGCGCTTCTGGAACAACATCATCACCGCGCCGCCGTTCGATCCGCTGCGCGAGCGTTACGGTTCCGCGCTGGAAGGCTTCATCAGCGACAAAATCGTAGTCAAAGGCGGCGACATCGCCGATACGAACTTTGGTTACAGCGAGGAAGAAGCGCAGGCGATCGCCGACGACGTCGACATCATCATCAATTCCGCCGGTAACGTCACGTTCAATCCCACACTCGAAAGCGGTCTGCGCACGAACGTAGTCGGCACGCAAAACGTGATCGCTTTTGCCAAGCGAATGAAACGCCCGGCGCTGGTCCACGTTTCCACCTGCTTTGTAGCCGGTAATCGTTCCGGCGCGGTTTGGGAAAGTGATGACGTGCTCGGTTATTTTCCGCGACGTCACGAGATGCCGGGTGTCGAGTTTTCCGTAGATAAGGAGATCGCCGACTGCGCGAAGCTGGCGGATCGCGTTCGTGACGAAGCGCGCGACGCGATGATGGCGGCAAAGTTTCGCGAACTCGCCCGCAAGCGGCTGAACGAAGAGGGGCGTGACGTCGACGATCCCGACGCGCTCGGGCTCGCCGTTGCGCGCGAGCGAAAAGTCTGGACACGCACGCGTCTGACCGACCTCGGCGTTGAGCGCGCGGCTTATTGGGGTTGGCCCAACATCTACACCTACACGAAGTCACTCGGCGAACAGCTTGTCGCGGCTGAGCCTGGCATCGTCAAAAGCATCGTCCGCCCGAGCATTGTCGAATCGGCGCTGTCGTATCCGTTTCCGGGTTGGAACGAAGGCTTCA